>RFHU01000248.1 GCA_003695705.1 Planctomycetota bacterium
AACTCCAGCGCGCGGCGCGCAACTACGTACACAAGGCCTACGCGCCGCTGAAGCTCGACGAGGTCCTCGCGCGCCTCGACCGGCTCGGCGAGCTCGCCGTGGAGCACGACCTCGACGGCCGCGAGGAGATCCGGCAGCTCCTCGCCGAGCGGATCATCGACGCGGCCCGCTGGGTCAACCGAAACGGCTACCCCAAGACGGCGCGCGGCATCGCGCGCCGGCTGGTTCCCCTCGGCAAGCCCTACTCCCTCCAGTCCGAGGCGCTCCTCGACGAGATCCAGCGCACGCCTCCACGCTTCCCGCGCGAGGACTGACCCGGTTCCCCCCCCTCGGCGCCTTGGGCGGGAGCGCCCGGTCCGGAGCTCCCGCCAGGCGTCGCGCCGCAGACGCCCCGCCTCTCTCGCTGGACGGGGGAGTCGGCGCGGCTATCCTGAGGACGGACCCAACCGGAGGAGAGCATGCCCACTTATCGCTATCGCGCCGTCGAGGCGGGATCCTGCGAGACGTGCGCCGAGGGCTTCGAGACCCTGCAGCGGCTCTCGGAACCGGCCCTCACCGCCTGCCCCGATTGCCAGGGCGCCGTGCGCCGGGTCATCGGCAAGCCGCAGAACCTCGTCAACCGACGCTGGAACACCAAGAAGATGCTGTCGGACGGGAACCTCAAGCGGCTCGGTTTCAAGAAGCTCGTCAAGGAAGGCGACGGCAAGTACCGCGACGTTCTCGCCGACTGAGTCGCCCGTGTCGCGGCCTCGCATCCGACAACACGTGAACCCCCTCACCTTCCGCGGCGAGGTGGAGGTGCCCGTCTGGGAGGAGGTGTTCGCGCGCCCCGACCTGCCCCGCGAGGTGGACGTGGGCTGCGCGCACGGGGACTTCCTCCTTCGCCGGGCCAGCGAGCGCCCCGACCTGAACCTGGTCGGCCTCGAGATTCGCAAGCCCATGGCCGAGCGCGTCCGGCGCAAGATCGAGCGGGCCGGCCTCGGGAACGCCGCGGTGGTGGTCTGCAACGCGAACACGGCCTGGCGGAGCCTGTTCGGACCCTCCTCCCTGCAGGCGGTCTACGTCCACTTTCCCGATCCGTGGTTCAAGAAGAAGCATCGCAAGCGGCGGATCATGACCCCGGCCTTCGTGGAGGACATCGCGCGTACCCTCGCGCCCGGCGGCGTGCTCCGCTTCATGACGGACCACGGCGAATACGCCGAGGAGGTGGTCGACCTCCTCGCCCGGGCGGTGGCCTTCGAGGAGGTCCCCGACCCCGAAGGCCTTCCCGCGACGCACCGCGAGGAGTGGCACGCGGGGAGGGGCGACGCCATCCACCGCGCCGCCTGGCGGCGTCGTCCCTGAGGGTGCCTCGCCTCCCCCCGTCGGCGCGCGGAGCCGAAGGGCCCCACCGCTCCGGCACCCCTGGCGAGGTGGCGTCGGGTGCCGCAACCTTGGGGGCGTGACCGAAGGGTTTCGCGCTCGAGCGTCGGCGGGACCGGCCGGCGAGGCCTTCCTCCGCCCCCCGCAGGAGGAGGGCCTCGCGGCGGAGCCGTACGGGGACCACGACTTCTACTTCCCCCGCCCCGGGGCGGTCGTTGCCATTCCCTACCAGGCCTCGCTTCGCCAGGGAGGGGAGGGGCCCGCCGAGGCGTTGACCCGCGCCGAAGCGCGTGTCTACCGCCGCGGCGAGGCGCTGCCCGAGTTCCTTCTGCGCGTCCTTCCCTTGCGGCGCTCCGGACGGCACGAGCTGCTGCTCGCGCTCGACGGCCTCGACCCCGCGGCGGACGGACCCCTGCGCGTGGACCTGTCCTTCGAGATCGAGCACCGCTCCGCGGGCCCCAAGCGCGGCCTGCGCGAGCAGGCGCGGACGACGGTGTTCGTCGCCCTCGCCGAACCGGCGGTGGCGTCCGTCGTGGCCTCTCCGGAGCGGCCCCGCGCGGGCGAAACGGTGCGGCTGCGCGTCGACCGCTGGGGGGCCCTGGTCTACGACCGCCCCGGCGCGCCGCGATTCGAGCGAGGAGAAGAGGCTCCCGTCGACCCCGGTCGTTTGCCGCCCGGGACGGCGGAGCGGGTCGTCTGGCAGCGCCGGGGCAAGGGAGGCGACTTCGAGGAGGTGGGGCGCGGCGAGGTCCTCGAGAGGCCCTGGCGAAGCGAGGACCGTTGGGGCGAGCAGGTCTACCGGGCCTTCGTGGGCGAGCAGCCGACCCCGCCCGCCGTGCGCCTGCGCGGAGGCGGCGCCTGCTTGCAGCTCCTCTACGAGGCGCCGTGCGAGGACGGCACCTTCGAGGAGCGTCCCTTTCCCCCCGGCCTCGAGGTGGAACTCCGGGGCGCGGCCGGGGCGCTCGAAGGAGTGCGCAGCGGCTCGGGAGGCGTACTCGAATTCGACCTGGACCCGGAGCGGTCCTGGGTCGCCCTCGCTCTGCGCAACGACGAGGGCTCCTGGGTGGCCGTGCCCCCGGGCGAGCGCCCTCCCACCTTGCTCGGCGACGACCTCGGCGCGGGGGGGCTCCTCCCCGAGGGGTGGTGCGCCTTTCGCCTGCCCGCGCGCCTTCCCCTGGCGGCGGTCGCGACGCGCGTTGTGGGTGCCCGCGAGCCCGTGCGCTTCGACGCCCGGCGGGGCGCCTTCGTCGGCTTGGAGGAGGCGGGCGCGCTCCTGGGGTGCCCCGAGGAGCCCGTGCGCGTGGTCCTGCGCCCCGACTGGCACTGCTTGCGCTTCGTCTACGCCGACCGCTGGCTGCGGCGCCGCGCTCCGAGCAGCGTGCCCGCGCGCGCGGTGGAGGGCTGCGCCCCCTTGGTGGTTTCGGGCTGGGCGGCGGGGGGCCGCGAAGACCCCGCCTTTGCAGACACGCGCTGCGTCTGGCCGCTCCTCCCGACCGGGACCGCGGACGACCACGAGCTCGTGTGGGCCCTGCCCTGGTGGCGCTCCCGGCGCGCCGACCCGGAAGACGCGCGCGCGGCGGAGCCCGGTGCTCCGGACCCCGGCGACGGGTCTGCGCCCGCCGCAGCGGGTCCCGCGTGCGTCGGCTTCGACATCGAGGCCGCGGCCCCCTTCGTCGAGGTCCGCGCGGGCGAACGGCGCCGGGTCGACTTGGGGGCGTCGGAGCGGCGGACGGCCGTGGATGCCGAGCGCCTCCGCTTCTACGACCTTCCCCGGGTTTGGCGCTCGCGGGGGGCGTGGGGAAAGCGAGGCGCGGAGGGGGTTCTCGGCCCCTGGGAGCGCCTGCAGGGGGCGCGCGGGACGGTGCACGAACCCATCGTCTTCTCCCTCGACGCGCTCGTTCCCACCGCGGAAGACCTCGCGCCCCGCGGGTTCGCTCCCCGGGAGGCAGGAAGCGTCGACGCAGCGCTCTTGCATCGCGACGGTTGGACGCGCTTGGCCGACCCCGCTGCGGAACTCGCCGATCCTCCGCCGGGAACGCGCCTGCTTCGCTGGGGGGAGGAACTCTACGCCGTCTTCGCGCGCCGCGTGCCGCCCAGCGCATCGCGGTGCGTCGGGGCGCGCGCGGCGGTGCGCCTCGACGGCGGGGACGGGACCCCGCCGAGCGGCGGCGACCCCTACCACCTCCGCGAGGCGAATTGCGTGGCCGAGGCGCCGCTCCCCTGGGGGGAGTGCACCGCGCAGGGGCCGGGAGTCCCTGCGGGGCGCTGCGAGCGGATCCTGCTGCGCTGCTGCGACCGTGTGGAGGACCGCGAGGTGGCCCGCTGCCTGCAGGTTTTGCGCCTCTCCTTTTGCTTCCGCGACGCTCCGGCGGGGAGCGCGCCCGGGGAGCGGGCGCGCGAGCTGCTGCGCGCGCTGGAGGCGCGCTGGAACGGCGAGGACGGGCACGGCGAGGGCGACGGCCCGCCGTGGCTCGAGGCGGACGAGGGCCCGCGCGTGGAGCTGCGCTGGCTCCTCGTCGCTTCGTCTCCGGAGCGGGCGCACCTCCGGGTGGAGGTCGTGCCCGGCCTGGAGCGGGCGTGGATCGACGGCGCCGAAGGCGTGGGCGCCTGGCCGTGGGAGGCCTTCGCGCGGCCTTGGCCCGCGGCGGTCGCGAGCGCGGCGCGCTGGGTGGGGCGGGCGGCGGGGCTTCCGGAGGAAGCCCCCGTCGGCCCCGCGGCGGCCTCGGCCGGGACCCTGGGCTGGACGACCGCGCTCCCCGGGGAGCCCTACCGAGAGGACCGCCCGGCGGGACACGCCTCGCTCCTGGGCGGCGGCACCGCGGTCCGGGCGCGCACGGCCTGGCCCGCGGCCGAATGGTGCGCGCGAGCGCTGGAGCTCGCCCCGCGGGTTCGCTGGGGCGCGCGCGTCGTCTGCTTGCCCCCGGGTCCCAACCCGGCGCGGAGCAGGCTGCTCTGGCCCCTCGCCGTCGGGCGCCGCGGGGGGGCGGAACTCGTCCTCTACGGCCTCGGGGCGGATGCCTACGCGGCGGAGGTGTTGGCGGGCGCTGCCGGCGCGCCCCCGGCGGACGGGCTCCTCTCCGTGGGGGTGCGGGTGCTTTGCGAGGGCTTGCCGCGTGCCCCGGAGGAGAGGGGCTCGGGGTCCTTGGGCCTGCCCGGATGGCTGCGCACGAGCCTCCTCCGGCGTGCGCTCCTCGACGCCCTCGGCGCCGGCGCACGGGACGTCACCGAACGCGGCGTCTTCGTCCGCGGAACGCTTCCAGCGGGGGGCGGATCGCCCCTGAGGCGCTGCGCGCTGCGCTTCGACGCGCGCTTCCTCGACGTCGACGCCGCCGCGGCGGTTCCGCCGGGACGGGAGCGGGCGCGCGTCGAGGACGCCATCGAGGCCGCCCGCCGCCGCTACCGACCGGACCTCGTGCTCCGCTTCGCCGGGTGCGGCGACCCGGCGGGCGCGCGCTGGAGTTGGGAGGACGAAGCAGCGCAGGTCGGCCTCGCGGTCTCCGCGGGTCCCTGGAGGGCGCGTGTGGAGGGGCAGGGACTCGCCGCGCTCCGGGCGGCCTTCCGCGACGCGCTCCCGACCCTGCTCGGCTTCGGCGGGGTGGGCTCCGACGCCTTCGGGGCCGCGCACGTGCGTGCGCTGGCCCGAACCGTCCTTCCCGATGCCGAGGTTGCGTCCTGGGGAGAGGAGGCCGAAGCGTGAGGTGCGAGGGGGCGGAGGCCTGGGCCGAAGGGTGGGCGGCGCTGGGGCTGCGGACCCTGACGGGGGAGCCCGAGCCGCTCCGCGACCTTGCGGACGGAGGACGCGCCCCCCGGGAGTGCCCCCCGCGGGCGCCCGCCGAGCCGGGCGGCTACCGGGCGGACCACGGAGGGCCGGGGCGCTGCGGTCGGCTCACGGTCGCGCTGCCTTCCGGGCGGTGGGAGGAACGCTGGCGCCGTCGGGTGCCCGGTGGGCTCGCGCCGGTGGGCCTGCGGCAGAGCCGTGATCGGATCCTCGTGCTCGGGCGGCGCCGGGCACTCTTCGCCGCGGACGGGACGCCCCTGGGGACTTGGCCTGGGGGTGGGGGCGGGGCCTGCCTCGACCCGGAGCGCGGCCTCATCTACGGCCTGGGTCCCGGAGGCGACGTCGAACTGCGCGCTTGGGAGGACGGGGCCCTCGCTCGGCGCCTCCGGCCTCCGGGCGGAGCGGGGGACTTGGACGCCTACCTGTTCCGCCGTGGGCCGCGGCTCCTGCTCGCCGGCCCTGCGGCGGACGCCGCCACGCACGAGGCGCGCTGGCCGCCGGCCGCGCGGGTCGTCGCCTGGGAGCTCCCGCGTTCCCTGGGCGCGGACGCGAACCCGACCCCCGGCGGGGGCGAGGAGAAGGCGGCGGACACCCTGTGCTTGCGGGCGGGATCCCTCTGCGCGGCGGGCTGCGGGGAGACCCTCTTCCTGGCCTGGGGCGAGGCCTTCGCGGTTCTGGGCGCGGACGGCGTCCCGGAGGGGGTCTACGCCGGGGGGAGCCTGCGGGCTCTGGCCCTGAGCTGCGACGGCGTGCGCCGCGCCTACCTGGCCTTGGAGCGGGAGGACGCCCTCGAGCTGTGGGTTCTCGTCCCCGGCGGCGCGCGGGTGTTGCGGGCGGGACCCTGGCCGCTGGAGCCGACGGGCCTTGCGCCGCCCCTGGTGAGCTACGGGGGCGCCATCGCCCTCTGCTCGCGCGAGCGCCTGCGGCTCCTGACGGTCGCGGGACGGACCGCCTGGGAGCGCCAGCCGCCAGGGGGGGTGGCCGGGGCGGTGTGGACGAGCAACGAGCGCCTGCTGGTCGCCGAAGGAACGCGGGCGGTGGCCTACGACCTCGACGGCAAGGCCCGGCTGCTCTGGGCGGGGGAGGAGCCGCTCCGCGCGCCGCCCGTGGTGACGGCCGAAGGGGACCTGCTGCTGCTCGACCGCACCCACTTGCGTTGCTGCGCGGTCCGCTGAGGAGGCCGGGGCCCCGCACGGTCGGGTTGGCGAGGGGGCGGATT
>RFHU01000249.1 GCA_003695705.1 Planctomycetota bacterium
CGCCCGACCGGGGCGCACGCCCGACTTGCCCGTGCCCCTCCGGAGCGCGCGAGGAAGCCCCGGCGGGCCCTGGGGAGCCCGCGCAAGATCCACAAGCGCCTGGGCTTGCGAGGAGGACGGCCGCGAGCAGCGGCCCCCTCCCCGTGCTATCATTGGGAGCTTGGACGCAACCCTCTGCTCTGCATGGGGATACGCGAGAGGGACCGTGAAGCAGTACCACACGCCGGACCTCTACTTCGAGCGCCCAAGGGAGGCCCGCGTTCGCGGTCGCGCCCTCGAGCGGGTCCCCATCGACACCACGGCCTTCCTGGGCTACGCCACCCGCGGCCCCCTCAACAAGCCGCAGCGGATCACCTCCTGGAAGAGCTTCGAGACCATCTTCGGCGGCTTCAACAACGAGTTCCTTCTCCCCCAGGCCGTCTTCTCCTTCTTCTCGCAGGGCGGCCGCGAGGCCTTGGTGATCCGCGTGGGCTCCAGCGAAGGCGACGACGCCGCCCGGCCCGCGAGCCTCACCCTGCGCGACCTCTACGGCCGCCCGACCCTCAAGCTCACCGCCCGCGACCCGGGCTCGTGGGGCCGCAGCGTCAAGGTGAGCGTCTCGAGCGCCTCGCGGCCGGCGCGGGCCCGTGTGGTCGGGGGACTCGAGCCGGGCGCCACCGAGGCCGTCGTCGGCGTGACCAAGGGCTTCCGCCCCGGCGCCATGGTCCGCATTTGCAGCGGGCCGCGCTCCGAATACGCCCGCCTGAGCGAGGTCCGCCGCAAGCATCTGGCCTGGGACGAGCGCTACGCGCTCAAGGGGAGCTACGAGGACGCGCTCGTCGAAGGCGTGGAGCTCAAAGTCGTCGTCTCCAGCCCCTTCGGCTTCGAAGTCCACGACAACCTCGTCTTCGAGCCAGGGCATCCGCGCGACCTGGTGCGCACCATCAACGAGCGCTCGTCGGTCCTCGTGGCCGAGAACCTGCGCTCCCGCACGCCGGTCCCCTTCAACATGCCGCAGGCCGAAGTCGAGCGCGCCCTCGTTGGAGGGAGCGACGGCGTGGGCAACGTGGGCCCCGAGGACTTCCTCGGCCGCGGGTCCATCGACGACCGCTCGGGGCTCCTCGCCCTCACCGAGCACGAGGAGGTGGGCATGATCTGCCTCCCCGACCTGCAGACCGCGCTCGACCGCGGCGCCATCAGCGAGGAGGACTTCGCGGCCATCCAGCAGATGGCCGTCGACTTCTGCGAGCGGACGAAGACGGCCGTCGCCATCCTCGACGTGCCCCGCGGCTTCGGCATCGACGAGGCGCGGGACTGGCGCGACCGCTTCGACAGCAAATACGCCGCGCTCTTCTACCCCTGGCTCAAGGTCCAGAACCCCCTCGGCGAAGGCACCCTCCTCGTCCCTCCCTGCGGGCACATGGCCGGCCTCACCAGCCAGGCCGACCAAGAGACCGGCGTGCACCGCGCGGCGGCGAACCTGCCCCTCAAGAACGTGGTGGGCCTCGAGCGCACCCTCACCAAGGACTGGATCGACATCTTGGCGCCCGAAGGAATCAACTGCTTCCGCAACTTCCGCGGACGCGGGATCCGCCCCTGGGGAGCGCGCACCCTCAGCTCGGACGGCGCCTGGCAGCACCTCAACGTGCGCCGCTTGTTCATCATGATCGAGCGGAGCATCGCCGAGGGAACCGAGTGGGCGGTCTTCGAGCCCAACGCCTGGGACACCTGGAAGGCGGTGGAGCGGCAGGTCTCCACCTTCCTCTACGGACTCTGGAAGGACGGCATGATCCTCGGAGACGTGCCCGAGGAGGGCTACTTCGTCCGCTGCGACGAGGACCTCAACGACGAAGCCACCCGCGAGGCAGGCGAGTTCCGCGTGGAGATCGGCGTCGCCGCCGTCCGCCCGGCCGAGTTCATCGTCTTCCAGATCGGCCAGCAGGCCAAGGACATCATCACCGAAGAGCCCGTCTCCTAGGAGCTGCAGCCATGGCACTTCCTGCGGACCTCTACAACGGCAAGTGGCGCTTCAAGGTCACCATCGACGAAGTCGAGGCGGGCGACTTCAACGAGGTGCAAGGCCTCACCGTCCAGCGCGAGGTCGTGGAGTACGCCCAGGGCGGGGAGAACGAGTTCACCCGCAAGCTGGTGGGACCCACGCGCTTTACGAACATCGTCCTCCGCCGCGGCTCTTCGGACTCCCTCGACCTGTGGAACTGGATCAAGGAGTGCATCGACGGGACCATCAAGCGCAAGAACGGCTCGATCATCGCCCTCAACCAGGCCGGCGACCCCGTGGCGCGCTGGGATTTCAAGGAGGCCTGGCCCTGCCGCTACGAAGGCCCCGACTTCGACTCGCGCGAGCCGGGCTTGGCCGCGTTGGCCATCGAGACGCTCGAGCTCGCCCACCACGGCTTCGAAATGGTCAAGGGCTAGGAGCGAAGCGTGACGCGCGCAGGGGACGGCAACGCGAGCGAACGGCTGCTCGCCTGGGCGAAGCTCGGCGCCCTCCCCGAGGCCGCCTTCGCGGGGGCCGCCGACGACGCGCGCGCAGTCTTCGGGGCGCTCGCGCGCGACCCGAGCGACGGCGAAGCCCTCGCGGGAGTGCGGGCCCTCGCCGCCCTGCACGAAGCGGTCGCTCCGCGCGGCGCCGCCCGGCTCGCCGAGGCCGTCGCCGCAGCGCGCGAGGCGGCCCGCCCGGAGGAGCGCACCTCCGCAGCGCTCTTCGACCTCGCCGCCGAGCTCGCCCTCGTGGGCTCGCCCCTGGCGGGCGAGCGCCCCCTCGCGCCCCGCGCGCTCGCCGACGCCCTCCTCGCGCGCGCGCCCCAGGCTCCGGCCGAGGGGCGGAGGCCCCCCGCCCCGGAACCCTCCGCGCAGGGCGCGCCGACGAGCGACGCCGCCGGCCCTGCAG
>RFHU01000250.1 GCA_003695705.1 Planctomycetota bacterium
CCGGCCAGGAGGCGGGCGCCCGGGTGTTCGCGCAAGAGCTGGGCGGCCTCGGCGAGGGTGCGGGGGGCGAAGTAGTCGAAGGGGGGCACGCGCATCATGGCTTCACCGCCTTGCTCATGGGCCGCCCCGCCTCCGAGGCGTTCACCGCGCGGCCGTCGCCGCCCTCCCAAGGCGGCGGGACCAGGAAGGGCTCGGGCCAATCGATGCGCGGGAAGGAACGGGGACCCGTGCGCGCCTCCTTCCCCTTGCGCTTGGCCTCGAGGGCCGCGCGGATCTTCTCGGGCGTGATGGGCGTCTCGTCGATCCGCACGCCCACCGCGTCGAAGACCGCGTTGGCCACCGCCGGCATGATCGGGAGGAGCGGACCTTGCCCGACTTCCTTGGCGCCGAAGGGGCCGCGGGGGTCGGGATCCTCGACCAGGTAGGTGATGACCTCGGGCATGTCGAGGGTCGTGGGGCTCTTGTATTCGAGGGCGCTGGGGAACTTGTGCACCAGGGCGTTCGAGCGCTTGGGGGGGAGGCGGCGGAAGGTCTGCTCCTCCATGAGCGCCTCGCCGAGGCCCATGTAGACGCTGCCCTCCACCTGGCCCCGGGCGAGGGTGGGGTTGAGGGCGCGGCCGATGTCGTGGGCGATCCAGATGCGCGGCACGTGCAGCCAGCCGGTGTCGGGATCCACCTCGACCTCGACCACCGCCGCGCTGTAGGAGTAGGTGGGCGACGGCCCCACGCCGCCGCCCTTGAAGCGCGCGGGCGAGCGCGGCGGGGTGTAGGAGCCGACCGTTCCCAGGGTGCCGAAGGCCGACTCGGCGAGCACGCAGGCCTCCTGGAAGTCGACCCCTCGCGCTGGGTCCTCCACGTCGAAGACCCGTCGCTCGGCGAAGGCGAGGCGCGCGGGCGGCACCCCGAGGTGTTCCCCCACGGCGCGCGCCAAGAGCTCCCTCGCCCGCTCGGCCGCCTCGATGGCCGCGTTGCCCATCATGAGGGTCACGCGGCTCGAGTAGGAGCCGAGGTCGACGGGCGTCAGGTCGGTCTTCCCGGTGACCAGGTGGATGTCGTCCGGGGCGATCCCCAACACCTCGGCGACGATGCCCGCGAGGACGTCGTCGGAGCCCTGGCCGATCTCGGTGGCGCCGCAGACGGCGGTGACGGCCCCCATGCGGTCGAGTTGGAGCTGCACGCCCGAGTGGGGCATCTTGTTCCAGTAAATGGGCAGCCCCGCGCCGCACAGGTACGAGGAGCAGGCGAGGCCCAGGCCCTGCCCCTCGGGCAGCCTGCCGTAGCGCTCGCGCCAGCCCGAGCCGGCAACGACCTTCTCGATGCACTCCCGCAGGCCGATGGTGCCGACGGTCAGGTAATTCGCCGTGAGCGAGTCGGGCTTGCAGAGCTGCTGCAGGCGCAAGTCGGCGGGGTCCTTGCCCAAAGCGTGGGCGATCTTGTCGAGCTGAATCTCTTGGCCGAAGCGCGGCTGCACGGTGCCGTGGCCCCGCTTCGGTCCGCAGGCGGGCTTGTTGGTGAAGGTCCGGCAGCCGCGGAAGCGGTAGCGCGGGATGGCGTAGGTCACCGTCTGCAGGGCGCCGGTGTAGAAGGTCGAGGCGACGCCGTAGCTGCCGTAGGCGCCGCCGTCGAGCAGGGTCTCGAGGTCCATGCCCACGATGTTCCCCTCGGCGTCGACGCCGGTGCGGAAGCGCATCAGCACCGGATGGCGACCGCGGTGGAGGAGGAAGACCTCCTCGCGGGTGAGACCGATTTTGACCGGACGACCGAGGAGCAGCGCGGCCTTGCACACCACGATCTCGTGGTTGAAGGGGTCGCTCTTGCCGCCGAAGCCGCCGCCGTTGGGCTGGGCGTGGACCCGCACCCGATGCCCCGGCAGGTCGAGGGCGCGGCAAATCGCCCGGTGCACGTAGTGGGGGGTCTGCGTGGAGGAGTAGAGGACGAGCTTCCCGTCGCTCCCTAGGTCGGCCACCGAGGCGTGCTCCTCCATCGCCAGGTGGTTGTTGCCCTGGTAGAAGAAGACGTCCTCGAACACGTGCTCCGCGCCGGCGAGGGCCTCGTCCACGTCGCCGAACTGCAGCGCCACGCGCTTGTGTTGGTTGCCGTGCTGCGCGTAGGCGTGGATCTGGGGTTCGTCCACCTCGAGCGCCTCCTCGGGGGAGGCGATGGTCCGCAGGACCTCGTAGTCGACCTCGATGAGCGCGAGGGCTGCCTCCGCTTCCTCCTCGCTCTCGGCCACCACGGCCGCCAGCGGGTCGCCCACGTGGCGCACGACGTCGGGGCAGAGCGGGTGCTCGTCCATGCTCACGGGGAGGATCCCGTAGGTGCGAGGGAAGTCCGCGCCGGTGAGGACCAGCTTGACGCCGGGCGCAGTGCGCGCGCGGGCGGTGTCGATCGCGCGGATGCGCGCGTGGGGATGGGGAGAGCGAAGCAGCTTGCACCAGAGCATGCGCGGCAGGTAGAGGTCGTCCGCGTAGGGCGCGCGCCCGGTGACCTTGGCGACGGCGTCGACGCGGCGGCGCGGCTTCCCGATGACCCGGTGCTCAGTCACGGCGGTCCTCTCCTGCGGCTTCGCCGCGACCGATGGCGGCCGCGCGCTCGACGGCCTCGAAGATCTGTAGGTAGCCGGTGCAGCGGCACAGGTTGCCCGAGAGCGCTTCCTTGATCTCGTCCCGGCTGGGCGCTGGCTTCTCCTCGAGGAGGGCCTTGGCCGTGACCAGCATGCCCGGGGTGCAGTAGCCGCACTGGGAGCCGCCGACGTCCGCGAAGCAGGCCTGCAGGGGGTGGAGGCGCGCGTCCTCGCGCAGCCCCTCCACCGTCTCGACGGCTGCCCCTTCGCACTCCAGCGCGAGGGTGAGGCAGGAGAGGACCGGACGCCCGTCGACGAGCACGGCGCAGGCGCCGCACTCGCCGAGCTCGCAGCCGTGCTTGGTCCCGGTGAGGCCGAGGTCCTCGCGGAGAACTTCGAGGAGGGTCTTGTGGGGCGAGAAGGCGACTTCGCGGGCCTCCCCGTTGACCGTCAAGGAGAGGAGCAGCTTGTTCATGGCAGGAGTCCTCGGACCAGGTAGTCGGCGAAGACCGCCGCGATGCGGTCGCCGTCGAGGGGGCCGTCGGGGCGCACCCAGCGGTTCGTCCAGTTGAGCGCGCCCAGGATGGCGCGGGTGATCAGGGTGGCGTCGCCGGGGCGGAAGGCGCCGCGGTCCATGCCGTCCTGCACGAGCGCGCGCACGGCGCGCTCGTAGCGGTCGCGTTGCGCGACGACGCGCCGGCGCAGCGCGGGCGGCAGGGCGTCGACTTCGAGGTGGGCCGAAGCGCCGTCGACTTCGCCGAGCGTGCAGCGGAGCTGGGCGAAGACGACGCGGCGCAGGGCTTCGGGCGGGTCGGCGGCCTCGCGCCGCGCTTCGGCGACGGCCGCCAGCATGCGCTCCAGGGCGGTCTCCTGGCAGAAGGCCAGCAGGTGGTCCTTGCCCTCGAAGTAGTAGTAGAGACTCGCGGTGGAAATGCCCGCTCGGGCTGCGATGTCGCGCATGCCCGTGTTCTGGACGCCGCGCTCGCGGAACGCGGCGGCCGCCGCGCGCAGGATGGCGCGTCGCTTCTCGGGGTAGTCCTTGCGGCGTGTTCGGCCGCTGCCCGCTGCAATTCGAACCACGGTTCGAAACCATACGCCCGCCCCGGGGGCAGGGCAAGGCGGATAGTGTGGAAGCCGTGAAGCCGCCTCCCTTCCCCCTGCCGCCGGTCCTCGCGCGCCTCTTCGAGCTCCTCGAGGGCTACACCGAAGGGCGCGAGGCGGGCTTCTTCATGGCCGAGCAGGACCGCAACCGCCAGCACCGCGCGCAGCCCGTGCTGGTCTACGTAGGGCCCGAAGCCCTCCGCGGCGAAGGCCGGACCGGCGAGCCCCGCCCGCCGGACTGGCTGGGCGAGGTCCGGGAGGGCGAGGACGAGGGCGATCGCGCGGTCCGCGCCGCGCGCGCCGGCGTGCGGGAGTACTGGCGCGTGGACCCCGCAGGACCCGCGGTGTGGGTGCACACCGAGCCTCGGCCGGACGGCGGCTGGGGGCGGCGGGAGGTCTTCCGGGGAGACGAGCCGGTGCGCTCGGACACCTTCCCGGGGCTCGTCCTCCGCCCCAGCGACCTCCTCTGAAACCCCGCACGCCGCCGGGTCCGCGCCCGGCGCGGGGGGCGTGGGGCCGGGGCTCGTTCCGCGAGCGCTGGGGTAAGGGCACGGCGCGGGGCGGGGGCGCGGCGCTTCGGCTGCGCCCCTTCGTGCCTGCGCTGGGAGCGGACCGATCCAAGCGGAGCTTCCGCGCCCTCCCCGCGCCGACGCGCCCAAGGCGTCGGGCCTCCGGCGACCGAAGGCGGGTGGATCGGAGCGCGCGGGGGACGTGCGGACCCCGCACGCCCTCGCCTGCGGCGAGGACTGCGTGTGCGCGTCCCGCGCGCTCGAGAATTTCCTGCGCGCGCCGCACGAAGGGGCCGGGCAGGCGGCTAGGAACCTCTGGAGAGAACCCCGAGGAGGAGCGATGCCCCGTCGTCCCACGCCCTTCGTTTTGTGCTTCGTCGTCGCGCTCGCCGGCTGCGGTGGCCACGACGGGCGCACGGGACCCTACAGCACCGCGCCCGCCGCCACGAGCGCACCGGTCGCTTCGAGCGCGGCCAGCGCCGCCCGTGCCGGGACCGCGCCGGCCCCCAGCCCGCCCGCTGCTCCGACCGCGCCCGCCTACACCGTCGCCGCCTGGATGCCCCACTGGACCCTCAGCGCCAGCGACCGCAGCATCGCGGCCAACGTGGGCGACGGACTCGACGAGGTGTGCCCCTTCGGGACAGGCCTCCAGCCCGACGGCTCCCTGCGGCGCGTGCGCGCGGTCACCGACCCCGCGCGGGTGGCCGAGGTTCGCGCGCGCGGCGGCGAGGTCCTCCTCACCGTCTACGACGTGCACGACCGCAGCGCGCTGGCCAGTGTCCTGGCCGACCCCGCGGCCCGGGCCCGAGCGATCCGCGAGATGGTCGACCTCGTGGTCTCCGAAGGCCTCGACGGCCTCGACGTCGACTTCGAGAACAGCCGCGGCGCCACGCGCGACGCCTTCTCGGACTTCATCGAGGACCTCGCCGCGGCGATGCGCGCGCGCGGAAAGATCTTCTCCCTCACCCTCCCCGGCAAGTGGCGCGACCTCCCCAGTTGGGCGGGCTACGACTACGCACGCCTCGGGCGCACCGCCGATCGCTACAAGCTCATGTGCTACGGCTACAGCGGCGCCTGGGGCGGCCCGGGGCCCCTCGCCCCCACCCACTGGATCGAGAAAGTCCTCGACTACGCGACCCAGCACATGCCCCCGGAGCGCATCTGGGTGGGCATCCCCTTCTACGGCACGGATTGGCCCGACGACGGGAGCGCGGTCCGCTCGCGCTCCTTTGCGCGCCTCCGCGACGACTACCTTCCGCGGGCCAGCGGTCCCGTGGTCTTCGAGCCCGCGCAAGGGGAGTCGCACTTCTCCTACGAGGAGAACGGCGTCCGACACGAGGTCTGGTTCAGCGACGCGCGCGCGGTGGCGGCCAAGGCCGCGGTGGCCAAGCGCTAC
>RFHU01000251.1 GCA_003695705.1 Planctomycetota bacterium
AGATGTGTATAAGCGACATGCCCACCCCCCGCACCAGCCCCGCCGCCCTGCGCTGCGTGCCGGCGGGCTGCGGGCTGGAGGCCTTCGGTCGCAGACTCCGCGGAAGGACGCAGCACGACCTGCTCCTCTCCCAGCGTCTCGAGGGGGGCGCCGGAGCCGACGGATCGGTCGACGTCCTCCTGGTGGACGCGCCCTCCCCCCTGAGCGCCCTCGGCCTGAACGCCCTCGTCGCCGCCCGCTTGTGCTACGCGCTCGTCGGTTGCGACGCCCGAGGCCTCGAGGCCGCCCAAGGCCTCGTCGGCCTGGCCGCCCTGCTGCGCGAAGCGAGGGGGACCGACGCCCGCTTGCGCTTGGTGCCTTGCCTGCCTGAGGACGAGCGTTCCGGGGCCGAGCGTTGGCTGGACACCCTTCGCCGCCGCGTGGGAGCCTCCCTCAGCCCGGTCGTCCTCCCCTTCGACGAGCGACTCGACGAGGCCAGCGCCCTCGAAACGCCGTTGCCCCTCCTCTTTCCCGAGGCCCCGTCCGCCCTCGCCTGCCACGCCCTCTCGGTCGAGGTCGCCTTTTGGGCCGAGGCAGCGCGCACCCCGGCCCTTCCCTCGAGCGAAGCCCTGCGTAGCATCGCTGCATGAGCAGCTTGCGCGCAGCGGCGGCGGCCTGGGAGGCGGCCCGCGACCGATACGAGGAAGCACTCGACGAAGACGCGGACGCCGCGGCGGTCCACGCCGCTCGGGACGCTCTCGGCGAGGCCGAGGGAGCCGTCCGGAGCGCCTTCCGTTCCCTGGTCGAACGCTTGCGCGGCGCCCCCGAGGAGTGGGAGCTGCTCCGCGAGCTGCGCGAGGCCGTGGACCTGCGCCAGCGCATCGCCGAAGAAGGGGCCGCGCATGCCGAGCTCGAGGCCACCCACGGCGAACTCGCCGGCGCGGGATACGACGAGCGCGAGACCCTCGAGCGCCTCGAAGCTGCGCGCGATGCCCTGCAGGCGCTCAGCGACGCGCTCCTCGACGCGGCGAGCGCCCTCGACGCCGTGGACGACTGAGCCTCGACCGAGGCCAGCGGCCCCCTTCCTGGGCACGAGTGTTCTCGGGCGCGGCGAGCGTGTGCGAGGTCCGATCCGGTGTTGGGTCTGCGTCCGCCCGTTGCCCGCCGAATCGAAGGCCTGTCCGAGGGATCCTGCGCAGACGGCGAGGACCCGGGCTGCAGGTCCGAGGTCAGGGCTCGAGCACGCGGGGGCGGACCACGACCGCGAAGGACTCGGCGCCTTCCCCGGCGCCTTCGCGGGAGGAGAAGACCAGCATGCCGGCGCCGGCCGGAACCCGAGCGTTGGTGCGGACGGACTCCACCTGCGCTCGCGGGACGTCCACCCGACCCCAGGGAGTCGCCTCGCTGGCGACGCCGCTCGTTCGCAGCCGGCTGAGCCGCACGTCGAGGGCGACCTCGGGGGTGCCCTCGGCCGCGAGGATCGTGGCCCGCGCCTCGAGGCCAAAGCCCGTGTGGAGCACGCCCACCACGGGGTCGGTCACCACGGCCACGGTCTGTCCCGTTCCGCCGGAGATCTGCTCGAAGCCCGTCACCAGGGACCGTTCGCTGCCGTGGTGCAGGAACACCCGCTGCCGGTCGAGGGCGCTGAGGAGCGCGAGCCGGCCGCGGACCGACTCGCCGCGAGCCACCGAGCGGTCGATCTCGGCGAGGAGGGTCGCGGGCAAGACGCCCCCCCCGGCGAGGGCGGCGTCTTCGAGTCTGCGCTCGAGGGTCTCGGCGAGGGAGTAGAAGCCCACTTCGAGGGCCACCGTTCGCGCGCGCTCGCGGAGCAGGCCTTCGAGGAGTCGGCGCACGCGGGCGTGTCCCAGGGGGGTCTGCACGACGTAGGCGTAGCCGTTCTGCAGGCGGAGGCTCGCCGGCTCGTCCCAAGCGTCTTCGCCCACGGCGAGGACGATCCGTTCCTCCAGTTCGCTCAGCAGGTCGCAGTCGTCTTCTGCTCCTTGGTCGAAGAACAGGAGGCCGCCCTCGCCCGCGCCGGTGCGGCGACCCGCGCTCTCCCCCGGGACCGCGAGCCGCGGAGCGCGGCGGTCCACGGGCCGGTAGAGCAAGTGCCGCAGGTCGTATTGGACGAAGGAGTAGGTCTTTCGCTCGACGCGCTGGAGGGCCGCAAGGGCTGCGTCGATGCGCTTGCGGAGGGCGAGGAGCTCGTCGATCTCCTTCTCCCGGGCGCTCTTCGGCGTGGGGGTCTCCTCCTGGGCGAGGGCGGGAAGTCCGAGGGCGAGGAGGGGGAGGATCGCAGCAGAGCGGATCTTCATAGGAGTTCTCCTAGCGATGGCGTCGGAGCAGAAGCCGAGGGCGGACGTACACGACGCTGGCGAGCGCGTCCCCGGGAGCGGCAAGACTGCCGCCGAGCAAGGCGCCGCGCCCGAGGGGGACGACCGCGGTCACGGCGCCGCGGACGATGTCCAGCGTGGGCAGTTCGAGTTCGAGGCCGCCGACCTTGCGGCGCTCGGAGCCGGCGTGCGAGCGCGCGAGGCTGAGGGCCAGGTCGACCAGGACGCGCCCGTGGGCGCGGTCGACCAAGGGACGCGCTTCGACGACGAGTCCCTCGTTGAGGACGACCGGAACGGGGTTGGTCACCGGAACCACCCCCGTGCAGTCGACTTCGACGTCGCCCACGTAGGTACGGGCGGTGCCGCGGTGGACCACGACGCGCTGCCCGTCGTGGGCGACGACCCTGTGGCTGGCCAGACGGACGGCGGTGCCCTCCTGCTCGGCACGCGCCAGGAGGGCCTCCCCGGCCGCGTCGAGGCCACCCGAGCGCGAGCGGAGCTGGGCGAAGACGTCGAAGGGCATGCGGTAGAGCCTGAGGTCCAGGCCCACCAAGCCCGAGCGTCCGGCCCGCAGCAGGTCCAGGAAGCGGGCCACGGAGGCGAACTCCTCGGGCGTCCCCCGCACCAGCAGGCGACCGCGGGAATACTCGCAGGCGACCTCGCTGTCTTCTCCGAGGTGCTCCTCGAGCAGTTCCAAGAGCAGGTCGGGCTCGATCCCCACGCCGGCCGTGCGCTCGTCCTCGTCGTCGTCTTCGAAGCAGAGCGTGCCTCCCGGCTCGGCGCCGTCCGCAGACGCGCTCGGGCTCTCGAGCCCCACCGCAGGGGCCTCGTGGTCGCTGGGCGCGAACACGAGGTCCGAGACGTCGACCACGCGGGACGTGCGGTCGGTCGGGAGGGGCCGTCGGGCCCCCGCCTCTCCCTCCCCCTCGACTTCGGGCTCGGGCAGGCGAGGCCGTGGGAAGCGCTCGGGGTCGAGGCGGTGGAGGCGCATGCGCACCGAGAGGCGGAACGCGTTCAGCTCTTCCCGTGCCTCTTCCGGGTCGAAGGGCTGCGGAGGCGCGGGACGCTCCGGCCCGAAGAGGGCGTCGCGCCCTCCCGCCAGCCGCTGCATGGCCCGCTGCCGCAGCTCGTCGGGAGACGGACGCGGCAGGCGCAGGCCTTCTCCGTAGCGCTCGAGAGCCTGCTGGGCGGCGCGAACGGCGTCTCGAGCCGCGGCGAGCGCTTCGCGGCGCGCCGCCTCGGTGGGGAGGGGATCCTGCGCCCAGGCCAGCGAACACAGTCCAGCGGAAAGGGAGGCCAGGGGCCAAACGCGAACCATCACGGCGGACTCCTCGTCAGGGCGGGCCCCGCGCAAGCGCCTTCCCGCTGCTCGGGCGAGGCGCCGGGAACTCGCTGCTCGTGGAACTACACGACGGGGAGCACAGCGAGTTCCGAGCGCTCTGCCCGACCGCCCCGAGTCCGCGTGAGCCGGAGCCCCCGATCGTCCGTTCCCTTTGCGGCTGCCGGGGTGGACGGCCTCCGAGGACAGCGGGGGGCGGGCGCCCGTCGTCGCCCGAGGCGTCGAGGGCCGTGGGTCGCCTCAGATCGGAGGCGAGCGCGCCGCGACGGGCTGAAGGCCCGGGCGCGGGGTCGGCGAGGCGGGCCTCGCGGGCCGGGCGCGCTTCGCACAGGCCCGCCGCGTGCGAGGAACTCGGGTCGAGGCTGCAGAGGCGAGCCGCTGGGTGCCGATACGGGACTTGGAGGACGGCATCCATGGGGATCTTCAGGAAGCACGACGAACTCTTCGAGATCATGTCGCGGCGGCCTCCGGGCAGCCTCAATCCGCGGCCGGTGACCGGGCCGCACCGAGCGCCCATGGGGGGGCGGCGGACGACCACCACGGGGCTGGGACGTCGCACGGCGACGAGCGGCTTCGGCCCGCGGAGCGTCCTGAACCAGGCCGGAGAGCCCGAGCTGTTCGAGGTCGACGGCGACGCCCTGGTGGTCGTCGAAGACGGCTGGGCGCCGGGCGAGGACGAGGGCGAGGGCGGAACCATCTCGGTGCGCAGCGACACCCTGGTCGTGGGCGTCTGCCTTCTCGGCGGGCTGGTCCTGACGGCTTTCCTCTTCGGCCGCAGCAGCGCCGAAGCGACGCCGGTGGCCGTGGTGCAGGCAGACGGCGGCGCCCCGCAGGTCGCCAGCGCGTCCCCAAGCCCGGGCGTTCCGGCTTCGGCGGCGCCTGGAGTGCCGGGAGCCGCGCAGGCGTCGGGGAAGGGCGCGGCCGAGGAGCCGGCGCCGAGCGGAGCGGAGACGCCCGCCCGCGCTCCGCGCATGCCTGCCCTGGCCACGGGTGGGGTGGCCCCGGCGCGGGCCCAAGCCGGCTCCTTCCGGCCGAGCCAGGCCGCGACGGCTCAGGCAGCAGGGGCGCGGACGGCGGCGACGAGCGTCGCCGCGGGGGCGCCGGCGCCGGTCAAGAGGGCTCGGTCAGGCAAGTGGACCCTGCTCGTCTGCACGACGACCCCGAGCAACGCGCGCAAGCTGGCCAAGTGGTTGAACGAGTCCGGCCTTTCCCCCATATTCGGGCGCAAGGATCTCGAGGCCGAGGCCAGCCGCCGCGGCGTGGTGAAGATCCGGGGCTTCCAAGAGCGGGAGCGCGAGGTTGAGCGACAGGTCAAGGCGACGCAGGATCCGCTGGGCAGCGGGACCTTCCACTCCGCCTACTTCGTCAAGCGTCCCTGAGCGCGGGCCTCGCTCCCCGGGCCGCGCGTCCTTCCGCGCCGCGCCGCAACGTTCCTGCGGCGCGGCGCTTCGCGTTGGGGCGCGTCGAGTCTCGCCGGGCGGCGTTTGCCCGGCGCTTCCTCCCGGCCTTCGGCCCCGCAGCGCTCGCGCTGTCGCAGGCGGAGGCGGTTCCCGGTCGTTTCCGCAGCGTCGGACAGCGTGCGCCAGCGCCCCGCGCGCCAACGCGCACGGGTCGCGCGACCGCCTCGCAGGTCGCGCTCGGTTGGTCCGGTCGCCGTTTGCCTGCGGGCGGTCCTCGGGCGGTGGGCTTCGCGCTCTGGGCGTGCGCAAGAGCGGTAGGGTGGCGGTCGCTGCGGAGGCATGGGGAGTGGGCCGGCGCGAGGGGAGTGGCTTCGATCCCGCACGCGGAGGACGGGGCCTCGGGCCCTGGCCGCCGGTCGCGTGGACGGGCGGTCGCGCACAGCGGGTGAGCGAGGGCGCATGAAGCCGCTACCGGGCTGTTTGCCGTGCATTCTGCATCAGACCCTGCAGGTGGCGCGCTCCGTCTCCGACGACGAATGGAGCCAGCGCAAGGTGCTCAACGAGGTCTTGCGGGCGCTCCCCGACGCCGAGTGGCATCAGAGCAGCCCCGCCGAACTCCTTGCCGACGCCATCGCGTCCGCACGCGGGACCCTCAAGGTGCGCGCACCCTACGCCGATCTGCGCGCCCAGGTCGGCGAGGTCTTCGCCGGGCTGGCCGAGGACCTACGCGCGCGTGCGGGGCAAGAGGCCGACCCCTTCGCCTTCCTGGTTACGGCCGCGGCGGCCGCGAACCTGGTGGACGAGCTGGTGTTCGCCCGTTTCGCCCGCAAGGACCCGACTCAGGTCTTCGAGCAGGCCCTCGCGCAAGGCTTCGCCGTGGGGAGCGTCGACGTCCTGCGCGAAACGGTGGAACGTGCCCAGACCGTCGTCTACTTCTTGGACAACGCCGGCGAAGCACAGATCGACGCCCTCTTGGTCGAGCACCTGCGGGGCCTGGGCAAGACCGTCTTCGTGGCCGTCCGCGGCGGCGGTCTCCTCCACGACGCGACCCCCGAGGACGCTCTTGCGGCTGGGCTCGCGCCCCCATCGACCGCCGATCCCGCTCCCGCCTCCCCCGGCGACGCCGAGCGCGGCTCCCCGAACGACGGCGCCCCGGTGTTCTCGGAGCCTGGCGCGGAGCAGACGCCGGAGTCGGCGTCGGACGACCCCGCCCCCCGCGCGCTGCCCTGGCTGATCGAGCTCCCTTTCGGGGAGCTGGGCGTCTCGGCGGTGGCTCGCTCCACGGACCTTGGCGCGGCCCTCGAGCGGGCCGACCTGGTGCTGGCCAAGGGCTCGGCCAACTACGAGACCCTGCGTGCCGACCGCGAGTGCTTCTTCCTCCTCCGGGCCAAGTGCGGTCCCGTGGCGGCTTCCCTCGCGGTGCCCCAAGGTTCTCTGGTCCTGCACCACGTCAAGGCGCCCGAAGCCCGCGCGTCCGAGCCCGCCAGCGTCTGACGCGGACCCCCCGCGCCGAGCCCGCCGGCCCCAGTCGCAAGCCCCTGCCGAACCTCCGCTTGCGGCGGAACCTCCCCCGGAGGACCGTGCCTTCCTGCCCGGCCCCTGGCCCCAGGGGCCTCCCCCGGCCCGTCCGGCCCTCTTGCCCCTCAAGCCCCGGCGCCTCCCATCGCCACCCCGCGCGCTCGGCCGCCCCGGAGGCCAACTTGGGCGTTGACCGCCGCACGTTGGGTGTTACCATTCTCCGCCATCGAGGAGCGCAATCCCGTGTCCATTCACAAGAGCCTGAAGCTCAAGGGTGCCATGCAGCGCACCCGCAACGTCTACACCCGAGCGGAACGCCTCGAAAAGCTCAAGGAGCAGGGCCGCTGGTCCGAGGGCGACTCCGTCTACGGCCTCCCCAAGGTCCGCGCCCTCGTCGTCAAGGTCGGCGGCAAGAAGAAGAAGAAGAAGAAGGAAGAGGAGACCGCCGAGAGCGCCTCCTAGCCCCTCTTCGCTCCACCGAACACATTCCTCGGTAGCTCAGCGGTAGAGTAGGTGGCTGTTAACCACTTGGTCGCAGGTTCGAATCCTGCCCGAGGAGCTCGCAAAGCGCCCCAGGCAAGTGCCTGGGGCGATTGCCTGTACGGAGGCGCCGTTCCGCGTCCCTGGCACGGGACGAAGCATCTCGCTCGTTGTTGCAGAAGAACGAGGTGTCCGGCCGCGGGGTGCCGCTGGGAGCGTCCGGCTTGTCGCCCTTCGCGTAGTCGACGACCTCCCGGCGGGGTCGGCGTCCGGACGCGAGCAAGGCGAAGTGCTTGGCCAGGGCAGCGGCGAGGACGAAGTTCCCCGCCTTCGCGGTGAGTTCCTGCCTCTTCGGAGAGCCTTCCCGTCCTTTCCCAGGGATGACGGCCGTCCGTCCGCTGGAAGTTCACGCTCGGTGAGGGACCGTTGCTGGTTGCTCCTGTGCAAGAGCGTTGCCGCCGAAACCTGGCCCTCGGGCGCAACGCGCGTTCGAAGGACGAGGGCGGAGCGGGCCGTGGCGGATCCGGCGAAGGGCGTTACGGGTTCTTGGAGCCGGCGGCGGGATCTTTGGCTTCGCCGGCGGCGGGATCTTTGGCTTCGCCGGCGGCGGGATCTTTGGCTTCGCCGGCGGCGGGCTCTTTGGGCTTGCCGGCGGCGGGCTTGGCGGTAGGCCGGGGAGTCGCTCCGACGGCGGCGGCGTCGGCGAGGCGGACTTCGATGCCCACGACGCGCCAGCGGCGGCCGTCGAGGGTTGGCACGAAGCGAAGGGCGAAGCGGAGGGGCCGGGGCCGGAGGGGGAAGGTGCCTTGGAGGTGCAGGGTGCCGGTGGCGTCCAGGGAGGGCGCGGGCGAGAAGGTGGGCTCGGAGCCGGTTACGGAGG
Source organism: Planctomycetota bacterium (assembly GCA_003695705.1). Taxonomy (GTDB): domain Bacteria; phylum Planctomycetota; class J058; order J058; family J058; genus J058. Next base: position 7,930 of record RFHU01000251.1, read on the forward strand.
GGAAGCGATGGCCCGCTTCGAGGAAGGGCCGGAAGGCGGCGAGGAAGCGCTCGTAGGAGACCTGGGCTCGGAAGGTGGGGGCGCAGAGCCGCTCGTAGAAGGGGCGCAGGTCCTTGGCGGCGAGGCAGGCGTCGAAGGCCTGCAGGGTCGCGCGGGCGAGGGCCGCGAGGTCTTCCGTCTTGGGGAGGCGAGGCTGGGGGCGTGCGACGGAGAGGCGCGCGTCGAGGAGCTTCCACGCGTCTCCTTCGTAGAGGAAGGCGAAGGCGAAGGGGATGCGGGGGGCGGACTGGGTGCTCCCTTCGACGCGGAGGATGCCCTGGGCGTCCACGTTGGGCGCCGGGGAGTAGCGCAGGGGCGCCTTCGCTGCGGCGACGCGGATGATCTCGGCGTGCGGCCGCAGGGAGGCGAAGGCCTGGGCGAGCTTCTCGGGCGTCGCCTTCGCCTGGAGAACCTTGGAGGAGGCCGCGTGAAGCGCGGCGAAGTCGCCGGACTCCAGGGCGTCGGCGATGGCCGCGAGGGTCTCGCGCGTCCGCGCCTCCACCGTGGCCTGATCGGGAACGCGGCGGCGTTGCAAGCTCAGGGAGGCCAGCCGCCAGCGCTCCTCCTCGCGCACGAACCGGAGGGAGAACACGACCCGCTCGGGGTCGGTCGGGTAGTGCCCCACCAGGGCCAGGACCGCACCCTGCTGCAATTCGGGCAGCCCGTCGAAGATGGGCTGCTTGCCCTCGGTCCGGGCCACGTCGACCTTCTCGGCGAAGGAGCGCAGTTCCTGCTGGAAGGCCTCGCCGCCGAGGCGCTCGCGGAAGGAAGTCGTCGCCAGCGCCACCAGGGCGCTCGGGTCCTCTTCCTTCACCGCGCGGCGCACGGCGGCGAAGACTTCCTGGACCAACGCCCGGAGGGTCTCCTCCGCCGGCACCTGCTCCACCTTCACCACGAGGCCCAGGGGCTTCCAGGCCTTCTCTTCGTAGCGGTAGCGAGCGTCGATCCGCACCCGGGCGTCTTCGTCCGGGTAGACCGCGCTCAGCACGAGTTCGTCGTTGGGGTCGAGGCGCGGCGCCACCCGCCAGCGAGGGACCCGCGTGGGGGCTCGCTCGAGCAGCGCGAGGTGCTCGCGCAGGGGACCGAAGGCCTCGGCCAGCGCCGCCGCGTCGTTCTCCGCGCGAAAGGAGGCGGCCAGGCGGTCGCGGAAGGCGGCGAAGTCGCCGCCCTTCACCGCCGCCGCGAGGGCGGCGAGGTCCTCGTTCAGCCGCGCGGCCACCTCCTCGGGGCTCGGCGCGCGCTCCACCACCCGCCGGAAGCGCAGCCGCAGGCCGGCCAGGCGCCACCCGCCCCGCTCGAAGGCGAAGTCGAGCACGAAGACCGTCGCCTCGGGCCGCGTGGGGAAGCGCCCGGCGACGCGCAGCAGCCCTTCGGGCAGCACGCGCGGCGGGGGATCGAAGGCGGGCTCGAGCTTCGCCGTCGCCGCCAGCGCCTCCGTCTTGGCCGCGAACTTGGCGAAGGCTCGTTCGAGACGGGCCGCGTCGTAGCGCTTGCGGATGTTCGCGGCCGCGGCCATGCGGAAGGGCTCGAAGTCCTTGGCCACGAGGGCGTCGTGCAGGCTGCGCAGGGCCCTTCGGGCCAAGCGGACCAAGGCCGCGCGCTCGGGCAGCGCCCGCGCTCCCTCCGCGGAGGAGCCTCGCGCGTCCGTGCCCGCAGAAGAAGGAGGCGCTTCGTTCCGATCCGCGCCCTCGCCTTGGGCCAGGGCCGCGCCCGGGTCCGGGGTCGCCGTCGCCTTCGGCTGCTCGCTCGCGCCTTCGGCCGGCGCCGGCGCGGTGGCTTCGGCGTCCTTCGAAGGCTGCGTTCGCCCCGGACCCGTTGCCTGCCCGTTCGCCGGGGCGGCCCTCCCCTCGGACCCGTTCCCCGCGTCGGCCGACGAGCAGCCCGCCAAGCAGAGCGCCGCCGCGCACAAGGTGGCCGCGAAGACCCGCCCCCCCTCGGGGCGAAGGACGCCCTTCGCGAGCCCGCTGCCCCTTGCGCTCCGAGAGGGGATCCACCC
>RFHU01000252.1 GCA_003695705.1 Planctomycetota bacterium
CCCGTGGCCGGCGCCGCCGTGCCCCGTCCCCTGCTCCTCCCCTCCCTCGACCTCTACGCGGCCGCCCTTGTCGTCTACTCCCTGGCCACCGGACGCGCCCCCTACGACCACCTCGGTCGGCCCGTGCGCACCACCGAACACCTACTCCGCGTCAAGTGGGCGGAGGCCGATGGCGCCCTGCTGCCCATCTCCCACGAAGCGCTCAGCGGTCGCCTCGGGGACGAGCGGACGGGCGGCCAGCTCTTCACGCTCCTCAGCGCGTGCCTCAGCCCTCGCCCCGAGGAGCGACCGCTGGTCGGCGACGCCCGCGACTTCCTCGAGAAGCTCGACGCGAGCTACCAAGGGACCCCCCTCCCCAGCGGAGAAGCCTACTTCGGCCCTTCCCCGCTCAGCCAGCCAGCAACGCGAGCAACTCCTCGGGGGGAAGGAAGCGCAGGGTGAGATGCTGAGCGAGGCGGAGCATGCTCCCCGGACGAAGCGACCGCCGCTGGCCCGGCGTCAAGACCTCACCGTCCAGTTCGGTCCCGTTGCTCGAGCCGAGGTCCTCCACCGCCCAGCCTCTTGGGTCGCGCGTGAAGCGGACGTGCGCCTTGGAGACAGAGACGAGGCTTACGCACAGGTCGCTCTCCCGAGTGCGGCCCAGGGACACGGGCGAGCCCGGGGAGCGCGTCGCCCGTCGGAGGAGGAACCCCACCTTGCCCTCGTAGCCCACGCGCCCCCTCACGGGGCGCTCGTCCACGGCATGCAAGGCCGGGGCACCCGCGATCCGGGCGGCCAGTCCTTCGCCGCCAAGGCTCCGGCGGAGTGCCCGCAGGGCGCCCAGGGGCGCGAAGCCGTCGTCGTCGAGTCCGAGTGCGTCCCAGGGCGCTTGGCCCGGAGCGCCACCCTCCCCGACGAGGTCCGCCAGGAAGGCACCCGCATCGGTCGGGCGCTCGTCCGGGTCGAGGGCGATGGAAGCCATGCAGAGGGCGTCCAGCGCGGCGGGCACGCTGGGGTCGAGGGTTCGCGGCGAGGGCGGCGGCGGCGCGAGGCCGTAGCGCGTCTTGAGCTGGAGGGAGAGGAACTCCATGGGCGTCTCCCCGGCGTAGGGGTAGCGCCCGGTGAGGGCGAAGTAGAGCATCACCCCCAAGGCGTAGACGTCGGCGGGCCGCTCGACCTGTCGGGCGTCGTCGAACTGCTCGGGGGCCATGAACTGCGGCGTACCCATGAGGACCCCGGTGCGCGTGATGAGCCGCGCCTCACGCCGAGGTCCCTCGGCATCGCCCTCGCCGCGGAGGCTCTTGGCCGTCCCGAAGTCGCCCAGATACACCCGGCCGCGACCGTCGACGAGGAAGTTGCTCGGCTTGAGGTCGCGATGGACGACGCCCTGGGCATGGACGTGGCGTACCCGCCGCGCCGCCCGCGCGAGGGCTTCCAGTCGCTGGGCGCGCGACCCGCGCTCGAGGTCGAGGGGTTCGGCGTCGCGCACAAGGTCCAAGACCAGGTAGAGGACACCCCGGTCCTCGACCTCCCCCCAGTCCAGGGCGCGCACCAACCCGGGAGCCTTGCCGATCAAGTAGCTGATCCGGGCCTCCCGGCGGAAGCGCTCGCGGAATTCCTCGAAGGCCTCGCCCGTCGCGGCCGCGACCTTGACCGCCACCTCCACTCCGAACTTTCGATCCGTGGCCTGGTAGACGGTTGCCACCCCGCCGCGGCCGATCTCACGACGGATCACGTAGCGACCGGCCAACACGTCCCCCGGTCGGAAGGCGACCGCGCGCCGGCGCGGCGGACGCGACGAAGAGCGGAGGGCCACCTGCCGTGAGAGCGCCTTCGCCTCCTGCCGCACCCGCTCGGGGAGCCTTCCGCCGGCGCGCTCGAAGAGCGCGCGAACCTCGTCGCGCCGGCCGTCGCGGGGCGACCCTTCGCTCACGCGAGCAGCTTCTCGATGAGGGCGTGGGCCTCGCTGATGCGCTTGCGCACGGTCTTGGGGTCGCGGCCGAGGACCTCCGCCACCTCGCCCTTGTTCAGGCCGCCTTCGTAGTAGAGCACGAAGGCTTCGTAGGCCTCTTCGCCCAAGCGCCGCCGCACTTCCTCGAGCACGGCGGCCGCATCCGCCCGCGCCGAGGGGTCGTCCACCGGAGAGCCGGGCGCCGCCACGTGCTCGGGGAGCGTCCGCGGGCGCTTGGCCCGCCGGCGCCAGTACTGGGCGTAGATGCTGCGCGCCTTGATCCAGATCCACGTGTTGAAGGACTTGCTCGCGTCGTACTTCCCCTCGCGCAGGGAGCGGGCGAGGACCATCAAGGTTTCCTGCAAGCACTCGTCCGCCTCATGCTCGTCGCGAAGCAGCTTGAGGAAGTAGCGGTGAATCCGCTCGAGGATGCGCTCGAAAAGCTCCTCGTTGGCGAGTTGGTTGGCGTGGTTGACGACATCGGCCGCAAGGTGCGTCGTCCAGTGGTCCTTCTTCACTGCTTGGAGTGTAGCCAGCGGGCTCGGGGTTCACGAGCCTTGGATCGAGCGCGGAGCGAAGGACTCGGGAGCCCCCCGATCCTTCGCCCCCCAGCTTGCGGGACATCGCAGGAGGCGACAGCATGACCCTGGGAGGCCGACCCGTGCCTGCAAGCCAACGCCCGCAGCGGAGCGAGCGCGGCTCTTCCTTGGCCCTGGTGCTCGTGTTCGCCCTCGCGGCCTTCGGGCTGGTGGGGGCCATGCTCCTCTCGGGCCGCCTGCGGATGCGCGCCCAGGGGGAACGCACCCGTGGCCTGGCCTTGCAGGCCGCCCTGCAAGCGGGGATGGCGCACGCCCTCCACGAGATCAACCGGGACCATCTCGAAGGGCCCTTCGACCCAGGCGCCGACGGCGTCGGTGCGCTCCTGCTCGGTCCCGACGGCCGCGCGGGCTGGCCCGTGGCACCTGGATTCCCGACGCTCGGGCGCTACCGGACCACCATCGACAGCAGCCGGGCCGACGGTCGACTCGTGCTGACGGTGGTTGCGGCCGTTCCGAACTTCGAGAGCCCAGGTCGGATCCTGTCTGCGGCGCGGATGGAAGTGCGCCCGGGCGCGCTCCGCGTGGGGCGCGGTCCCTTCGTCCTCTCGGGAGAGGCTTCGGGCCGCGCGTCGGATCCGCGTCGCGTTCCGCCCCCGCGCCTCGAGAACGGTCGCCTGCTCTCGGTCGTCGACCCGACCGCGCTCCACCCCGCCGTAACCATCACCGACGACGTCTACCGCGCCGCCTTCCTCGCAGCGCTGGCGGCGGCCGACGCCGCCGGCGAGCCCGTCGACTTGCGAGGCGCCCGCGCCGGCATGCCCGGCGTTCCCGCCGTGGGCGCCGACACGGTGGCCGGCGAGAACGAGGCTCCCTACCGTTCCCTGACCGCCAGCGACCTCGCCGCCGCACTCGAGGCGACGGCCGCCTCCCTCTTGCCCGCAGCGAACCACCTCGCCGACGCGGCCGAGGCGCAGGGAGCGCTGCGCGGAAGCAATCGCCGCGGGGCCCTGACCCTCAACCCCTCCGGGCGTGGCCCCGCGACCGTCGTCCTGCCCGATGGCCTCTACAGCGTCCCCGACGACCTCAACCTGCTCCGCGGCCTGACTCTGGAGGGCAAGGGGACCCTCCTCGTGGGCCGCCGCCTGCGCCTGGAGCCGGGCTCTGCCCTGCGCTGGCAGGGCCGAATCATCGTCGGCATCGACGACCGGGCCGAGTTGCGGGTCGGGCGAGGATCCCGCCTGGAGGTCGATGGCGTCCTCGCCGTCGACTCCGCACGCAAGAAGGCGCGCTTGCGTCTAGAGCAGCGCTCCGCCACCGCGGTGGACGGCGCCTTGCTGGTCCTCGCCGCGGGAAGCGAAGGTCGCCCCGGCGACTTCCCCGGCGAGCTGCGCCTGAAGCGAGGCGCCCAGCTCGCGGTCGACGGCCTCGTCGTCTTGGGCGGAGAGCACGTGGACCTGCGCGTCGACGACCGCGCCGAACTCGACGTGCGTGGATCGTTCAACGTCGTCCTCTCCCCCAAGGAGGACATCGTCGGTTTGCATCGGCTCGAATTCCGCTCCCGCGCCCTGGTGAACATGAGCTGGGATTCGGTCCGCTTCGAGCGAGGAGTCACCGTGCTGAGGGACTTCTCGGCGGGCCTGTTCCCCGCCGGGAACTCCCCCTTCCCCTACACGCTCGCCTCCTACTGGGAGGTCTCGGGAGAAGTCGCCGCCGCCGAGCAAGACGCCGCCCTCGCCGGCGGCGCACCGGTCGGGATGCCGTGAACCGCGACCGCAGCGTCACGCTTTTGGAGACCAGCCTCAGTCTGCTCCTCCTCCTGGTCGTCTTGGGGGCCGTGTTCAGCGCGCTCAACGTGGCCTACCACACCGAGCGCAGCGGCCGCGAACGCGAGGCCGCCGCCCGCGCCGCCGCCCGGGTACTCTGGGAGCTGCGCGCGGCACCCGCACGTTCGCTGGTCCGCGGGGTGAACCTACCCGCCTACGCCTTCCCCGTCCCCGTGAACACGGCGGCGGGCCCAACCTTCCTGGTACCCGCCAGTCCCTCCTTCGAACCGCCCAACCCGGCCGCCCCCGAGCGCGCCGGACACGTGAGCGTCATCGAGGACCCCGACGGCGACGGCAGCGTAGACCTTCTCGAGTTGCGCGCCGTGGTGGCCTGGAAGTGCGCCCGCGGCGAAGACGAGCGCCTCGTTCTCATCACCCGGAGAACCGAGTGATGCGCTCCCGCGGTGTGAGCCTGCTCGAGGTGGTCATCAGCGCCGGCTTGTTGCTCGTCATCAGCGCGGTGGTCCTCTCCAGCCTCGGCCCGGTCCAGCGCACCGCGACGGAGTCCATGTCCAGCGCCGGCATGGACGAGGACGCCGCGCGCGTCCTGACGGCGCTCGTTCGCGAACTCCGCCAGAGCGGTCACGACATCGATGGCACCGACCGAATCGCCCTTCCCCCTCCCGGCCGCATCGCCGAGACGAGGGGCACGCGCCCGGTCGACTTGCTTCGCTTCCAGCGCCGCACGGGCCTCGACTCCTGGACGCCGCCCATCACCTACCGCGCGGTTCCCAATGGCTCCTTCGCCGCCACGACCCCGCCCGAGCCTCGCTACCGACTCGAGCGCGTGGACGGCGTCGGGGGCGTCGTGCGCCTCCTGCAATCCGTACGCAGCCTGCGGGTGGAGCGCGACGCCGCGACCGGTCTGATCGGCATCCGCCTCGAGATCGCCCGTCCCCGCGACGGCCGCCAGCAGACCCGGCTCTACGAGGAGCGCGTCCTCCCCCTCAACCCCGACCCGAAGCGCTGAATCCAGCGTCCGTCAGCCGCCGCAACGCGGCCGGGGTCTCCAGGAGGCGGCTCCCATACCAGGAGAAGAGCTGCCCGTCGACCAAATCCACCGAGACCCCCGGCAGGGCCTCTACGAACTCCTGCCGGTGCCGTTCCCGAAAGGGGAAGGGCTCGCTGGAGAGCAGCACCTGCTCGGGCGCGGCCCTCCGCAAGGCCTCGAGGTCGATCGTGGGGTAGCGCGAGCGCTCGGCGAAGACGTTGCGCAAGCCGCCCCGCGCGAGCACGTCGCTGATGAAGGTGTCCCCGCCGACCGCCATCAACGGATCGCGCCAGATCAGGTAGGCCACGCGCCGACGCGGTCGGGAGTCCAACGCCGCGAAGCCGGCCTCGATCTTCCCGGCGAGCGCGTCCGCCCGCGCCGCCCGACCGACCAGGACACCCACGGCACGGACCATGGCCAGCGCCGCCTCGAGGGAGCCCACGTCGCTCACGTAGACCGGGCGCTCGGCGGCGATGCGCAGGACCTGCTCGCGCTGGTTCTCCTCCTTGTTGGCGAGGACGAGGTCGGGGGCGAGGCTCCGCACCCGGGCGAGCCGCACGTCCTTGGTCCCTCCCACGCGGGTCTTGCGCGCGCGCCAGCCGGGGGGACGCACGCAGAAGGTCGTCAGACCGACGACCTCCTCGTCGAGGCCGAGCGCCGCCAAGAGCTCCGTAAGGCTCGGCACGAGGGACACCACTCGCCGCGGCGGCGCCGGCAGTTCCACCCGGCGCCCCAAACCGTCCTCGACCCGCACCGCGGCTCCCTTCACGTCCCGTGCCTTCCCTGCGGCGCCTCCCTTCCCTCCGGAGCCTCGACCACGACCGCGCCCGCCCTCAGAGGTTGCGCCGATACTCGCCCCCCACCTCGTAGAGGGCCGCGGTGATCTGCCCCAGGCTGCAGTGCGGCGCGGCTTCCATGAGAGCGGCGAAGACGTTTTCCCCTCGGAGGGCCGCCTGCTGAAGCCGCTCCAAGGCGGCGGGCGCCTCGGCCGCGTGCTCGCGCTGGAAGGCGGCCAATCGTTCGATGCAGGCCTCCTTCTCCTCGCGCGTCGCCCGAGAGAGGGCGAGGTCGCGGGGAATGGAAGCGGCCTCGGCGTCGTGCGGGAGAAAGGTGTTGACGCCAACGATGGGCAGCTCTCCGGAGTGCTTGAGCCGCTCGTACTTGAGCGAGTCCTCTTGGATCATCGAGCGCTGATACTGCCGCTCCATGGCCCCGAGGACGCCGCCCCGCTCCGTGAGCCGGTCGAACTCGGCGAGCACCGCCTCCTCGACGAGGTCGGTGAGTTCCTCGACGATGAAGCTCCCCTGGGTGGCGTTCTCGCACTTGGTGAGCCCGAACTCTCGGTTGATGATGAGCTGAATGGCCATCGCCCTGCGCACCGACTCCTCGGTCGGCGTGGTGATGGCCTCGTCGTAGGCGTTCGTGTGGAGGCTCTGTGCGTTGTCGTAGATGGCGAGCAAGGCTTGCAGCGTCGTGCGGATGTCGTTGAACTCGATTTCCATCGCGTGCAGGCTGCGCCCCGAAGTCTGAATGTGGTACTTGAGCATCTGGCCACGTGGATCGGCTCCGTAGAGCCGTCGCATGGCGATGGCCCAGATCCGCCGCGCCACCCGCCCGATCACCGTGTATTCCGCGTCGAGGCCGTTGCTGAAGAAGAAGCTCAAGTTGGGCGCGAAGTCGCGCACCTCCATGCCTCGCGCGCGGTAGTACTCCACGTAGGTGAAGCCGTTGGCCAGCGTGTAGGCGAGCTGATGAATCGGGTTCGCCCCCGCCTCGGCGATGTGGCAGCCGCTGATGGACACGCTGTAGAAATTCCGCACCCCCTTCTCGATGAACCACTCTTGCACGTCGCCCATCAGGCGGAGGCTGAATTCCGTGCTGAAGATGCAGGTGTTCTGGCCTTGGTCCTCTTTGAGGATGTCCGCCTGGACCGTCCCTCGAACCCGCCGCACCGTCTCCGCGGCGATGTCCGCGTACTCCTCGTCACTGAGGAGGGCGCGCACGTCCTTCCAGCGTGCGCCGCGGGCCGCGTCGGGCTGCAACTCCTCGGCGGGAGTGATGTCGAGCCTCCCGCGCTCCCGCAGGAAGCGGCGACACTGCTGGCGGATGGCCGTGTTGAAGAAGAAGGCCAGTAGGGTGGGGGCGGGGCCGTTGATGGTCATGGAGACCGAGGTCGTGGGAGCGCACAAGTCGAAGCCCGCGTAGAGGCGTTCTGCCTCCTCGACGGTGAACACCGACACCCCGCTCTCGCCGATCTTCCCGTAGATGTCCGGGCGCCGGGCCGGATCCTCTCCGTAGAGGGTGATGGAGTCGAAGGCCGTGGAGAGGCGCGCGGCGGGCTGTCCGTCCGCGAGCAGATGGAAGCGGCGGTTGGTACGCTCCGCCGGCCCCTCGCCCGCGAACATGCGCGTTGGATCCTCTGCCTTGCGCTTGAAAGGGAAGGTCCCCGCCGTGTAAGGAAACTCGCCCGGGACGTTCTCCAGCAACCGCCAACGCAGGCGGTCGCGGGCCCCCTCGTAGCGCGGGAGCGCCACCTTGGGGAAGCGCGTCTCGGAGAGAGTCTCCACGAGGCTCTCGACGCGGACTTCCCTCCCGCGCACCGTGTAGGAGAAGACCTCTTCCCGATAGCGCGCCGCCCACTCCGGCCACGCGCGCAGCAGTTCGCGGCAGTCCGGGTCGAGGCGACCGAGCAGCGCGTCGTGCTCCTCCATGAGGGCGACCTGGGGGGGGGGCGAGGCCTCGCGCGGCCCGAAGGGCTCCCAGGAGGTCCCAGAACCGCCGAGGATCCTTACGGCGCGGGCCAGCGCCTCGATGTCGCCCGCGAGTTCGGCCTGTTCCTCGACCCACGCGCGGTAGGCGCGGTGCGCGCGCGAGATCTCGCTCAAGTAGCGTTCGCGGTCGACGGGAAGGATCGCCTGGGCGCCGTCGGTGACCCTTCTCTCGTCGGCGGGATAGCGGCTGTGGAAGCCCCTCCCAAAGCCCTCGTTCAGGCGGGCGACGAGATGCGCGTAGAGGGCGTTCACACCCGGGTCGTTGAAGTGGGCCGCGCTGGTGCCGAAGACCGGCAGCGTCTCGGGGTCGACGTCGAAGAGCCCGTGGTTGCGCTGGAATTGCTTGCGCACGTGCCGGAGTGCGTCTTGGCTCCCCCGCCGCGTGAACTTGTTGATGGCCACCATTTCGGCGTAGTCGAGCATCTCGATCTTCTCGAGCTGCGAAGGGGCGCCGAACTCGGCGGTCATGACGTAGATCGGCAGGTCGCAAACCTCGGTGATGGAGCTGTCGCCTTGCCCGATGCCGGCCGTCTCGACGAAGACGAGGTCGAAGCCGCGCGCCTTGAGGTGCGCGACCACGCCACCGAGGGCGCGGCTGATCTCCGTGCGCGAGTCCCGCGTCGCGAGCGAGCGAAAGTAGAGCCGCTCGTTGCGCGCGCTGCCGAAGCGGATCCGGTCGCCGAGGAGTGCGCCGCCGGTCTTGCGTTTGGTCGGGTCCACCGAGACAACGGCCACCCGCGCGGAGGGGTTGTCGGCCAGGAAGCGGCGGACCAGCTCGTCGGTGAGGCTGCTCTTGCCGGCCCCGCCCGTCCCCGTGAGGCCCACGACCGGTACGCGCGGCGGGGCCTCCGGCGGGGCGAGCACCCCCGCTTCGACGCGGGTCAGTTCGCGCGCCAGGGCCAGGGGGCTGTTGGGGGGCGGCTCCGGCAGCGCGCACAGGTCGTAGTCGCAACCGCGCACGACCTCGTTGATCATTCCCTGCAGGCCCAGCTTGCGGCCGTCCTCCGGAGAGAAGATGCGGTCGATCCCGCGCCGGTGGAGTTCCTCGATTTCGTCGGGGACGATGACCCCGCCACCACCTCCGTAGATCCTCACGTGCGCGCCGCCCAGGGCGGTCAGGCGCTCGCGCATGTAGGTGAAGTACTCCATGTGGCCGCCCTGGTAGCTGGTGATGGCGACCCCGTGGACGTCCTCCTGCAGCGCCGCGCGCGCGACCTCTTCCACGCTCCGGTTGTGGCCGAGGTGGATGACCTCGACGCCGGTGGCCTGGAGCAGCCGCCGCATGAGGTTGATCGCGGCGTCGTGGCCGTCGAAGAGCGCCGCGGCCGTCACCATGCGCACCTTGTGCCGGGCCCGGTAGGGGCGTGCCTCGACGGGTGCGGGGCGAACGGACGGCGAGCGGGTCTGCGTGGGCGCGGTCATGCTCCTCCCCCGTGCTGCGCTCCGCCCGCGAAGGCCGAGAGGATCTTCCGCGCGGCCACGGGCGGGGCAATGCGTCCTGCGGCCACGTCGGCCTCGGTTGCAGCGATGACGGCGTCTGCGGCGCGCGCATCCAGCTCCCTGCGCAGCAGCTCTTGAACCCGCTCCCACATCCACGCGATCCGCTGTTCGCGGCGCCTCTGCTCGAGGGCGCCGCTTTGCGCAAGGGCCGCTCGGTGGGCCGCCAGGGTCTCCCACAGCGTCGCCACTCCGTCGCCGGTCCGCGCGCTCAGAGTGAGAACCGGTGGCTCCCACCCAGGGTCTCGCGCACGCAGGGTTCGCAAGGCCTGCCGGTACTCGGCCGCGGCGAGGCGCGCGCCCTGGACCCGCTCGCCGTCGGCCTTGTTGACAGCCAGAACGTCCGCGAGTTCCATGACCCCTCGCTTGATTCCTTGCAGCGAGTCGCCCGCGCCGGGCAAGAGCAGAAGCAGGTAGGTGTCGACCATCTCCGCCACGGCCACCTCGGACTGGCCGGTCCCCACGGTCTCGACGACGACCACGTCGTAGCCGGCCGCCTCGCAGAGGGCGATGGCCTCGCGGGTGCGAGCGGACACTCCGCCGAGCGTTCCCCGGCTCGGCGAGGGGCGAATGAAAGCCCGCTCCTCGCGAGCGAGCTCCGGCATGCGCGTCTTGTCTCCGAGCACGCTGCCGCCGCTCACGCGGCTCGACGGATCCACCGCGAGGACTGCCACACGCAGCCCTCGGGAGGTGACGTGTCGCCCGAGCGCCTCGATGCACGTGCTCTTGCCCACCCCGGGAGCTCCGGTGATGCCGATGCGGTGGGTCTCCCGCCCCCGCGGCGGGCCGAGCCGCGCCAAGAGTTCCTCGGCCCGCCGTTCGTCATCGGGCAGGGTGCTCTCGAGCAAGGTGATGGCACGACCGAGGGCCGCCCGCTCCCCCCGGGCCACGCCTGCGGCGATGGCGTCTACGACGGAGTCGGTCGTGGTGGCGCGCAGTTCGCCGGCCATTCAGTCCTCGAGAGAAACGCCGACTTGGGCGGCGATGAGGTCCAAGACACGGTGCGCGGCCTCCGTGAGCACCGTCCCGGGACCGAAGATGGCCGCCGCACCCGCCTCACGGAGCGCAGGGTAGTCGTCGGGCGGAACGACTCCGCCCACGACGATGATGATGTCCCCTCGCCCAAGGGCCTCCAGTTCCCGCTTCAGCTCAGGAACCAGGGTGAGATGACCTGCCGCCAGGGAGTTGACCGCCGCCACGTGGACGTCGTTCTCCACCGCCTGCCGGGCCGTCTCCGCCGGAGTCTGGAAGAGGGGGCCAAGGTCTACGTCGAAGCCGAAATCCGCGTAGGCACTCGCCACGACCTTCTGACCGCGGTCGTGTCCGTCCTGGCCCATTTTCGCGACGAGGATCCTCGGCCGTCGGCCGGTCTTGGTGGCGAAGGCGGCGGTGCGCCGCCGAATCTCCGCCACGCTGGCGCCGTCCTCGCCCACTTCTCCACTGTAGACCCCGCGGATCGTCCGGACAACGGGCGCGTGGCGACCGAACACGCGCTCGAGGGCGAGGCTGATCTCTCCGACGGTGGCGCGCGCCCGCGCGGCCTCGACGGAGAGCGCGAGCAGGTTCCCGTTTCCCTCCGCCGCGGCGCGCGTGAGCGCCGCGAGCGATCGCTCGACCGCCTGTGCGTCGCGGGAGGCTCGCAACTCGTCGAGCCGCCTCAGCTGGGCCGAGAGCACCGCGCGGTTGTCGACCTTGAGTACCTCCACCGCCTCGGGCTCGTCGAGGGGGTAGAGGTTGAGGCCGACGACGGGCTGTCGGCCCGAGTCGATCCGCGCCTGCGTGCGGGCCGCCGCTTCCTCGATGCGGGTCTTGGGGAGGCCGGCCGCGATGGCCTTGGCCATGCCGCCGAGAGACTCGACCTCGTCGATGTGCTCGCTGGCCCGCCGCGCCAACTCGTGGGTGAGGCGTTCCACGTAGTAACTCCCCGCCCAGGGGTCGACCACCCGGCAGGAGCCGGACTCGTGCTGGAGGAGGAGCTGGGTGTTGCGGGCAATGCGGGCGCTGTGCTCGGTGGGAAGCGCGAGCGCCTCGTCGAAGGAATTGGTGTGCAGCGACTGGGTGTGCCCGTGCACGGCCGCCAGCGCTTCGACGCAGGTGCGGACGATGTTGTTGCGCACGTCTTGGGCGGTCAAGCTCCACCCCGAGGTCTGGCAGTGGGTCCTGAGGCAGAGGGACTTGGGGTTCTGCGGGCCGAAGTGCGTCATGAGCCGAGCCCAGAGCCAGCGCGCTGCTCGCAGCTTGGCAATTTCCATGAAGGGGTTCATGCCGATGCCCCAGAAGAACGAGATGCGCGGAGCAAAGGCGTCGACGTCGAGTCCTGCGGACACTCCGGTGCGCACGTATTCGATGCCATCGGCGAGGGTGTAGGCGAGTTCGAGATCCGCCGTAGCGCCCGCCTCCTGCATGTGGTAGCCGCTCACGCTGATGCTGTTGAAGCGCGGCATGTGCTCGGCGGTGTAGGCGAAGATGTCCGCAACGATCCGCATCGAGGGCTCGGGCGGATAGATGAAGGTGTTGCGGACCATGAACTCCTTGAGGATGTCGTTCTGGATGGTCCCCGCGAGCTTTGCCTGGGGGACCCCCTGCTCCTCGGCGGCGACGATGTAGAAGGCGAGGACCGGCAGCACCGCGCCGTTCATCGTCATGGACACCGAAACCTGGTCGAGGGGGATCCCCTCGAACAGTCGCTGCATGTCGAGCACCGAGTCGATGGCGACCCCGGCCATGCCCACGTCGCCCCGCACCCGCGGGTGGTCGGAGTCGTAGCCGCGGTGGGTGGCGAGGTCGAACGCGACCGAGAGGCCGCGCTGTCCGGAGGCCAGGTTCTTCCGGTAGAAGGCGTTGCTCTCCTCGGCGGTGGAGAAGCCGGCGTACTGGCGGATGGTCCAGGGCCGCAGCGCATACATGGTGGCGTAGGGGCCGCGGAGGAAGGGCGGCAGGCCCGGGTAGGTACCCAGGTGCTCCACCCCGTCGAGGTCGCCCGCCGTGTAGAGCGGGGCAACCACGATGCCCTCGGGGGTCGTCCAACGACCCGCGGCGCCTTCGCCAACGAGGGCCTCCCACTCGGCGCGGGTGCCCTCCGCCGGGGGAGCCAGGGGAATCTGCGCAAAGCTCGGAACGCTCACCGCTCGGCCTCTTCCTCCCAGAGGGAGCGCAAGAAGGCGAGGGCGTCGCTCCCTCGGTGCACGAAGGCGTCGGCCCCGGCGTCGGCGAGGGACGGCCGGGGCGGCGCGGCCACGACCACGCGCTTCGCTCCAGCCTCCCGCAAGGCCTTCACCACGGCGGGCAGCGCCTCGTCGAGGAAGGCGTCGCTGGCGCACACCACCGCCGCGCGGAGACCGATGGCGGCGAACGCCGCCGCGGCCGCCGCTGCGTCGGGGAAACCGTCTCCGCTCACTGCCTCGAAGCCTCCGGCCGCGAGCAAGTTCGCCGCCCAGGTGCTGCGCGCGGTGTGGGCGGCCAGGGGGCCCATGGAGGCGAGGAAGACGCAGGGCCGCTTCCCGCTGGCGGCGAGGCGGGCGTCGCTTCGCTGGCGCAGCTCTTCGAAGTCCGCGGCCAGGCGCAGCCGGGGCAGCCGCGCGGAAGGACCGCCCGCATCCGGAGGGAACTGGGAGTCGGCGCGCAGCGCACGGGGCCCTTCGCCAGGGTCTGGGAACACGCTCACGCCGACGATGGCCTGGACGCGGTGCGCGACCCGCTCGCTCGACCGCTGGCGGGTCTCGGCCAGGCGTTCCGCCACCCAGCCCCTC
>RFHU01000253.1 GCA_003695705.1 Planctomycetota bacterium
CGCCGGCGGACTGGGCGTCGCCGGCGGACTGGGCGTCGCCCTCAGGCTGGGCGTCGCCCTCAGGCTGGGCGTCGTCGGCGGACTGGGCGTCGCCCTCAGGCGGGGCGCCGCCCTCAGGCTGGGCGTCGCCCTCAGGCTGGGCGTCGCCCTCAGGCTGGGCGTCGCCGGCGGACTGGGCGTCGCCCTCAGGCGGGGCGCCGCCCTCAGGCTGGGCGTCGCCGGACGGCTCGGGCTCGGCGCCTTCGTCGGGGGTCGCGGCGGCGGAGGCGCCGGTGGAGGACTCGCGCAGGACGGCGAGCATGGCCAGCTCTTCCTCCGGGGGGTCTCGGTCGGCGGGCCAGGCGGACGCCTGCCGCTGCCGGCGGACGTCGACTCCGGGCAGCGGAGAGGGGAGGGTAAGCGAGTGGACCTTCTCGGGGTCGGTCCACTCGACGCGCAAGGGGGCCACGGCAATGGCGAAGGGGTAGCGGCGGGGGTCCTCGAAGACCTCCACGAGCCCTCGGGCCCGGGTGAGGTCGGGGACGACCTCTCCCTCCTCGTCCACCGCGAGGTCGTCGCGTTCGGCCTCGGACTCGGTCGCGCTGCAGCCCGCCAGGCAGAGGAGGGCACCCAGAACGAGCCCTCCCCGGCGCCAGGTTGCCTTCACCGTCCCTCCTCCGGATCGATCCCGACCACCGCCGCCCGTACGCAGCGGAAGCCCAGGGTGGGGCGCCGCTCGTCGGGGCGCGCCCGGTTGCGGAACGCGCAGCGGAAGGAGGCCGGGTAGTAGTCGGCGAATCCGCCGCCGCGAATGGAGCGGAAATCCTTCGCGTAGTCGGGGTCGTGGCGCGGACCACCGGGGTAGGGCCGGTAGCGGTCGGCGCACCACTCCCATACGCCCCCCGCCATGTCCAGAGCGCCGCAGGGGCTCTCGCCTCCTTCGCGGCTCCCCACGGCGGGCAGGTCCTCCGGATCCCACGCGTCGTGTTCGAGGGCGCAGGCAACGCGGTCGCGCTCGAAGACGTCGCCGAAGGGGTAGACCCGCCGCTCCTCGGTCACGCCCAGGCCGGACGCCGCGTCGCGCGCCCACACCGTCGAGGCCGCCACCTCCCACTCGGCTTCGGAGGGGAGCTCCTTCCCGGCCCAGCGCGCGTAGGCGTAGGCGTCGTACCAGGAGACGAAGACCATGGGCTTGTTCCCCTCGAGCCAGTCGGGGTCGAAGGAGGGCCGGTAGATCGTCTGCCCCGACGCGTCTCGGCGCGGGCGGCCCTCGGCGTCGAGTTCGGGGAGGAGCATTCCCGGGGGCGCGTGGCCCCGCTGGGGCTCGTCGTCGGCGCAGAAGGCGCCCTTCTCGTGGTTGGGGAAGGCCAAGGGCCCGGCCACGCCGGGCGCGCGGAAAGTGCGCGAGTCCGTGCGCGAGTCCCAGGTTCCAGCGGCCGCCGCGAGCCCGGCCCGGGTGGTCTCGAGGAAGAGTCGGTAGTCGCTCACCGTGACTTCGTGGCGATCGATGATCAGCGTGCGTCCGATCATGACGTCGTGGGCGGGGCGCTCGTTGGGGTAGCCGCTCTCGTCCGAGCCCACCCGGTAGGCTCCACGGGGAATGGGCCTGGTTCGCGCCCGGAGCAGGCGCACGTGCACCTGCAGCGGTCCGCGGAGCTGCGCCGCGCGGTCTCGCACCTTGACCGCCGCGCCGCCGAAGTCCAGCTCGAGTCCGACTTCCTCGGCCAGGGAGGACGGCAGCTCGTTGCTCATCCAGTCGTCCACCGAGGGCACCGCGACGGGGCCGCGCAGTTCACCGCGCTCGATGCGCCGGTAGATCTCGTCGACTTGCAGGAACTCTCGCTTCACCCAGGCGCGCTGCTCGAGCTCGAGGAAGCGCGCTTCCCAGTAGACGCGCGCCTTGCTCCTCGTCTCGGCCTTGCGCGCTGCGTAGTACTTCTCCGCCTCGGCGCGCGCGGCCTCCCCCTCGTCGGTGGCTTCGAAGAGCTCTCCCAGGCGCAAAACGCTCTGGTCCAGCTCGCGGAGCGCGCGTTGGTAGAGGTGTTCGCGCTCGAAGCCCTCCACGGCCGCGAACACCTTCTCCCGCGAACTGGTGACCGCCGCCTTGCGCTCCTCACGCAACTCGCGCAAACGCGCATCCGCCTTGCCGAGGAACTCGGGTCCGGCGCCGGGGACCGCCTTCACATCCTGGTAGAGCTTGAGCAGCTCGCGGAAGTTGACGTGGTAGCGAGCGCGCTCGCTGCCTTGCGAGTCGGCGACGCTTCGGCGCTCCGCGTAGAGCGCCCGCTCGGCCGCGTAGTAGCGATCGCGCGCGGCTCGCTCGGGGGGCGGAAGGGCGTCTTCGAGTGCCCGATAGCGGGCCAAGACTTCTTCGGCTTCGGCGCCGGCGGAGAGGACCACCTTGCTCCCCTCCACCCCGAGTTCGGAGGGAAAGCGCTCGACGACCTGCGCCACTCGTTCGGCCGCCTGACGATAGTACTGCACGCGCTTGTCGAGGAACTCGTGGCGCTCGAGTTCCTTGACCACGGAGTTCAAGGTTTCGCGGGCGGCCCGGTCGAGGTCCTGCTGCAGACGCAGCCGGGCGTTGGGGACGTCGACCAGGCGGTGGGGGTGGTCGCCGTATTCCTCACCCCGCTCGAGCTGCAAGAGGGCGAGCAGCAGGTCCCGGGCGGGGACGAGCGGGTCGGCGTCGATGGCCCGCAGGTCGAGGAGCGGCGGCGCCGAGCTGTAGTGCCCGGGAGCCTCCAAGGCGCGCCGCTGCCGGTCGAGCTCGTCGAGGAAGGCCTTGAGGGAGCTCGCGAACTCGTCCTTCAGTTTCCCGACCTCCTCCCACTTCCCATCGGCGGCCAGGTCCCGCGCCGTGCGCACTTTCCTGAGCTTCGCGCGTAGGTCGGCGAAGCGCTCCGCGTAGCCGGCCTGTTCGTAGTGGGGTTTCCCGTCGAAGGTGTCCGCGTCGCGCACCTTCTGCTCCAGGGCGTCGATGGCCGGCTTCGCCTCGTCGACGCGCCGGGCGCGGAGCATTTCGACGATCGGCGCGGAGCCGTCTTCCCAGGCGGCCGCCATGGTCTCGCGCACCGCGGCGACGCGGCTCGCCTCGGATCGCCGCCCCACCACGATCGCGAACACGAGCACCACCGCGGCCAAGGCAACGACGAAGGCTACTCCGCCCTTGCTCACCGCAGACTCTCCGTAGGGAACCTCGACGCCGCGCCGCTTCCGCGGGGTGCCGCCCGCTTCGACCTTTTCCAGTTCGGCGATGACCTCCTCGAGGGTCGCGTAGCGCTTTTCGGGGCGCTTGGCGAGCATGTTGAGGATGACGTTGCTCAGCCCCTCGCTGACTTCCTCGTTGACTTCGTGGGGTGGCTTGGCCGGGGTCTTGAGGTGCTGAAGGAGGATGGTCGGCTGGGTGTCCCCCTCGAAGGGCTTCTCGCCGGTGACCATGAAGTAGAGGGTGGCCCCCAGCGAGTAGATGTCCGCCCGGGTGGTCACCGGAGCGTCGGACTCTCCGCTGCACTGCTCGGGCGACATGTAGTGGGGCGTGCCGACCAGGAAGCCGGCTTGGGTGAGCTCGCTGCGGGCGTCGGAGTGCTTCGCCACCCCGAAATCGGCGATCTTCACCCGGCCGTCCCGGGCCAGCATGATGTTGTCGGGTTTGATGTCGCGGTGGACGATCCCTTGGCGGTGCGCGGCGGCGAGACCGCGGGCCGCCTCCTTGACGATGCCGATGGCCTCCTTCTCGGGGAGCCGCTTCCGCTCGCGGAGGATGTCGCGCACGCTCTCGCCTTCGACGTATTCCATGACGATGTAGTTGAGGGCGTCGGCGATCTGATAGTCGAGGACGCGGATCACGTTCTCGTGGTCGATGGCCAGGGCCAGCTCGGCTTCCAGGCGGAATCGTTCGACCTCCTCGGCGTCGACGTCTCGGTTGAGCACCTTGATGGCGACGAGCGCGCCTTCGGGGAGGCGCTCCTTGGCTTCGAGGACCTTGGCCGAGTAGACCGCGCCCATACCGCCCTGACCGAGCTTCTTGATGAGGCGGAAGCGTCCGCCGAGCGCCTGCTGCACCTCGGCGAGATGGTCGGTCCCCTCTTCGCGGATGAAGGCGTCCAGCGCGGCGCTGACCTCTTCGGCGCTCTGGAAGCGGTCCTCCGGCTTCTTGGCCATCATGCGGAGGATGATCCGCGCGATCTGCGGGGAGAGGTCCGGGTTGTACTCCCGCGGCGAGATCGGTTCCGCCTCCATGTGCTTCTGCATGATCTCCATCACCGAGGAGCCGGTGAACGGGCGCTTGCCGGTGACCATGGCGTAGAAGGTGGCACCCAAGGAGTAGATGTCGCTGCGGTGGTCGGCCGGCTTGCCGCGGCACTGTTCCGGAGACATGTAGGCCGGCGTGCCGAGGATCTGCCCGACCTTGGTGAGTTCCATTTCTTCGCTGGAGGCGCGGGCGAGACCGAAGTCGGCGATCTTCACCTGCCCCTTGCGGGTGAGCATGATGTTGTCGGGCTTGATGTCGCGGTGGACGATGCCGTGCTTGTGTGCCTCGTAGAGGCCCTGGCAGGCCTCCTTGATGATCCGCACGGCCTCCATGGGGTCGAGGACCTTCTTTTCCTTGAGGAGGACGTCGAGGGCGCGCCCGTCGACGTATTCCATTTCGATGTAGTGAACCCCGTTCTCCTCGCCGACGTTGTAGACGTTCACTACGTTGGCGTGCAGGATCGCGGCCGCGGCGCGCGCCTCGCGCTCGAAGCGTGCGATGAGCTGCTTGTTGCTGGCGAGGTGCGCGGGGATGACCTTGATGACCCCTGGCCGGCGCAGGCGCATGTGCTCGGCGAGGAAGACGGCGCCCATGCCGCCCTCGCCCAGCTTCTTGACGATGCGGCACCCGCCGATGACCTTGCCCACGAGCGGGTGGGAGTAGGCGTCCTCCTCCCGCTTCTTCCGCTTCTTCTTCCGCTTCTTCTTTCCCGCGCTGCCGGTGTCGGCCTCCGTCGGGCCGGTCTTGCTCGCTCCCGTGGAGCTGGCGCCCACCGAGGTCGACGAGCCGCCGCGGCTCGTTCCTTCCGCCTGGGTCCCCGTGCGCGAGTCGCTGCCCAGTGCGCCCGCATCGACGTCCATGAAGGTCGCGTCGTCCGCGTTGGTGTCGGTGATGCCGGGACGACTGCCCACGTCGTCGCTGGTGTCCTCGCCGGGCGGGGAGACGAGGTCCATGAAGGTCTGCCCGCCTCCGGCCTCGAGGACGCCCGAGTCGTCCAAGAAGGACTTCTTGCTCGGCTTCCCCTCCTCTAGGTCCATGAAGGTGCGCGGCGAGTCGCCCTCCGCTTCGCTCCCGCCGGCGGCGTCGACGAAGGTTTGGGCGGCGCGGAAGTCGGTGTCGTCGTCTGCGTCGTCCGCGTCGACGAAGGTTTGGGCGGCGCGGAAGTCGGTGTCGTCGTCTGCGTCGTCCGCGTCGACGAAGGTTTGGGC
>RFHU01000254.1 GCA_003695705.1 Planctomycetota bacterium
CGAGCGGCGGGCCCTCGATGCGCTTCTGCAGTCCGTGGCCCTTGGGCGCGCCGCGGACGTAGGCGAGCTTGAGGGGGACGCCGGCCTGGGCGGCGAGGACGCCGGTTGCGGAGACCAGCGGGCAGGCGCCGGTGGTGGGCCCGGCGAGGGCGCTCACCCGCAGCTCCTGCACGAGGTCCAAGAGTTCCTCGCCGAGAAGCCGCGACCCCTCGGGGGTGAGGGTCACGAGGCGCCCGTCCACGTAGAAGTCGCTCTTCTTGCCCGAGGCGAGGGTGACCTCGCCGCGATGCACACAGGCCCGGACCAGTTCCTCGAGGCGCTTGCGGTTCACGCTTCCTCCTTGGGGGAGGCGAATCCTACCCGGAGCGGGAGGCAATGCGCAGGCTGCGCAGGCGAAGAGGCGGCACGGAGCCCACGGAGCTTGGGAGAAGCGCGCCGGTCGGCCCCCGCGCTCGCTCAGCGCGCCTGGGGGGCGGCGGTCGCGGGGGCTTCCCTGCGCAGCGCCCAGAGGCGCTTGCGCAGGGAGGGCTGTCGTGCGGCGGCTTCCAGGCTGGCGAGGGACCAGCGTTCCACGCGCTCCCGTCCGGCGACGAAGAGGGTTTCGCCGCGCAGGGCGAGGTCGCAGAGGGGGCGCCCGTCCTCGGGCCAGGGGAGGCGGCGCGGCTCCTCTTCCGGCCCGCCGAAGACGAGGGCGGAGGCGGTGAGCGCGACCCAGCGGCCCCGGTCGCGGGCGACCAGGGCCAAACCCGCCGCGGGGAGCTGCGCCCCGCCGGCGTGTTCGAGGGAGGGCGTCCGGTAGACGCGGACCCAGGCCGGGGCTTCGGTCCGGCGCTCGAAGTAGGAGCGCGCCGGGCCGAGGACGGCGCACCAAGCGCCGTGCTCGCTGAGGGCCACGACGGCGGGAGGTCCGGGTACCCGCGCCTTTGCTCGTGGCCGGACCGCACTCGGCCGTACTGCGTCGCCTGGCAACTCCCAAAGGACGAGACGGGGAGCTTCCTGCCAAGCCTTGACCGCTCCTGCTCCTGCAGGAGATCCCTTGTCCCCTTCCCGCAACTCGGTATCCACCACGGCCAGGACGGTCCGTCCCGCGAACTCGCAGAGACGAGGCGGCGGGGACTTCGCTAGGGCGAGACGCACGGCGGGAAGCTTCCACCGTCTTCCCTCGACGGGGGGCAGAACGCCGTCGAGGACCAGTCTTGTCTCGCCGGTTGGGCCCTCCGTTTCTTTTGTCAGCCCCACCCGTGCAAGGGGCGTTGTTGCGGGTCGCAACGCCAGTGTCCTCCGCCCCGCGCTCGGAGTGAGGAAGCGAGGAGGGGGGGCTGCGTCGAGGAGAAGGTTGCTCCACTTGGCCGTCTCTCCGAACGGTGAGAGCTCCAAAGCGCCGCTTTCGCCCCGCAGGAGTCGGAACAGGTTTCCGGTGTTCACCACGACGGCTTGGCCTCGCTGCCTTGGTCGGCTCCTCGCGCGCGCTCCGTTCTGCTCAGGCAAAGAAACGACCAACGCGGTCTCCTCGCTGGAAGAAGCCGCGATCCACGTCGCTGGCCGTGCGCTTGCCAGGCGCTGAAGCTCGCCCGCGGCGCACCACCACCAGAGGGCGCGGGTCCTCCAGCGCCAGACCAGGACGCCGCCCGCAGGCCCGCACGGGGTCGCCTGCGTCGGGGTTGCTTCGGAGGACGAGCCTCCGGTGGGCGGCGGTCCGGAGGGCAACAGGAGCACGGCGGGGGGCTGGAGCGCCGAGGGAGCGATCGCGACCGGTTCCGTCGATCCGGTCCCACGGTTCGGCGCGGCGTCGCCGCCCGCGCCGGAGCTTCCCCCGGACGAGGGCAGCTCCCCGGCACCCTGCCCCCGTTCCCGTCCGCGGCCGCCGGGCAGCGCGAAGAGGACGAGCGCGGCGAGGAGCGCGGGCAGCGCCAGCGCGCCGGCGAGGAGGAGGCCGCGACGCGGGACCCGCGCGCCCGGCGCGGCGGAGGGAGGGCGCCCGGACAGAACGGCGTCGAGGTCGTCGCGGAGCGCGGCGGCGCTCGGGTAGCGCGCGGCCGCCTCCTTGGCCAGGGCCCGGCGGAGCACCGCGAGGAGAGGCCCCGGAGCCTCGGGCCAGGGCGGCTCGTCCTCGATGACGGCCCGCAGGACCTTGAGGAGGCTTACCCCGCGGGCAGGGAAGGGAGGCCGGCCGGCGAGCAGGGAGAAGAGGACCGCCCCCAGGCCGTAGACGTCGGTGGGCGGTCCGAGGGCGGTGGAGGAGAGGCCTTCGGCCTGTTCGGGCGCCATGTACTCGGGGCTTCCCACCAGGCTGCCGGTCTGGGTGAGGCGCTCGAGGTCCACGCTCCGGGCGATGCCGAAGTCCAGCAGCACGGGGCGGCCGCTGTCGGCGCGCAGGATGACGTTGCCCGGCTTGAGGTCGCGATGGAGGACGCCGGCGCGATGCAGGGCCTCGACCGCGTCGGCGAGGTCGCGGACGATGCCCGCCGCCTCGCGCGCGCCGAGAGACCCCGCCCGCAGCG
This sequence comes from Planctomycetota bacterium, assembly GCA_003695705.1. Classification (GTDB taxonomy): domain Bacteria; phylum Planctomycetota; class J058; order J058; family J058; genus J058. Next base: position 2,502 of record RFHU01000254.1, read on the forward strand.
TCTCGTCGAGGGGCTGGCCCTCGACGAGGTCCATGACGAGGTACGGTCCCTGCGGAGCGCGGCCCAGGTCGTGGACCGCGACGACGCCGGGATGGCGGAGGCGGGCGAGGAGCTCCGCCTCGCGGCCGAAGCGGGCCAGCGCCTCGGCGTCGGCGGCGCCCGCGAGGATGAGCTTGAGGGCCAGGCGCCCGGGCCGCGCGGGATGCCGGACCTCGTAGACCACCCCCATGCCGCCGCGGCCGAGCTCGCGCACGACGCGGTAGGGACCGATGCTCGCATTGGTGTGCACCGTCCGAGCATAGCGGACGGCCTGCGGTCGGGCGACGCCTGCGGGCGTGTTGCACCCACCCCCACGCCTTCCGGAGAGCCCTGGCAACCCACCTCGTCCGCGAAGGCGCCTCGGCGCCTCCAGCGCGCAAGGCCACCTCGGTCAGCCCCATCCTCTCCGCGACCGAGGCCCGCGTCGAGGCGGACCTCGCAGACCGCCGGCGGGCGGTCGAGAAGCCGGAGCGACGGAGGGAGTGCACCGGCTTCTCCCCGAGGTAGGGGATGCTACAGCGCTCGTCGAGGCTGCCGGATGCCTGCGGCCGCGAGCCTCTTCCCGTAGGCGTCGCTTGCTTTGAAGCACACCTTGCCCTTGCTGGGCACGATCCAGTGCCAGGTGCCGTCCGGACGGACGCCCATCCGGCCGAGGATCGCAGCCGTCCCCTTCTTCTTGTGGATCATCTCCTGCACGGTGCCCGTCGAGCTGGCCGGGTGAACCTCGACGTAGTGCGCGTCGCAATCAGCAGCCAGGACGAGGAGGTAGTCGTAGATCTGCTCGCCCTCGTTCTGGTGCGCTGCGCAGGCCGTCTCCAGATGGATCGAGCAGTCGACTCGAGGCTTCACGAGCCTGCGGTGCTTGGGAACGAGCGCTCCCTTGGCTTTCTGGACGAATCCCGCGAGGGGCTGGCCTGCCCTCGCCAGGGAACGGGAGGCAGGGCATTCGTACGTAGGCTTCGCAGACTTCCCTTTCGCCTGCTTCCTCTTCTTCCTGCTCACGAGACGGTGGCAACCTCTTCGGCGATGCGCGTGTTGTGGCGCAGGAGGCCACCCCAATCACGCTCGGCGGCGACGTCGGACATCGGGTCGAGCTTGCTGATGTCCTGTGAGGTGACTCTTTCGTTCTTGAAATCCAGGTAGACCACCGAGACTGTCTTGGCCAGGGCGGTCGAGGCCAGGCTCAGCATGAACCGGTTCTCCTGGGCGCGGAGCACGGAGAGCAGGCGCTTCGGCCCATCGGAATGCTTCCGCAACTGCTGCATCGCCCAGAGAAGGTCGAGGACCAGGGGCGAATGGGTCGAGACCACGAGCCGGTACCCTCGCCTCGAGACCTCGAAGAGCAGGAGCAGGGTAGCGAGAATCGCGTCCGGATGGAGACCCAGCTCGGGCTCCTCGACGATGACCCACGTGATCGGCCCTCGGCGCTCGCTGCCACCCGCCGGAAGTGCTTTGTAAAGGCCCGCCAAGAGGGGCAAGGCCTCGCGCTGGCCCGTGGTCCACTCCATGAGGGACAGGCGCGTTCTGCCATGAACGAGGCGCAGTTGTTTGCCAGCAAACCCCCTCGACTCCACGACCACCTGGCCGCCGTGGAAGAGCGCGCCATCGAGCGCCTCGCGGATGGGGGCTCGGAGACGGCGCTGCGCTGGGAACACGTCGTTGCCGATTCGGCCGAGCAACTCGCGGAGCAGTTCGGAAAAGTACCTGACGACGAACGGTGTGTCCTCGTTGAAGCCTCGAAACGTGAGGGGCCACCCCGTTCCCACGACGAGCGCGCGATGCGCAGGTATGTACAAGGCCTTGTGGGGCTCGGAGCGGCGTCGACCCTCGGCCAGCGCACGGATGTCCAGTACCTTCTTGCCGAGGGACACCTTGGTCCCCGGACGGATGCTCTTGTCGTAGCCCGCGCCGAAGTACCAGCCGGCGAGGAGTTCCGCCTTTCCGTCGACCTCGTAACCGTGCTTCCCCAGCGTCCCCAGGATGCGGTTGCGGTCGATGGCCAGCTTGAGCCACTGGAGGACGAGGCTCTTGCCCGTGGCCTGTGGCCCAACGAGGACGGTGATGTCCGAGAACGGAACCTCCACCTTCTCGATGGGCCCAAAGTTCTCGACGAGGAGTGTCGTCCTTCTCGCCATCTCCACCTCCGCTCGCGTCAGGGTACCCCGCAAGCAGGCTTCGAGTAAGCGTCCGAAGAACTGCCGGGTGACGACCTTCGTCGTGCGAGGGAACCTTTCTGGGGGTCGCCTCGTCCATGCGAGGAAAGACCCGCTTTCCTGCCCCAAGGCTCTCCTGGACGCACCGCCGCGACCCCCACTCGCCGAACGGCGCCGTCCGCTCGCCGCACGCCACGCCCGCCGGTGCCGCCCGGCGCGCGGGGGCCCCCGCGAGGCCCCGGGTTCGCTGCGCTCGGGCTGGTAGCATCGCGGCGATGGAGCTCCCCCCCGAAGAGACGCCGACCGCCCTCGCCGATCGCGTCGACTACGTCCGCCAGGGCGCGCTGTGGGTGCACCGCTCGCTCCCCGCCCTCTTCCAGCACGTGGCGGCCGAGCGCCCGCAGCACGTCGCCTCCTACCGGCGCGTGGACGGTCGCTGGCAGGGAGAGAGCCTCGCCCGCAGCGCCCAGCGCGTCGAGCGCATCGCGCTCGGGCTCGCGGAGCTCGGCGTCGCCCGCGGCGATCGGGTGGGCATCCTCTCCCAGACCCGTCCCGAGTGGGGGCTGGTGGACCTCGCCATCCTGCATCTCGGAGCGGTCAGCGTGGGCATTTACCCGACGCTCCTCGCCGACGAGGTCGCCTACCTCGTCGACCACGCGGGCGTCGAGGTCCTCTTCGTCGAGGACGCGGAGCAGCTCGCCAAGCTCGACGCCGCCGACGGCCTCCGCGAGCGCCTGCGGCACGTCGTCGTGCTCGACGGACCTTGCGAGGGCGCCCTCTCCCTCGCGGCCGTCGAGGCCCGCGGGCAGGCGGCGCCGGACGGCGCCGAACGCTTCGAGGCGGCTTGGCGGGCCGTGGGGCCGGACGATCTGGCCACGCTCATCTACACCTCGGGAACCACCGGCAGGCCCAAGGGGGCCATGCTCACCCACGGCAACCTGTGCTACGTGGTCCACGCCC
>RFHU01000255.1 GCA_003695705.1 Planctomycetota bacterium
CCGCCCCTCGGCCTCTTGCTGACCCTCGAACGCTCGGGCTGCTACGTGGTCGCCGACGACTTCCTCCGCGGCGCGCGCTTCATCCGCGGGGAGGTCCCCCTGGAGGGAGGCGACCCCTGCGAAGCCTTGGCGCGGGCCTTCATCCACCAGGGGACCCCCTGCCAGTCCATGTTCCTCGCCGAGGGGGAGAAGGGGGCGGCGCTCGTCGACGAAGCGCGCGAAGCCGGCGCCGAGGGCGTCGTCTTCGCCGCCCCCAGTTTCTGCGACCCCGCACTCCTCGACCAGCCCATGACGCTCAAGCACGTCGCCGACGCGGGGCTGCCGACGACTTCCTTCAAGTACGCCGAGAACACCGGCCAGTTCCAGGTGATCCGCGAACAGACGGGCACCTTCGCCGACTCCATCAAGATCTGGAGCGAAGCATGAGCGACCCCAAAGAGGCCCTCAAGGACGCCAGCCAGCTACGGCAGAAAGCCATGCTGGCCGACTACTTCCAGCGCCTCGCCCGGGCGCCGGAGACCGGCCACAAGGTGGTCTACACCTTCGTCCCCGGGAACCTCACCGAGCTGCTCCTCTCCTTCGACTTGATCCCGGTGCTCCCCGAGATCAACGCCCTGCAGTCCGGCATGCGCAAGAAGTCGCGCGCCTACATCCGAGAAGCGGAGAAGCAGGGCCACAGCGAAGACGTGTGCACCTACGTCAAGTGCGACGTGGGCATGAAGCTGAGCGGGAACCTCGGGCCCACGGGCGAGCGCATCCCCGACCCGGACCTGCTCCTCCTCTCCTACACGGGCTGCTTCACCTTCATGAAGTGGTTCGAGGTCCTCCGCGAGGAATACGGCGCCCCGGCCGTCATGCTCCAGGTCCCCTACCAGGCCGCTGGGAAGTACACGACCGCCCAGCGTGACTACGTGGTCGACCAGCTGCGCCGCGAGGTAATCCCGGCCCTCGAGCGCATCAGCGGCAAGGCCTACGACGAGGACCGCCTGAAGGAACTCCTCGCCCGCTCCGCTCGGGCCGAGGAGGACCTGGTGTGGGTCCTCGAGTCCGCCAAGCACCGCCCCTCGCCCATCGACGGCTACTTCGGCGCGGTCTACTACGTGGGCCCCATCTTCTCTGCCTTCCGGGGTACCGAGGACGCCGTCCGCTACTACCAAGAGCTGCGCTCGGAGGTGCAAGAGCGCATCGACAAGGGCCTCGGGCCGGTCACGCCCGCCGGAACGCTCACCGAGGAGCGCTACCGGCTGGTCTTCGAGGGGCCGCCCAACTGGACGGACTTCCGCAAGTTCTGGAGCTTCTTCCACGAGGAGGGCGCCGTGGCCGTCGCCTCCACCTACAGCAAGGTGGGCGGCTCCTACGACGAGGGCTTTCGCCACGACCCCGACCGCCCCCTCGAGACCCTCGCCAAGTACTGCCTCGGCTGCTACACGAACAAGAGCCTTCCCAGCCGCATCGACAAGATCGTGCGCTACGTGGAGGACTACCAGGCCGACGGCCTGGTCGTCAATTCGGTCAAGTCCTGCAACTCCTTCTCCGCGGGGCAGCTGCTCATCCTGCGCGAGGTCGAGCGCCGGACCGGCAAGCCCGGCGCCTTCATCGAGAGCGACCTGGTCGACCCGCGCTACTTCTCCGCCGCGAACATCAAGAACCGCATCGAGTCCTACCTGCAAATGATCGCCCAGAAGCGCGGCGACTCGCAGCCGCGGGGGCGGAGGCTAGCCACCGTATGAAGGCCTTCATCGGCATCGACCTCGGGAGCACCACCACCAAGGCCGTCATCCTCGACGAGGAGGGCGAGGTCCTCGGCAAGGGGCTCACCAACAGCCGCAGCAATTACGACGTAGCCTGCGCCATCGCCAAGGGGGAGGCCCTCGCCGACGCGCGCTTCACCCTCTGCGCCAAGGCGCTCCGCGGCCTCGACCTCGGCACCGACCAGCACGGCCGTCTCCTCGCCGAGCTCGAGCGCATCTTCCGCCTCGCCCAGCACCGCGAACAGCTCGCCTTGCTCCGCAAGGAGCTCGCCGCCGAGGTCCCTGCCCTCGAGCGCCTCTTCCCCGGCAGCGCGCTCGCGAGCCCGGTGGAGCAGATCCTCGCCCGCATGGAGGAGCTCGCTCCGTCGCTCTTCGAGAGCGAGGAGAAGCGCCGCTCCGACTTCTTCCGCGACAACGCCGCCAGCCAGTTCGCGGCCGAAGCGGAACGCATCGCCGATCCCCAGCGGCACCCTTACGAGGCCCTCCTGGGCGCCTTCGACAAGGCCATCCTCAAAGTCGAGAACGTCGTCGTCGAACTCCGCGTGGCCGACGTCATCGAATCCCACGCCGCCGAGCTCCTCGAAGGCCTTGGGGAGAACCAGCGCGACGCCGCCCGCAAGGTCCTGGCCGAGGCCGCCTCCGCTCGCTTCGACGTGCGCAACGAGGTCGGCACGGGCTACGGACGCGCGCGGCTCCCCTTCCACAAGGCGCAGATCCGCTCGGAGATCCTCTGCCACGGGCTGGGCGCCCACCGCATGTTCCCCCGCACCCGCACGGTGCTCGACATCGGCGGACAGGACACCAAAGCGATCCAAGTCGATGCGCAGGGAATCGTCACCAGCTTCCAAATGAACGACCGCTGCGCCGCCGGCTGCGGGCGCTACCTGGGCTACATCGCCGACGAAATGAACCTCGGCGTCCACGAGCTCGGCCCCCTCGCCCAGCGCTCGAAGCGGCACGTGAAGATCAACTCCACCTGCACGGTCTTCGCCGGCGCCGAACTGCGCGAGCGCCTGACCCTCGGCCAGAAGCGGGAGGACATCCTCGCAGGTCTGCACCGGGCGATCATCCTCCGCGCCATGTCCCTCCTCGCTCGTTCGGGGGGCGTGGAGGAGGAGTTCACCTTCACCGGCGGGGTGGCCAACAACCAGGCCGCGGTCGCCGCCCTGCGCAAGCTGGTCGAGGAAAACTACGGCCAGCGGACCATCAACATCTCCCCCAACTCCATCTACACCGGAGCGCTGGGCGCCGCGCTCTTTGCGCGCCGCGACGTCCTCGCCGGCGCATCCGCCTGAGGAGGATCCCGTGAGCACCCTGACCAGCGGAATCGACGTCGGCTCGAGCGCGGTGAAGACCGTCGTCGTCGCCCACCGGGACGACGGGACGCGCGAGGTGCTCGCCTGGCAGCGCGAGCGCGTCCGCAAGCGCGACGTGCTGAGCGTCATCGACGAGTGCTACGCCCGTTCCCTCGAGGCGGCCGGAGCCTCACCAGGCGACGTGGCCTACGTGGCCACCACCGGCGAGGGCGACCTGGTCCGCTTCCGCACCGGGCACTTCTACGGAATGACCACGCACGCCCGCGGGGCCATCGAACTCTGCCCCGAGGCCCGCGCTGCCCTCGACATCGGCGCCCTCCACGGGCGCGCCATGGTCTTCGACGAGCGCTCGAAGGTCCTCGGCTACCGAATGACCAGCCAGTGCGCCTCCGGGTCGGGCCAGTTCCTGGAGAACATCGGCCGCTACTTGGGTGTGGCTCTCGAGGAAGTCGGCGCCCTCTCCCTTGAGGCCGACGACCCCGAGCGCTGCTCGAGCATCTGCGCCGTCCTGGCGGAGACCGACGTCATCAACATGGTCTCGCGCGGTATTCCGGTCCCCAACATCCTCAAGGGGATCCACCTCTCCATGGCCGGGCGATACGTGAAGCTGCTCAATGCCGCCAAGGCCGAGGGCGTGGTCCTCATCACCGGCGGCCTCGCCGCCGACGTGGGCCTCGTGGCCGCCATCGAGGAGGAGGCGCGCGCCGCCAAGGCGCGCTGGGAGGTCCGCACCCATCCCCGCTCGGTCTTCGCCGGGGCCCTGGGCGCGGCTTGCTGGGGCAAGTTCCGCCTCGACAAGCTGCGCGCCAAGGGGCTCGCCGACGCCCTGACCGCGGGCGGAGCCTCGTGAAGCTCGGCCTGGCCGAGAAACGAGTCGTGGTGGTCGGCGGCAGCGGCGGCCTGGGACGCGCGGTCCTCGCCGCCTGCGCCGCCGCCGGCGCCCGCTGCCTGAACCTCGACCTTCGTCCGCCGGACGAAGGCCCCGAGGACGGCTTCATCGAAGTCGACGCTTCCTCGTCCGACGCGGTCCGCGCCGCCTTTGCAAAATCCCGCGAGCGCCTGGGCGGCATCGACCACGTCGTCTATTGCGCCGGAATCACCCGCGACCGGGTGCTCTGGAAGCTCGCGGACCACGACTGGGAGCGAGTCCTGGCGGTCAACCTGAGCGGCGCCTTCTACGTACTGCGCGCCGCCACCCCCGAACTGCGGAGGGGCGAGGGGCGCAGCGCGGTCCTCCTCGCCTCCATCAACGGAGAACGCGGCAAGCGCGGCCAGGCCAACTACGCGGCCAGCAAAGGGGGGCTCATCGCCCTCGCCCGCACCGCCGCCCGGGAGCTCGGCCACTTCGGCGCCCGCGTCAACGTGGTCGCGCCCGGGCTCATCGAGGGCACGGCCATGACCGCGGACCTGCCCGCCGAGGCCCTCGCTCGCGCCCGAGAGGAGGCTGCCCTCCCCCGCCTCGGGCGTCCCGAAGACGTCGCAGGCGCCGTGCTCTTCCTGATCTCCGACCTCGCCGCCCACGTGACCGGCCAAGTCCTGCGCGTGGACGGCGGCCAGCTCATCGCCTGAGAGGAAGCCCCATGACCGACGCCGCCACCCACCCCCCGGCGAGCCTCGAAACCGAGGCGGTGCGGGTCCGCGACCTGCGCCCCTCCGACCTCGACGCCGTGGTCAAGATCGACGCCTTGCGGAGCGGCCGCTCGCGCGGCGAGTACTACATGCACAAGCTGCAGGAAGCCCAGGAGTCGACGCCGCGCATCTCCCTCGCCGCCGAAGTCGACGGACACCTCGTGGGTTTCCTCCTCGGGCGCCTCTACTACGGCGAGTTCGGGCTCCCCGAACCGACCGCGGTCATCGACTCCATCGGAGTGCACCCCGAGCACGGCGCCCAGGGCGTCGGCCAGGCCCTCTTCGAGCAGCTGCAACGCAACATGCGCTCGCTCGGCGTCGAGTACCTGCGCACCGAAGTGGAGTGGAAGGCCCACGACTTGCTTCGCTTCCTCGCCAAGCAAGGCTTCGAGCCGGCGCCCCGCCTCTGCCTCGAACTCCGTCTCGAGCCCACCCCCTAAGGCCCATCGATCCAAGGTCCATCGTCCCGGAGAACGCCATGCCCGACCCCCGCCAACCCACCTCCGAGCTCGTCGCCGAGCACGACAACATCCTCACCCTCCTCGGAGTCGTCGAGCGCCTCGCCGAGCTCGCCGAGGAGCCGACCCCGCCCCTCGACGACATGGCGGCGGCCATCGACCTCATCCGCCGCTACGCCGACGCCCTCCATCACGGAAAGGAAGAGCAGCTGCTCTTCCCGCGCCTCGAGGAAGCCGGTCTTCCCCCGGGCGGCGGTCCGGTCGCCTGCATGCGCCACGAGCACGAGGAGGGACGAGGCTACGTGGCCGCCATGGACGACGCCCTCTCCGAACTCCGCGCAGGCACGGAGGGTGCGGGCGCGTCCTTCGCGCGGGCCGCGCTGGCCTACGTCCACCTCCTCCGCGCCCACATCGAAAAGGAGAACTGCGTCCTGTTCCCCCTCGCCGAGGAGATGCTCTCCGCCGAGACCAAGGAAGAATTGTGCGCGCGCTTCGCCGACGTGGAAGAGCACGACGTGGGCCGGGAGGCTGTGAAGGAGCTGCTGGCCACCCTTCACCGCCTTGCCGAGGCCCATGCGCTCGGAGCGCGTTGACCGAGGTCCTCCTCCGCCCTTGCGTGGGCCGAGCGGCTTGCGCGCTCCGAGTCGCCTCCTTCCGATCCTGGGTTGCTCCCGGTCCCCAGGGAGCGGCGTGCCTGCGGGCGGCTGCGGGGCGCCCCCCCGCCGCGGCGTCCTCCACACCGGCTCGCCGAGGGGGCGGTCCACCGCCCCCTGGGAATCGGCGCGCGCCGGGCGCCCAGGGCCTTCGCGCGGGCGCTTCGTGACCGGGCTTCGGATCGACCGCAGCAGGCCCCCGTCAGGCGCTTTCTGCTTCGGGCACCTCTTGTTCGCGGCCCCTGGCCACCGCCTCGGCGAGCGAGGCGCAGCGCTCCACCCCGCGCGCGACGTCGGGACGCGTCACGAGGGAGCGCTCGATGGCCGGGGAGAAGCCGGCCACGAGCACCCGCAGGGCCGGCTGCATGGAGCGGAGGAGGTCGAAGAACGCGGCCGCCGCGTCGGCGTCGACTTCGGTGACGCGGGTGAGATCGGCCACGAGCACGCGCGCTCCGGCGGCGAAGGCCTGCAGCATCGCTCCGTGCATTTCTTGGGTGCGCTCGACTTCGAGGGAGCCGCCCAGGGCGAGAATGCTGATGCCTTCGCCGACGTCGAGGACCATCGGTCGCCCGGAGTCGGCGAGGGCCTGTTCGCGGCGGCGATGGTTCTCTGCCAGGACCCGCTCGTAGGCCTCGTTGGCGACCGCCGTGTCGAAGGCGATCAGCTTGCGCAGCGAGAGGACGATCGCGATCAACTCCTGCGGGTCCTGGGGGGCGTCTTCGTGCTCGGCAATGGCTTCCACGAGCATGCGTTCGAGCTTGCAGTAGGAGGCCATGTACCACTTGGGTTCCACGCCCATCAGGCGATGGATCTCGCCCACCCACGCCCGCGACGCCGCGTAGGTCGTGTCGATCCGAGCCGCGAGCAACTGCTTCAGGTAAGCCGACTGCTTGATGCGGCACTGCTGCAAGTGTCCGTCGAGGACCTCGGCCAGGCGGGGGACGGTCTGAATGTGGTCGTAGAGTCGGTTGGCAATGCTCTGCAGCGAAGGGCCGAGGAACTCGCCGCAGCGGCGGATCCGCTCGGCGTCCTCCTCGGTGAAGCCCAGGTAGCCGAGGAGAGCCTCCACTTCCTCAGCCGTCGGCCCCAGTCCTCGACGACTCATGCGCCCCTCCCTCGTCGACTCCCGGCGTTCCCGTCCCACGGACGTGAACGCCGTCGCCCTCCCCTGTCACACCTCCGTGACACCGAAGGCCCCTTCGTCGCGGCAGGGGTAGGCCTCGGCTTCGATGCCCTCCGCGCGGAGGAGTCCCGCCAGGGTCTCCAAGTACTCCGCCGGGACGGGCCGGACGCCGGCGACGCAGGTCCCGCGGTCGACGGTGGTGACTTGGACGAAGCGCGGGCGCACCAGGCGCACCGCCTCGATCCAGCGAGCGACGCGGTCCGGAGTGGCGTTGCTCACGGCGCCGCCCACGAACATGGACTGCAACTCCAGGCGGGGCAGGGCCACGAGGCCCGCCAGCAGGCGCTCGAGGTCGATCCCCCGGGGGCGGTTGATGGCGTGCAGGGTCCTGGGATCCCCGGCGTCGAGCTTGACGATGGGGCGGTCGAAGCCGTCGAGGGCCGCCCGCACCTCCGCCTGGTCCAGGCGAGAGCCGTTGGTCAACAGGCAGAGAGGAGCCCCGGGGGCGTAGCGGTCCCGCAGGCGGGCGAGGCCCCGGGCGAGGTCGAGGAAGGCGGGGTGAAGGGTCGGCTCGCCGTTTCCGGCGACGGTGACGGCCTCCGCCCCGCTCCCCGGCAGGGCGCGCTCGACGGCATCGAGCACGGCGGCCAGGTCGGGGAAGGAGCCCGCCTCCCCCTCTTCCTCCGGATACTGGCAGTAGATGCAGCTCATGTTGCAGAGCTTGCGCCCGGCGCCCAGGGGGTTCACCCCCAGCGAGCGACCGAGCCGCCGCGAATCCACCGGGCCGTAGACGAGCGCGGACTGAAGCGGAATCGGAGCTGGCGACACGTGCCCTCCCGCGCGGTGCGCCGCTCCCGAAGCAAACCCCTGACCACGCAACCGAGGTAGCGGATGAAGACCATCATCGAACCCTTCCGGATCAAGTCGGTCGAGCCGATCCGGATGTCCACCGACAGCGAGCGCCGGGAGTGGTTGCGGGAGGCGGACTTCAACCTGTTCCGCATCCCTGCGGATCGGGTGATCGTCGACCTGCTCACCGACTCGGGCACGGGCGCCATGAGCAGCGAGCAGTGGGC
>RFHU01000256.1 GCA_003695705.1 Planctomycetota bacterium
CAGGAAGCCGAAGCCCGCGCGCAGAAAGCCGAGGCCCGCGCGCAGGAAGCCGAGGCCCGCGCGCAGAAAGCCGAGGCCCGCGCGCAGGAAGCCGAGGCCCGCGCGCAGGAAGCCGAGGCCCGCGCGCAGGAAGGCGGCGCGACCTCGACCGATGGCGAGGCCGACGAACTCGCGCGCCTCCGCGCGCGCGTGGAGGAACTCGAGCGCGAAAACGAGACCCTCCTCAAGGACCTCGAGGAGATCAACGAAGACATGCTGGCTCAGGAAGAGGAGTACATGGAGCGCATTCAGGAGTTGGAGGACAAACTCGCCAACGGCTGAGGGCGCCCGCTCAAACCGATCGCCGAGCCGGCGCGTAATTGGGAGCGTCGGAAGGACAGTCACCGCGAGAGGCTCTGGCGAAGCGAGGCTTCGGACAGAGCGGAGAGGGAGGAAGATGGCCTACCGCTACTGCGCGTCGGGGACCTTGGAGGTCTCCCCGCGCTACCTGGAGCGTGTCTGCTCGATCCTGAGCAGCAAATCGATCCGCTACGTGCGCGAAGGCAACACGATCCGCATCGAGCACGACGAGAAGGCCAGCGAGCCGGCTCGTCAGCGGCACGAAGAGGCGTTCAGCGACCTTGCGCGCTACATCGACAAGCCCCAGGCCCTGACCGTCTACAGCGAACTCCTCGGGGAGAGCGAGGTGGGCTTCGTCGAGGGCCGGGTCCGAACCGACAAGGTCGAAAAGGTGTGGGCGACCCACGGAGATCCGCCCACCCCCGACACGCTCCTCGAAGCGCTCCGCGGGCGCGGCATCGCCGCCACCTCGGTCCTCTTGCGCGGTTCGCGCAAGAGCGGACGGCGATACCGCGTGTTCGAGATCCGTCCCGGATCGGGCGGGCCCGGCTGCCGTGTCTCGGTGAAGCGGCGCTTCTGGGACAGCTACGACCTCCTCTCCGTGCCGGAGATCTACAAACCCCTGTGCGCCAAGTACCACCTCACTCCCGCGCAGCTTCGCCACGACCTTCACGAAGCGAAGTTCGGGCTCGAGGTACGCAATCCGGCGCTGCGCAACTCGTCCACGGACATGCTCTTCGAAAACCTACTCGAGGTGATCGAGGAACTCACCGACGGGATCCGCACCGAGCTCGGCTGAGTCGGAGCGGGCCCTCCCGGCGGCATTGCCGGGAAGGTCCCGGGCTTTCCCGTCGTTCCACACCGCGAACGAAAACCCTAGGAGGAACTGCATGCGAACTCCCCTTTTGGCCTTGCTGGCCGCGCCCGCCGTGGCCTTTGCCAGCCCCGACGTGCCCGCGCCGACGAAAGTCGAGGTCCGCCACGTGGTGGTCCTCGACGTCGCCGGCATGTCATGAGCGAGCTCATGAGGATCTAGGATCCGCCGAGCCCTGGCAGGGCTCCCCAACGTCGACAAGGACGTCCGCCAAATTGCGGACACGCGTTTCGAGGTCTCCTTCCGCCCCGGAGGCAAGACCACCCCGCAGAGCTTCCTCGACAAGCTCTCGTCCATGAACTACATGCCGTCCTTGCGCGGGGCGGTGGCCGTGAAGGCCTGGAACGACGACATCGTCTTCCAGTCCAAGACCAAGGACGACGCCGCGCCCAAGGGGGGCAAGGGCACTCTGCTCTTGGGCATTTTCGTCGCCAAGGGGAAGACCATCGGCGGAGAGGGCCGTAGCCCCACCCGCGTCGAGTTGAGCGCCCCCAAGGGGGTCGCCTTCGACCGCAGCGAGGTGACCGTTCCCGAGGCGCTCTCCCACGGGCGGAAGCTCCTGCAGCTTCGCTACTCGGTCGCACCGGACGCTGCCTCCGGCGAGGTCAGGGTCAAGGTCACCTACCAGCCCGCCGGCGCCGAGCCGAGGGTCGTGACCTTCTCCGTGCCCGTCGCGGTGAAGTAGCCACCAGAGTCCGCGATCCGACCCGTGGGGAACACGGTCCGGGCCTCGAGTCCGGGCCGTGCTCCTCGGGGGCTCGAGAGGACTCCCCTCAAGGCGCCGCGCCCACCCGCCCGGGGGCGTGCGTCCTCTTTGCCGGGCAGCTACATCCAAAGGGTGGGCACCCCTTCGAGCCGAAGGTCTCCCCTGGGACCGCCTCCTCCCGGACCGGCCGGCGAGGTCGGGCACAGGACTCGCGCGGGAGGCCTTCCCGAAGCCGCCGCCTTCGCCGGGCGGTTCTTCCTCGTGCGGGAACTCGGGCGCGGCGGCATGGGCGTGGTCTACCACGTCCAAGACGAGGCCGGTCGGGACCTAGCGCTCAAGGTGCTTTCCGGGCGCCTGACGCCTACGGCCGAGGAACGCTTTCGCCGCGAGGCGGAGCTCACCGCGCGCTTTCGGCATCCTGGGGTGGTCTCCGTGCACAGCGCGGGAGAAGCAGGAGGGCTCCCCTTCATCGCCTACGAACTCGTCGAGGGCGCCCGCGGCCTCGACGAGGCGGCGGTAGGGCTCGGACTCCAAGAGCGGCTGCGCCTGTTGCTGCAGGTAGCCCGCGCGCTGGGCCACGCCCACGCACAGGGCCTGGTGCACCGGGACGTGAAGCCCGAGAACGTGCTCGTCGACGACTCGGGGCGCGCGCGCCTGGCCGACTTCGGGCTCGCCTGGACGCAGGGAGCCGACCGCCTCACCCGGACCGGAGCCTTCGTGGGGACGCCCTCCTACATGGCCCCGGAGCAGTTCTCGGGAGAGACCGAGCCAGCGCCCCAGGCCGACGTGTGGTCCTTGGGCGTCGTGCTCTACGAGCTGGCGTGCGGGGCGCTCCCCTTCGAGGGGCAGAGCCTGCTCGAACTCGCGGCCTGCATTCGCGAGGGCGACTTCCCCCCGCTGCGCGAACGAGCGCCGGACCTCCCGCCCGAACTCGACGCGGTGTGCGCGAAGGCCCTCGCACCGACGCCCGAGGACCGCTACCCAACGGCCACGGAGTTCGCGGCCGACCTCGAGAGCTTCCTCCAAGGGAAAGGAGTCTCCGCGAGCGGCCCTTCGCTGGGCCGTTGGCTGCGGCGCAGAAGCGGACGACTGGCCGGGATCTGCGCGGGCTCGCTGCTCGCCCTCCTCGCGGTCGTGGGCGTGCGGCAAGGCTGGTTGGTCTGGGAGGAGGCTCGACTCGAGCGACTCTGCCGGGGGGTCGCGAGCGGAAGCATTGCCCGAGAGAAGCTGGAGCACGCCTTGAAAGCGGCCGCGGGGCACGCGAGCGCGGGGCTACGCGCGGAGGCGCATCTCCTCCTCGCCGAGGGGACAGAGCGTTCGGATTCGGCTGGGCTGCGTCGGCGGCTCGAGCACGCGCGCGCGGCGGCGGGGCTGATCGAGTCTCCCAGCCAGCGCGCACGGGCCCTGCGCGCCCAGGCGGACCTCCTGGAGGCGCTCGCCGATCCTCGCGCGGCGGCCGAGGTCCTCGCCGAGTTGAACGCCCTCGAGCCTCGCCCCGAGCACCTCGCGCGCCGCGCGCGTCTGCTCCTGGAGGGGGGAGACGCGCGAGAGGCGGCGGAGGCTGCGGAAGCCCTCTTGCGCGCCCGCTCTCGTCCTGCAGACCGGCTGCTGCACTTCGAGGCCCTTCTCGCAGCGGACGACGAAGGCGCAGCGCGTGCGGCCCGCGACGCCATGCCCGTGGGGCCTGCGCGGGCTGTGGCCGACGCGCGCCTGGAAGAACGCGCGGGGCGCTCGCCCCTGCCGCACCTCGAGGCAGCGGTGCGCAAGTGGCCAAGCGCGGTCGCTCCTCGGCGCGCGCTCGTCTTGGCCCTGGTGGCTCGCGGGCAACCGGAGGCCGCGAGGACGGCGCTCGAGTCGACCCCCCAAGAATCGCTGCGCGCCGAACTCGCCCCCCTGCTCGCGGCCCTCTCGCCCGCCCCGCAGCAGACCCTCTTCGAGGCACTCCCCGCGGCACTGCGGCCGTGGGCCGCAGCGTCTTTGTTGCGGGCGGCCCGTCGGGAAGTCGCTTGCGCCGAGGACCTCGAGGACCCCCGCGTGCGTCGACGCACCGCAGTCGGACCCAGCCGGCGGCGCGAGCGAGCGCGAAGCCTGCTCGCCCTGGCGGAGCCCTTGTGCGCACGCGCCGACCTGCGGGTGCGCGCGGCGGTCCTGCGGGCGCGCGCGGCGGCGGACGGCGAGGAGCGGCGCGCGGCGGTGGAGGCTGCCTGGGCCTTGGCGCCGGAGGACGCCGAGGTGCGGCTCCTGCGCGCGGAGCAACTCCTGGCCGGCAGCGAGCCCGCCCTGGGCTCGAAGTGCCTTCCGCCCCCGGACGCCTGGGAGCCCGGCACACTGGAGGCGGAGCGCGCCGGTCGCCTTCGGGCTCGGTGCCTGCTCGCTCAGGGGAAAGCCCGCGCAGCCGAGGAGATCCTGCGGGAACTCCCTCTCGATCACCCGGCCACCTGCCGCGCCCTCGCGACGGCTCGAGAGGAGCTCGGCTTCGAAGGCGAAGCCGAGGCCCTGCGCGAGCGCGCGGAGCGGATCGAGCGGCCTCGGCTCGACGCGGCCAAGCAGGCCATCGACCGCATCGGACACGGAAACGCGTGGCTGCAGGCCCCTCTGGACCGGCTGTTGCTGCGGGTGGAGCGGGAGGTGGGGGCCTACGACCCCGCGAGTCCGCGAGCGCAGAGCCTCTTGGCCATGGCCCTGGTGAGCCGGGGCGACCCGACGCAGCGGAGCCGAGGCCTCCTCTTGCACGTAGAGGCCTGCCGCCGCGCTCCCGCGCGCCTCGGCTACGGAGCCGCCGTCTTCGTGCCGGCGAGCAGGCGGGGGAAGCTAGGAACCATGTTCGGGGGCAGCAGCCGCCTGAAGGACATGCTGGGCTTGGTTCCCCGCGAAGGGGCTCTCGCTTTGCGCGCGCGCGCCATGCTGCAGGTGGCTCAGGTGGAGTACGACGCGGAGGAAGAGGCCCTCCTCCCGGCGCTGGGCGCCGTAGACGAAGTCCTCGAGGTGCGCCCCTCCGATGTCGTGGCCACGACCCTGCGCGGCTTCCTCAACGTGCGCCTCGGCCGCCTCGCTCAGGCGGAGCAGGACCTCGCGTGGGCCCTGGAGGCAGCCGAGGGCTGCGGACCCGTGGTCTTCTACCAGGCCCTCCTCGCTGGGGCACGGCGGGAGCCGCTCGCGCGGCTGCGCGCACTCCTTCTCAGGGCCGCGGCGCTCAAGCACAAGGCCTTCGTGCAAGCAGACTTCTCCTTCGACCTCTATCCAGAACTCTCCGGCTACTCGTTGCCGGATCCCGGGTGGTTCGAGGACCACGCCCGCAAGCGAGGTCCCGACGGCGCACGCTGACTCCCCGCGCTCATGGCCCGCAGCTCCGCCCCACCCAGGCGCGGCGGGGCCGCAAGCGCTCATTGAGCAGGGTTCCTTTCGAGGAGGCGAAGAAGCCGGTACAAGGACAAGAGTGAGCGAGCCCCAGGATTCGTGGATCCTCGACGCGTCCATCCCGGAGGGGACGCGGCAGCCGCCGGGCTCCGCCCGCCACGCGCGGCAAGGGCTCGCGGCGTTGAGCGCGCGCTACCGAATCCTGGGCGAGCTTGGCCGCGGTGGCATGGGGGTCGTCTATCGCGCCCAGGACCGCGCGGGGCGCGACGTCGCACTCAAAGTGCTCGGTGGGCGGCTGAATCCCGCCTCGCGCGCGCGCTTTCGGCGCGAGGCGGAACTCACCGCGCGGCTGCGGCACCCGGGGATCGTGAGGGTCCACGACGCGGGCGAAGTCGGTGGCGTTCCCTTCGTGGCCTACGAACTGGTGTCCGGTGGGCGCACTCTGGACCTGGCCTCCAGAGACCTCGATCGCGAGGCGCGCGTGCGCCTCCTGGCCGAGGCGGCGCGTGCTTTGGGACACGCGCACGCGCAGGGCCTGGTGCACCGCGACGTGAAGCCAGAGAACGTGCTCGTGGACCCCGAGGGGAAGCCTCACCTTGCCGATTTCGGACTTGCGTGGTCGGGTGGGGCCGACCGGTTGACCCGGACCGGTGCCTTCGTAGGGACCCCTTCCTACATGGCCCCCGAGCAATTCGACGGCAGCCAGACGGGGCCTCCGGCGCCCAGCGCCGACGTGTGGTCCTTGGGGGTAATGCTCTACGAACTCTTGGCTGGGGTGCGGCCCTTCGAAGGCTCGACGCTCATCGAACTGGCGGCGAGGATCCGCGACGGGGACTACCCTCCCCTCCGCAGCAGGGACCCTTCGCTGCCGCGCGCCCTCGAGGCGGTGTGCGCCAAGGCCCTAGCCGTTCGGCCCGAGGAACGCTACCCGGACGCCGGGGCCCTGGCCGCGGACCTCGAAGCCTACCTTCGGGGCGAGGCGGTTTCGGCGAGCGGAACCCGCAGCGTGGCGGTGTTCGTGCGCAGGCACCGCCGCCGTGTCCTGCTCGTTCCCCTCGTCGTGGGACTGCTCGGCCTGGCCCTGGTAGGCGCTCGCGAGGGCTGGCAGGCGCTCACCGCTCGTCGCATTGCCACCCTCTGCCGGAAGAGGGTGCTCGCACCGGCGGAGCGCCGCGAACTCGAAGACGCGCTCGCGGAGGCCGGCGACCTCCCCCTACGGCTTCGCGCCCGCGGCCACCTCGCGCTCGCCCGCGGCGGCGGGAACCTCTCCGCCTGGAGGGAGCGGCTTGCCCACGCTCGTCGGGCCGCCGAGATTGCGCCCACTCCGGAGTTGCAGCGGGAGTGCGCCAAGGAGCGCGCGCGTCTGCACGCACTCTTGGGCGAGCCCTCCGCAGCAGCGGAAGCGCTGGGAGCTGTCAGCGAACGCGCTCTCCGCCCCGATCTTCTTGCGCTCCGCACGAGGCTCCTCCTGGAGGCGAAGGAGGCGACAAGCGCGGCGGAGGTGGCCCGCCGCCTGGTCGCGCTCCGCGGCGGACTCGACGACCGCCTCCTTCTCGTCGAGGCTCTCTCCGCGGCGAGAGAGCGCGCTCGCGCCGAGAAGGCGCTCGCGGCCCTGGGGGATGGCTTTCAGCGCGCGCTCGGGGAGGCCCTGCTCGCGGAGCGAAGCGGGGGTTCCCCGCTGCTCCCCCTCGAGGAGGCGGTCCGACGCTGGCCGCGACGACCGGAGTTGCGGGTCGCCCTCGCTCGTCATTTGCTGCGCGTCGGGCAGGCCTGGGCCGCCTGGGACGTGCTCGAGGGGGCTGCCGAAGAGGGCGGGGTGCGCGGAGTCCGAAAGTTGATCGCCGCGCTCTTGCCCCGACCCGACGCGGCAAGGCTCTCGGCCCTGGGCCCTGAGGCGAGGGGCCGGGCTGCCGAGGTCCTCCTGGCGGAAGCGGAGCGGGAGTTGGCCTTTGCCTGGGCCGGCGAGGACCCGCGCCGACGAGGCGAAGAGGCGGTGCTCCCCCGGGAGCGGCGTCGGCGCGCGCGTGGCTTGCTGGCCCTGGCGGAGTCGCTCTGCCGCAGCGCGCCGCAGCGGGCACGCGCATTGCGCTTGCGCGCGCTGGCGAGCGACGACCCCGGCGAGCGGGAGCGCGCGGTGGCGGAGGGGTTGGAGCTCGCACCGCACGACTCCCTGCTGCGCCGACTCCGGGCTGAGGCACTCACCGACCGAGGCAAGGTCGAGGCCGCCCTCGCCGCGCTTCCGCCGCCGGGCCGGACGCCCGAAAGCGCCGACGAGGACGAGCGGTGCGCCCTCCTGCGGGGCGCGCTGCTCGTGCGCGCGGGCCGCCCGGAGGAGGCCCTGCAGGTGCTCGAGCCCCTCTCGCGGGACCTCCCCGAGGTCTGCCGCGCGCTGGCCGCCGCCCTCGCCGCCACGGGGCGCACGGGGGACGCCGCTTCCCTCGAGGCTCGCGCCGAACGCATCGAGCAGCCCAAGGTCGTCGAGGCGGAGCGCGTGCTCGACGAACTGATCCGCCGCGACCTCTTTCGAGGGGCCGACTGCGAGGTCGTTCGTCGGGAACTGGAGCGGAGGATCGATCCCCTGGATCCCCTCTGCTATCCGGCACGGTGCCGCTACGAGTTTCGTCTCGTGCTCCAGCCCACCGGGGAACGGCGCACCGAAGGCTTGCGCCTGCACGCGCGAACCTTGCGCAGGGCACCCAACCTGATGGGGTACACCTCCTCCTTGCTTCTCGTGGCGAGCCGCGCCACGGCTGTGATCGAGCGCTTGGGGGGGGTGACTCGACTCGCCGAGGCACAGCGGGACTTCGTAGAGAACAGCGGACCCGATCGCTTCTTGCGCGCGTTGTTCGAG
>RFHU01000257.1 GCA_003695705.1 Planctomycetota bacterium
GCCCCGTCCCGCGGGGCAGCGCCCGACGGGTTCTCGTCCCCGCCCGGCGAGCGAGCGGAACCCTGCGACGTCGAGGCGCCGCCCTCCTCGCCGTGGGCCCTTCCTCCTCCGGGTCGGCGCTCCGCCGGTGGTCCTCCGCCCCGGCAAGCCCTTCAGCATCGGCCGCTCCAAGGAGCGCGACCTGACCATTCCGTCGCAGCGCGTCTCTCGCCAGCACGCCGAGATCGTCTGGAAGCAAGGCCGCGCCGTGCTCCGCGACCTCGGTTCCCAGAACGGGACCCTGGTCAACGGCAAGCGGATCAAAGGCGAGCATTCGCTCCGCGACGGCGACGAGCTCGAGTTCGGGCCCTTCTTGTGCACCTTCTCCACGCGCCCTCCCACCTCGGCGCGGCTCCCCGAGGCCGAGGCTTCCAACGCGCTCACCCAGCCCATGCAGGGCGACGCCATGGCCGGACGCCTCGACCAGATCAACCTGCCCGAACTCCTCCAGACCCTCGAGTTCAACGGGAAGACCGGGACCCTCGAGGTCTTCGGCCCGGCCGGCGAGGGCATGATCGTCGTGCAGGAAGGCCGCCCCACCTACGCCGAGGCCGGCGCCGTGCGCGGCGAGGAGGCCGTCTACGCGCTCTTGGGCCTCACGCGCGGCCAGTTCAGCTTCTCTCCCGAGGTCTGCGAGACGAGCCGCAACGTCGCCAAGACGATGAGCGGTTTGCTCATGGAGGCTGCCCGTCGCGCCGACGAAGGGTAGTAGGAGGGCGTAGGGGGGAGGCCTGGCTGCGTTGCTCGTCGGTCGCAACCAGAAGGTTGCTGGACCTCCTCGCGCCTTGCCAGGCCTCCCCCCTACGCCCTCCTACCCGCCGTTTCGAGGGGGCGCGCGTGGTCGGTCGCAGCCGGAAGGTTGCTGGACTTCCTCGGGCCGTGGAAGGCCCCCCTACGCCCTCCTACCCGCCGTTCCGAGGGGGCGCGTGGTCGGTCGGAGCCGGAAGGTTGCTGGATCTCCTCGCGCCTTGGAAGGACTCCTCCCACGCCCTGCAGGGAGCCCGGGCCGTTCGCGCACGCGGCCGCAGCCTTTGCGTCCGCCCTGCCCGACGAAGGTTGCGCAACCGCCGCTCTCCTTGGCAGAACGGTCCCGGTGGATCTCCCCGCGAACCAGGAAGCCGGCGAAGACTCGGACGCCGAAGCGCTGAGCGCGCGGGCGCTGGCCCGTGGCTACGCCGACCCGGCCGCCCTCGAGGCGGCCCGCACTGCCTACCGCGCCGGGGGCGCCCAGGGTGGCTTCGGCGCCTTCCTCGTCGCCCGCGGGGTGCTCAGCGCCGAGCAGCTCGCCGACCTCGCTTCGACCGACACGCTGGGCGCCACCTTGGTCGAAGACCCCACCACGCCCTTGGGGCGCGTCGTCTCGGGCTGCCGCATCGAGCGCAAGCTGGGCGAAGGAGGCATGGGCTCGGTCTACCTCGCGTCGCGCGGAGACGACGAGGTGGTCGTCAAATTCCTCGCTCCCGAGCAGGCGCGGGACCCGACCTGGCGCGCGCGCTTCCTCCGCGAGGCCGAGGTCATGCGGCGCATCGCGCACCCGAACATCGTTGCCATCCACGACGTCGAGGGCGAGGGCGACTCCCCGCACATCGTCATGGAGTTCGTCGACGGCGAGGCCCTCGACGAGACGCTGCGGCGCGGCCCCCTCGACCCCCTCGAGGCGGCGCGCATCGCGCGCGACGTGGCGGCGGCGCTCGCGCACGCGCACGCTGCCGGCATCGTCCATCGCGACATCAAGCCGGCGAACATCCTGCGGGCCCGCGACGGAAGCGTGAAGGTGCTCGACTTCGGCCTCGCCAAGAGCGTGGAGGCGGACGACGGCCTGAGCCTCCCCGGGCAGGTCCTGGGCACGCCCTACTACATGGCCCCCGAGCAGTGGGGCGACCACGCCGTCGACGCCCGCTGCGACGTGTTCTCGCTCGGCGCCACCCTCTTCCACCTCGTCACCGGGCGCGTTCCCTTCCCGGGCAAGTCCCCGGCCGCCATCTCCCGCAAGGTGCTCGCCGGCGAGGTCCCCGCGCCCCGCGCGCTGGCCCCCGAGATTCCCGAAGATCTCGAGCTGGTCATCTACCGCATGCTCGACCGCGACCGGAACTACCGCTACGCCAGCGCCGACGAGTGCCGGGGCGACCTCGAGCGGGTGCTCGCCGGAGTGCCCATCGACGACGTTCCCCGCCTGGAAGCGCTCACCGGGCCGGATTCCGGACGACGCCATCCGCTCCTTCCCGGCGACGGCTTTCTCGTAGGGCGCGATGAGGCCTGCCAGGTCGCCTTGGCCGACCGCTCCGTCTCCCGCCAGCACGCGCGCATCGAGCGCGGCCCCACCGGATACGTGCTCCGCGACCTTGGAAGCACCTACGGGACCTTCGTGGGTCCCATGCGCGTTCGCGAGGTGGTCCTCAAGGACGGCGACGAGGTCCGCTTCGGCCGCGTGGAACTCCGCTTTCGCGACGGCGGGCTGGGGCGGGCCGTGCTCAGCACCCGCCGCCTGGCTCCGGACCGCCTCCGGGTGCGCAGCCTGCCCTTGCCCCTGGTGCGGGCCCTCATCCTCGACGGCGACCGCCGCGTCGTGGTGCCCCTCCTCGAGGGACTCGCGCCCGAGGCCGTCGAGGACCGGGTGGCCGAGGCGAGGTCCTTCCTGCGCGCGCGCCTCGGCGGCGAGGTCGCCGAGGAGGCGGGGCGGCGCATGGAGAGCGCCCTGCGCAAGCTCCGCCGCCGCATTCCCGCGCAGCTCTTCTCCATCACCCACGAGAACCTCGGCGACGACCTCGATCGCTGGCTCGTCTGGTGGGACTCGGCCCGGCCGCGCTACCCCTCCCAGCTCGCACCCTCGCACCCCCACGCGCCGGCGCGCCTCGAGGTGGTCGAAGGAGAGGGAGCGCCCCGCAGCTTCCCGCTCGAAGAGCAGCACACCGTCTACGAGATCGGCCGCGAGCACGGCCGCCGCATCCAGCTCGACAGCCGCTCCGTCTCGCGTCTGCACGCCACCGTGCTGCGCTTCCACAAGCGCTACGCAGTCCGTGACGAGGGGAGCCGCTTCGGCACCCTCCTGGACGGTCGCCCCGTGCGCTACGCCTTCCTCCGCTCCGGCTGCCGCCTGACCCTGGGCAAGGTGACCCTCGAGTTCCGCGAGGACCGCCCCGACCCCAGCGCCACCCAGGCCGGCGAGGCCTTGCAGGAGGTCGATCCGCACGCCTTCGACGCCCTGGTGGCCCTCCGCCACCCCGCCTGCGCCGCCGGCCTGCTGCGCTTCCTCGAAGCGGTCGCCGGGGGGCTTTCGTGGGTGGGGGAAGAGGCCGAGCGCCTCTTCCCCAAGGACCGCGAACGGCGTCAGGCCTTTGCCGTGGCCGTGAACGAACTCTTCGCCCGCGAGGCGGCCCGGGCCCGCGAGCTCCTCCCTGCCCTCCTCGGCGCGGACGCAGGCGGGGACGTCGCCGCCTGGCAGCGCCTGCTCCACGAGCGCCTCGACGACCTCGGCCCCCAGCTCCTGCCCCGCGGCTGGTTCCCGCTGGGGACGGGCTGACGGCTCCCCTCGCCCGCCCTCCTTTGCGGCAACCGCGACGAGGGAGCGCCATGGGTGAGCCCTTTGCAGGAGGTGGCGTCCACCGTTCCCGGCGGGGAGCCTTGCGCCGAGCCGTGGTGCGAACCGCCGCGCTCCCGGGCTCGCAGGCCGGGGAGCGCGCCCTCGCAATCGATCGCCTCGGAAACTATTCTTGGGCGCGTGAAGCCGTTCTCGCCCAGCCGCGCCCTGGCCGCTCGTCCGTCTCCTTCTTTGCCCCTCCTCGCGGTCCTCTTGCTCTCTGGCGGTGCCCTTTGGGGCCAGGGGCGAGAGCCCCTCCCAGGTCGCCTTTCGCCCGAGGAATACGCTGCCGAGCGGGCCGAGGCCGAGGCGCAGGCCGAAGATGCCCGGCGCGTCGTACGCGAGCTCGGGCGCCGCCTCGGCTACGAACCAGCCGACATCGAGCGCGCCCTGCGGCCGACGATGAACCGTTCGGGGACCTTCGACGTGGTGCTCGCGGACGGTACCCGGATTCGCTTTCCTTGGTTTCGCATTGGCTTTGCCGAGAACCCCAACGCCAACACCGAGCGTTCCGTGGATCCCGCCCGCGGAGAGACCAACAAGGGCGGCGTCCGCCTCCACCGGGGGGTCTTTGCCGCCGAGGTCTACGCCTTGGCTCTCAAGATGGACACCAAGCTGGCCCTCGCGGGCGACGCCGTGGGGGGCGCGGCGGTGCGTGGCGCCAAGGGGGGCATCGGCGCCGGACGCGTCGTTGCGGTCGGCAGCCGCTACGCGGCCAAGGTGGGCGACATCGTCGATCCGACCTCGCCCGTCCTCGACCGCGCGGAGCTCATGCGCGGCTTCGCACGCTCCTACCGGGCCTCCGGGGCCGAGGTCGGCCTCGGGCGGGACATCCAGGCGGGCGACGTGAACACCAAGGCCGCCGAAATGCGCGTCCTCGCCCGTGCCTACGACCCCCGGGGGTTCTCCGAAGGGGTCAGCGGCAAGGAACTCCTCCGCGGGGAGGACGGCCGGGTCGACCCCCGCGGAGGGATCGAATACCGCGCCGTTTCCACGGGGGAAGGGGTGTGGATGTCGGCTCGCCACGGGCTGGCGAGCGAGGGCCTCGCGCCCGAGCGCGCCGTCGTCGCCAGCCAAGGCTGGGGCGAAGTCGGTCGCGCCTTTGGCCTGGCCGCCGTGCGCGACGGCGCGCGCCTCGTCGCCATCCAGGAGTTGTGGCTGCTCGACGGCCAGCGGGTGCCCGGGCTCTTGCGGCACCCCAAGGGCGAGGCCGCGAGCCCGGCAGAAGTCCGCGCCTGGGTCGAGGCCGTCGACGAACTCCGGCGCAGCGGCGCGGATTTGCGGGAATTCCGCGGCGGTGCGCTGCTCGAAGGCTTCGAGCGCGGCGGCGACGTCTCGCGCGTGCGCGCCGACGTGGTCGGCTACAACGCCCTCGGCGGAGTCCTGAACGCCGAGAGCGTACCGGCCCTCGCCGCCTCGGGAACCCCGAGCGGCAAGCGGAAGATCATCGTCGAGGGCGCCAACCTCGCGGAGACGAGCGAAGGGGCCAAGGCCCTCGACGCCCATCGCTCCCGCCTGCTCGCCATCCCCGGCGACCTCGCCAACCTCGGAGGGGTCCACGTCTCCAACCTCGAAGCCGTGCAGAATCGCTACGGCGAGGTAGTGACCTCCGAGGAGGCCCGCGCGTCGCTCGAGCGAACCATCGCCGAGGGCTGGAAGCGGGCTCGCGCATTGGCCGAAACCCACGGCGTCACCCTGCGCGAAGCCATCGAACTCCTTTCGGTGGACGAGATGCTCAAGCGTTCCCTGCAGCGGCCCGACGCACACCGCGTGTCCCTGGAGAAAGGCACCGTGAGCCCGGAGGCCATTGCGCGCGAGCACCGCCGCCGAGCGGAGGGGAGCCGCGACCTCGAACGCGCCATCGCCCGCCTCGCCCCCTTCCGCCGCCCCGACGGCACGGTCCGCTGGCCGGAGGCCGTGCGCCGCGGCGTCGTCGGCGAGGCGGCCGGTGCGCTGCAGTTCGGCCTCGCCTTGTTCCTCAAGGAGCTCGCCGTGGTCGCCAGCACCGGCGACCGCGCTCGCATCGAAGAGTTCTTCGACGCCGTCGCCACCACGGACTTCTTTCGCGACTACGGCCTCTTCGTTGCGGGCGCCCGAGTGGCCGAGATCGGGTACGCCCGCTACCTGCAGCGCTTCGTCAAGAAGCGCTTCGTCAGCGGCCTGCTGAAGACCTACCTCGTTCTCGGGGCGGGCCTGGCCTTGCCCGCTCTCGTCGAGGGGCGCCTCTCCGGAAAGGCCTTCGTGATTTCCCTCACTTCCCTCGGCCTCTCGGTGGGCGCCGTGCGTGCGGGCGTTTCGACGCTCCGCTGGGTGTTGCCCATCGAGCGTGCCCAGAGCGCCGGGCTGCTCGGGCGCTGGGGGGCCGCGTCGGGCAGGCTGCTTCGCCTGGGCGGGTGGTTCTACACCGTGGGCGAGCTCGCGGTGGTCCTGACCATCAGCGAGTCCCTCGAGTCCTGGGCGCACGACGCCTTCGACGAGGCCGCCGCGCGCGACGCCCTGGCCGACGCGGGGCTCGCCCTCTTGGCGCGGATTTCCGCTCGTCCCGAAGAGGCGGAGGCCGCCCTGCAGGACTACGCGGGCGCCTGGCAGGACTACCGGGACTTCCTCGCCCGTCCGCTCTTCGTCGCCAAGGAGGACTACGCGCGCCGGCTCGAGAAGCTGGCCCGGCGCGCCAAGCTGGCCAGCGACAAGCGCCGTCGCGTCCCCGCGGCGTTGGCCAAGAACCCCTGGCTGCGCGAGCGCGTCCTCGCACGCCACGGCTCCATCGAGGCCTACGTGAACTCGCTCCTGGCCCGCGACGAGGCCGAGCTCTCCGCGGAGCTCGCTCGGGCCACCGAGTCCCACCGGGCCGCTCTCGAGCGCGGCCTGGCCCGCCTCTACGAGGGACCGCGGCGCGAAGGCCCTCTGCTCGCGGGCGCGCGCGACCTCCCCTGGCTGTTGGGCGGCGGTGGGGTGGGGGACCCGCTCGACCCCTGGGGGGCCCGCCGGGACCTTCTGGCGCGCTTCGGGCGTCGCCTCGCCCGGAGCCGCCTGCGGCGCGCCCTGCGGCGCGCCTCGACGAACCGCCTGCAGACCTACGCCGACGAAGACGAAGTCCTCGCCGCTCTCGAGGAGCACCTCCGGGCCGGGGGAAAGGAGGACGCGGCCGAGGTCGTGGCGGAACGCCGGCGCTTCCTCGCGGCCCTTCGCCAGGCGGACGAGCGGCTCTGGAGGGGGCAGGGTGGCGTCGAGCGCGCGGTCGGCAGCGAGGGCCTTCGGGGGACCCTCGAAGGCGTCGGCGCCGGCCGCGGGCACTGAAGCACTTCGCCGGCGTCGCCGTTCGTTCGTCGTCGCCGCGGGTCCGTCGGCTGCCCCTTCGAGGGCCGCCTCGCGGACGCGCGCAGAGACTGGCCTTCGTCCGCGCGGCAAGCCCCCCGAAGCGGTTCCGTCTCGCGCGGCCGGGCGGGCGTTTCCGGGCCGGCCTTGGACGCGCCTGCGCCGCGGGGCTTGCTCCTCTGATACCCTTCTCCCCCATGTCCGCTCCCCAGGCCCCGCTGCGCGCCGCTGCCTTCGTGCGGGTGGAGTCGCTGCTCCTCCCCGACCTCGCCTTGCGTGCGCCCTGGCACGCCGCCCTCAACGCGCCTGGGGTCGGGGGGCGCGCCGGGCGGGTGGCCGCGCTGACGGCCGGCTTGCCTCTGCTCGGCGCCCTGCAGCGGGTCGATCGGCGGACGGCCCGGCGCCTGGCGGCCTACGCCTGCCGGGGGCTGGGCGGCGACCGCCTGGCGGTGCTCTGGCGCGAGCGCTACGCCGACCTGCTCTCGTCGCCGCTGCGTCCCCTGGGAGAGGAGGTGGTGGCGCGAGCACGGGCGGGCGGGCACCGGCTGGTCTTGGTGAGCACCGCACCCGAGGTGGCCCTGGCGCCGCTGGCCGAGCGTCTGGGCGCCGACGCGTTGCTCGGCGCCCGCTTCGAACTGCGGGACGGCGTGGCCACCGGGCGCCTGGAGGAGCCCCTCGCGCCGGGGCGGGTGGAGGCCTGCGCCGACGCCTTGGGCGTCTCCCTCGCGGGCTCGTACGCCTACGGGGTCGACACCCACGACCTACCCCTCTTGCGCTGCGTCGGCTTTCCCTGCGCCGTTCGGCCGGACGTGCGCCTGCGCAGGGCGGCCGAGCGCGCCGGCTGGCCCATGCTCTGGGAGACGGCGTCGTGATTCCTTCCGCGGCGTCCGCGGGCCTCGACCCCCGCGCCCTCCTCGCCGGCCGGCGCCTCCTGGTCACCGGGGCCAGCGGCTTCCTCGGCAAGGTGTGGCTGTGCCACCTCCTCTGCGAGACCGAGCCCGCCGAGGTGAACCTCGTCCTCCGCCCGGGACGCCGCGGAGCGCTTTCGCGCCTGGAGGAGTTGCTCTCTGCCTCGCCCGCCTTCCGCCCCCTCCACGAGCGCTACGGCGAGGACCTCGGCCGCGCCCTCGGCGGCGTCCTTCGCCCCTTGGCGGGCGACCTGGGCGCGCCGGGCCTCGGGCTCGCTCCCGGCGAGCGCGAGCGCTTGCGCGGCGTGGACTTGGTGGTGAATCTGGCCGGCTTGACCTCCCTCGACCCCGAGCTCGCGCCCGCGCTGGCGGCCAACACCGACGGCGCGCTGGCCGCGCTGGAACTCGCTCGGGAAGTCGGTGCCGCCCTGCTCCACGTCTCCACCGCCTACGTGGCCGGCAAGCGGCGGGGCGTCGTCCCCGAGGCCGTTCACGCGGGCGCCCCCGGCGGCGATCCCTTCGACGCAGTCCGCGAGCGCGAGGACTTGCGCGCGCTGGCCGCGCGCGCGGCGCGCGAGGCCCGGGACGGACGCGCCGAGGCCCTCCTCGCCAAGCGCGTCGCCGAGCAGCTTCGCCGCCACGGGCGCGGCGCGGTCCACCGCGAGCGCTTCCTCGCCCGCGAGCGCGCCGCCTGGGAGGCCGAGCGCAGCGTCGCCCTCGGCCGCGAGCGCGCCCGCGCCTGGGGCTGGCCCAACGCCTACACCCTGACCAAGGCCCTGGCCGAGAATCTGCTCGCCGCGCGCCGCGGCGAGGTGCCTCTCTGCGTCTTTCGCCCGACCATCGTCGAATCCGCGCTCCGCTTTCCCTTCCCGGGCTGGAAGGAGGGCCTGCAGACCTCGGCGCCCCTCACCTGGGCGCTCACCTACGGCCCCTTGCG
Organism: Planctomycetota bacterium; assembly: GCA_003695705.1. Classification (GTDB taxonomy): domain Bacteria; phylum Planctomycetota; class J058; order J058; family J058; genus J058. Next base: position 8,777 of record RFHU01000257.1, read on the forward strand.
CGCGCTCCCGGCGCGGCCGCGCGCGGTCCTCGACGTCGTTCCCGTCGACTTCGTCGCCCGCGGCCTGACCCTCGCCGCCGCGGCCCTCCTCGCCGGCGAGGCGCCCTTGGTGCTGCACTGCGGGAGCTCCGCGCGGAACCCCCTCCCCATGCGCCGCGTGGTGGAACTCACCAACCTCGCCCACCGCGCCGCCCATCCGCCGCGCGGTTGGCGGCGCCTCCTGCCCGAGGCGGTCCCCACTTCGCCGGCGCGCTACCGCCTGGCCTCGCTCCCCCTCCTCCGCCGTCTCGCCCGCGAGGCCGGCGAACTGTGCGCCCTTGGCGGCGAGGAGCTTCCCCAAGGCCGCTTCGGCCTCCGCGAGCGTTCGGCCTCGCTTGCTCGCCGGCTCGAGCGAGCCGAGCAACGCCTGCGCGGTCTGGAGGAAGCCGTCGAGCGCTTCTTGCCCTTCGTGTACGACCACCAGCAGACCTTCGCCACGGGCGGCCTGCGTGGCCTGGAGGCTCGCCTCGCCCCCGCGGACCGCGAGGCCTTCGCCGCCGACCCGGCGACGCTCGACTGGCACGCCTACTGGACCGAGGTCCACATCCCCGGCCTGCGCCGCTGGGTCTACCCGCGGCTCGAAGGCCGTCGGTCCGCCCCCGAGCCGCGTCGCCCCGTGCGCCTGACGTGCCCTGCGGAGGCCCGCCCGTGAAGCTCTTCTTGACCGGCATCACCGGCTACCTAGGCGGCTACATCGCCGACCGCGCGCTCGCAGGAGGAGCGCAGGTCACCGCCCTGGTCCGCGCGCCGGACGCTGCGCGCGCCCGCGCCCGTCTCTGGCGGGCACTCGAACTCCACCGCTCGGCAGAGGAGCTCGCCGAGCTCTTTGCCGCCGGGCGCCTGCGCGCGGTCCTCGGCGACATCACCCGGCCCCGCCTTGGCCTCTCCCCTGCGCTCTACGAGCGGGTGGTCGCCGAGCACGACGCGGTGGTCCACGCGGCCGCCTCCTTGAACCGCCGCTCGCCGCGCGCCTGCTTCGAGGTCAACCTGCGCGGCGGACTCGAGCTGCTCCAGCTCGTGCGCCGGATCCATGCCCGCGGCGGCCTGCGCCGCTTCGTGCACGTCTCCACCACGGCCGTGGCCGGACGCCTCCGCGGTGCCGTGGTGCGGGAGGACGAGGCCGTCGCCTGGGATCGCTCCGACTTCGACCCCTACGGGCGCACCAAAAAGTTCGCCGAGCACCTCGTGCGCGAGCTCCTGCCCGACGCCCCGGCCATCGTCGTTCGCCCCTCCACCGTGCTGGGCGACTCGCGTTTCCCCGAGACCACCCAGTTCGACATGGTGCGCGCCTTCGTGGGCCTCGCGCGGCTCCCGGTCTTGCCCTTCCCCCCGGAGGCGCGCCAAGACATCGTCCCCGCCGACTTCGTCGCCGACGCCATCGCCGCCCTGCTTCGAGCGGAGGCGCCCGCCCACCGCATCTACCATTTGAGCGCGGGCACCGCCTCGCCCAGCTTTCGCCAGATCACCGACCGGCTGGCCCGCGACCTCGGGCGGCGTCGCCCGCTCTACCTGCCCCGCGCGGGGAGGAGCTGCGCCCGGGCCGTCTCCCTGCTCGCCGGCGTGCGCACCTCGCCGCTGCGGCGCGTGCGCGCGGGGGCCGCCCTCATGGACGCCTTCTGGCCCTACCTCGAGTGGGACGTGGTGTTCGACAACGCACGCATCGTCGCCGAGACCGGGCTGCGCCCGGCTTCTTTCTTGGACACCTGCGCGCCGCTCTACTGGTTCGCCGTGGAGGGGGGCTTCCGCTACCCCCACCGCGCCCTCCCGGCGGCGCTCGTGCAGGTCCCCGTCCTCTACGCGGACGAGGCAGCCCTCGCCGCGGCGGAGGCGTCGCGATGATCGGGCGTTTGTTGCGCCGTCGCCCCGCCCTCACCGACGCGGCCTTGCAGGCGAGCATGGCCGCGGCCATCGAGGCCGCGCGCTTGCGTCACGCCCTCGATGACGGCGAAGCGCGCTGGCGGCCCGGCGAGCCCCTCCGCCTGCTCCTGGTCGGTTACCTGGGCACGCGCAACACGGGGGCGGACGTGCGCGTCTCGGAGATGATCCGCCAGTTCCGGGTCATCTTCGGGGAGGACCAGCTCGAACTCACCGCGCTCACCTCCGACCCGCGGCTCTCGGCGGGCTATTTCCCCGGGGTGCGGCAGGTTCGCCTGCCCGACCTGTTTCCCCCCTTTCTCTTCCACGAGACGGCGCGGCACGACGGCGTCGTGGCGTGCGAGGGCTCCATGTTCAAGAGCAAGTTCGCCAGCGCCCTGACCACGCTCATGGCGGGCGCCCTCGGACTCGCCGTGGCGCAGAACCAGGTCGCGGTGGGCTACGGCGCCGAGGCCGGAGACATGGACCTCCTCCTGGCTCGCTTCGTCGCCTGGGCTTGCGAAGGGGCCTTCGTCCTCTGCCGCAACGAGCCATCCCGCGAGGTCCTGGCGGAGTTGGGCATCGAAAGCGCGCCGGGGACCGACACGGCCTGGACCTTCGAGCCGGCTCCTCCCGAGCGAGCGCGGGCGCTCTTGCGCGGCCTCGGACGCGACGAGTCGCTTCCCCTGCTGGTGCTCTGCCCCATCAACCCCTTCTGGTGGCCCGTGCGCCCGGCTCCGCTCAAGACGCTCCTGGGTCGCCTTCAGGGTGCGCAGGCCGAGACCCACTACCGCAGCCTCTACCACCACGCCTACTCGGAGGCCGACCGCGCGCGCTTCGCTCGCTACCTCGACGCCTTGGCCGAGGCCGCCCTCGCCTTCGTCCGCGAGCGGCCCGCGCAGGTGCTCTTGGTCGGCATGGAGCGGCTCGACCGCGAGGCCACCGAGCGGCTGGCCGCGCGCCTCGAGCCCGAGCTGGGCCCCGTCCCGCGCTTGGTCAGCGACGAAGTCCGCATGCACGACCTCGTCGCCGTTCTCCGCGAGGCCCGCTACCTGGTTACCTCGCGCTACCACGCCATGGTGTGCTCCATGCCGGCCGGCGTGCCCGCGCTCGGGGTCACCATGGACGAGCGCATTCGCAACCTCATGGACGACCGCGGCGAGCCCGAGGGCTGCTACGAGGTGGAGGCGCCCGAACTCGGGGCGCGCCTGCTCGAAGGGCTGCGCCGCCTGGATCGTGAGGGGGAGGCGCGCGCCGCCGCGGCGCGCTCTTGCCTCCCCGCCTGCCTCGAGGCCATGGGGCGCATGGGCCAGGCCTTCGAGGAGCACGTCCTCCGCCGGCACCCGGAGTTCCCGCGGGTCGACCGACCGGCGGACCCCTGGGCCTACCTGCCCCCCCTCTCGCCCGGCCTGGAGGCCGTGCTCGCGACCCTCTGAAGCCTCGGGGGCCCCAGACCGTGCCCCGGTCGCGAGCCGCGGCCCGGCGCATTGGGGGGGGTGGCGACGAGCGCCACGGGCCGCGTGCGGGTCCGGGCGGCCTCGCCTTGGGTGTTCGGCCCGCGCGCGGTCGCGCTCCGCTGGAGGCTACGTAACTCCTTTTTCTCCGGGTAAGGCACCTGTCACCCCGGCGAGACAATTCCCCTAACCCGTTTGATTCGGTCGGAATCTTCTGGAATACTTCCCGGCCTTCCTTGGGGGAATATCCGATGCGCACACCTCGTTGGTCCCTTCTCGCGTTGTTGGCGGCCTGCTCCACCTTCCTGGCCGCCTGCGGAGTGGTCCACGTCACCACGCCCTTCTTCAGCACCATCCCGGACCCGGTTCTGCCGACTCCGCTCGACGAGGCCTTCCTCGACAAGGTCCTCGAGTTGGGCAAGGACCTCGAGACCGAGGGCTGGAGCCTTTCCGCCGAAGTCGCGCGCGTCCGCGCGGGCATGCGCGACAGCAGGCAGAACCGCTACTGGGCGGCGCAGCAGCTCATGGAGCACGAGGAACTCGCCGAGCTCGTTCCGGCCGCGCTCATCCAGACCGACAACTCCTTCGACAACCCCTACACCTCCGCGAAGGTGTGCGGCGAGTGCCACCCGAAGCACTTCGACGAGTGGTCGGTGTCGAGCCACGCCTACGCGCAAATGAGCCCCGTGTTCAACGCCATGCACGGGACCATCGTCCAGCTCACCAACGGGACCTTCGGCGATTTCTGCATCCGCTGCCACACCCCCGTGGGCATGAACCTCAACGAGCCTCAGTTCATGGCCAACGGGTTGCGGAACATCACCGCGCGCGAGGGGATCACTTGCGTGGTGTGCCATCGCGTGGCCCACGAATACGGCAAGGTCAGCGGGCGCCTCCCCCTGGTCACCGGCAACATCTTCACCGAGGTCTTCGGCCCCTCCGACGCCACCATCCTCGAGGAGACCAAGCGGTCGCTCGGCCTGCAGGACAGCCCCGACGCCCCGCCAGGTCAGCGCGTGCACGGCACCGTCAAGACCCTCCCCGCCATCAGCGAGTCGGGCTTCTGCGGCATGTGCCACGACGTGACCCTCAAGAACGGCTTCCGCCTCGAGGAGGCCTTCAGCGAGTACAAGGCCTCCCCCGCGGCCGCCCAGGGCGTGTCCTGCCAGGACTGCCATATGGGCAAGACCCCCGGCAAGCCCGACGGAGGCTACGACGTTGGCCCCGCGGCGATCATCGGCGGGAAGCCGACCAAGCCGCGCAAGCTCACCAACCACATGATGGTCGGCCCGGACTACTCGGTCATCCACCCGGGCCTCTTCCCCCACCTGCCCGAGGCCTACGGAAACCCCGACGCCCAAGACGTCAAGCCCTTCTTCGCCGAGCTGACTCCGGGCCGCTACAAGCAGGTCGCCGGTCGCTACGTGCCCATTCCCCTCTGGCTCGACTTCGACTGGCGCGGGGGCTGGGGCAAACCCGAGTGGGAGGACGGCATTGAAGCCATCGTCCTGGAGATCGAGTCTCTCGTCGACCAACTCCCCGAGGACGACGACGAGGACGACGAGGACGAGGACGACGACGACGACGAGGACGACGAGGACGACGACGACGACGGCGACGACGGCGACGACGACGACGATGACGACGACGGCGACGACGACGACGGCGACGACGACGACGACGACGAGGACGACGACGACGACGGCGACGACGGCGACGACGACGACGATGACGACGACGACGACGACGACGACGGCGACGACGACGACGACGACGACGACGACGACGA
>RFHU01000258.1 GCA_003695705.1 Planctomycetota bacterium
AGGGCGAGGAACGAGCGCTTCATGGGACCTCCTCCCGGGGGAAGCATGCTACGGGAGTTCAACGGCCGCCACCAGGACAGCATTCCCCCCTTGCCGGGCGAGCGGGCGGTCGCTGGGTGGGGCGCAGCGCGCCGGGTGCTCAGACCACGCTCACCGGAGGCGGGGCGTTGAGGAAGTGCTCGAGGTCGTGGGTCGAGAGCGGGCGGCTGAAGTGGTAGCCCTGCAGGAGGTCGCAGTCGTGCTGCTGCAGGACGCGCATTTGCTCTTCGGTCTCGACGCCCTCGGCGATGACCCGCATGCCCAGGCTGTGCCCCATGCTGATGATCGCGTGCACGATGGCGATGGCGTCGGCCTGGTGGGGGATGTCGTCGACGAAGGACTTGTCGATCTTCACCGTGTCCACGGGCAGGCGCCGGAGCAGCCCGAGGGAGCTGTAGCCGGTCCCGAAGTCGTCGATGGAGAAGGACACGCCGAGCTGCTTGAGCTCGCCGAGGATCTTGGCCGCCCGCTCGGGGTCCTCGACCACCAGCGACTCGGTGATCTCCAACTCCAGGTAGCAGGGAGCGAGGCCGCTGCGTTCGAGCGCGCGTCGTACCTTGGCCGGAAGGTCGGGGTCCCAGAGCTGGGCCGGAGAGAGGTTCACGGCCACGTCCAGCTCGGGGTGCCCCGTCGACTGCCAGAGCGCCGTTTGGCGGCAGGCTTCCTCGAGCACCCACTCGCCGATGGGGACGATGAGCCCCGTGCGCTCGGCGAGGGGGATGAACCTGTCGGGGCGGATCAGGGCTCCGTTGGCGTGGCGGCGCCAGCGCACCAGGGCCTCGGTCCCCTGGATCTCGCCCGTCTGGAGATCGACCTTCGGTTGGTAGTGGAGGACGAATTCGCCGCGCCCGAGCGCTGCGCGCAGATCCTCCTCGAGGCGATGCTGCTCGTGCGCCTGCACGGTGGCCTCGGCCGAGAAGAAGGCGTAGCCGTTGCCTCCCCGCCCGCGGGCGGAGCCGACGGCGGCCACGGCGTTCTGGACGAGGCTTGGAACGTCGGTGGCGTCTTCGGGGTAGATGCTGATTCCGAGGCTGGCCGAGAGGCGGTGCTCCTCGCCGTCGATGAGGTAGGGGGGCTCGAGTGCGTCCAGGACGCGCATGGCGATGCGCCGTGCGTGGTCCACGTCGCGCAAGGCCTCCTCGACGAGCAGGAACTCGTCGCCGCCGAAGCGGGCGACCGTGTCGGTGCGGCTGGCCAGCCGACGCAGGCGGTCGGCGACTTCGCGCAGCAGGTGGTCTCCGAGGGCTTGGCCGCGCTCCTCGTTCATGGCCCGGAAGCGGTCGATGTCGAGGCACATGACCGCCACGCGCTGGCCGCGCCGGTCGGCCCAGGCCAGGGCGCGTTCGAGGCGGTCCTGGGCGAGCACCCGGTTGGGGAGGTTCGTGAGCGCGTCGTAGTGGGCCAGGTAGGCGAGGCGGTCCTCGAGGCGTCCTCGGTCGCTGAGGTCGCTGAAGCTTTCGACGTAATGGGTGATGGAACCCGAGGCGTCGCGCTTGGCGATGATGTTCAGCCACTGCGGGTAGACTTCGCCGCTCTTGCGCCGACTCCACACCTCGCCTTGCCAAGAGCCTTGCTGGGCGAGCACGTCTTCGAGGGTGGATTGAAAGGCGGGGTCGCGGCCGCTGCGCAAGAAGGAGTTGGCGTTGCGCCCGAGGACCTCGCAGCGCCCGTAGCCGGTGATGCGCGAGAAGGCCTCGTTGACCGCAATGATCTTCCAGCCCGCGTCGGCGACCAGGACGCCCTCGGACGTGTTTTCGAACAGGGCGGCCGCGAGGCGGAGTCGTTCCGTGTCTCCTCGGCTGTCGGTCACATCGCGTACGAGGAGGAGGGCCTCCTGCGGCGGAGCGGGGACCATGCGCACTTCCCAGACCCGGTCGTCGCGGCGGACGTCGAAGAGAAGGGGAGTCCCCGCGCAGACCTCGGCCAGCCGGGCGCGGGCGGGGCCGGCCACCTCGGGCGGGAGCGCGTCTTCGAGGCGGCTGCCCGGGGCCGCTTCGCTCGCCCCGGGGAGGCCAAAGGCCTGGGGGCGCTGGACTCCGAGCAGCGCTCCGTTGTCGGACACCCGCAAGAGCAAGTCGGGAACGGCGGCGAACAGCCGCACACCGTCCGCCGGGTTCGGTCCTGGGACTCCGGTTGCGGCCAGGCAGCCTCCCTCCCCGATCCTCGTCGCGTTCCCCTTCCCCTAGTTGTGCTTTCCTCGGGCGGCGGGCGCAACCCCCAAAGCAGCCGTGTCCCGAAGCTGATACCCTCTGGCATGGCCGATGCAGGACCTCGGAGGTCGCGCAAGGGGACGCGGAGCCGAGGCAGCGCCGGGGGGCGGCGCCGCCCCGGCGCTGCGGAGCGCTCGGAGACGGCCAGCGGGGTGGGCTCGGAGCCCCCTTCGAGCGCCCTCGGCAGCGAGAGCGCGGCCTCGGGGCGCCCCTCCCTCAAGTCCTTGGTCCACGAGCTGAGGCGCGGGGGCCCCGAGGCACGCGCCGAGGCCGCGGCCCGGATCGGCCGCTTGGGCGCGAAGGCACGCAAGGCAGCTCCTTACGTCGTCCGCGCGCTGCGCAAGGACGACGACGAGGCCGTGCGCCTGCGCTGCGCGCAGGCCCTCGGGCGCCTGGGAGACCCCAGCGCCGCGCCGGCCCTGCTCGATCTCCTCGAGGGCCGCGGGAAGGATCGCAGCCGCGACGCCAAGACCCTCTCCGGCGCGGCGGCCAAGGCCCTCAAGAAGATCGGCCCGCCGGTGGTCCCCCACCTCTTCGCCGCGCTCGGGCGAAAGGGGTTGCGGCGCAAAGCCCTGCGCTTGCTCAAGAGCGTTCCGCCGGCACCGGGGGGCGAGGCGGTCGACGCCTTCGCGAGCCTCCTCGAGGAGGCCGACGAGAGTCTGGCTTGCGAGGCGGTCGACGCCCTCGCCGTGCACGGGGCGGCCGCGGTTCCCTGCCTCCTGGCGGCGGTCGCGGACGAGCGCGAGGCGGTCTACTCGCGGGGGCTCGGCGCCCTCCGCGGCATGGGCAAGGCAGCCGTTCCTCCCCTGGCGAGGGCGCTGGGCAGCGCGTCGGCGCGTGCGCGTGCCAGCGCGGCCCGGGCGCTGGGGAGCATTGCCAAGCACGTCGGGCAGCGCCCGGTGGCGCGCGTCCTCGACCGTCTCCTCGACGCCTTGGTCGACGGCGACCCCCTCGTGCGCTCCAGCGCCGCCCAGGCGCTGGGGAACCTGGGCGAGCACGAGCAGCGGGTGCTCCCCCCGCTGGTCAAGGCTCTCGGCGACGAGGACGCCAGCGTCTCCATGCAGGTGGTGCTCGCGATCCTTGCCCTTGCGCAGGACAAGGCGGCCTTGGTGGAGCGCATGGTGGCCGTCCTCGAAGGGAGCCGACGGGTCTACACGCGCGTGGGGAGCTGCATGGTGCTCATGCACCTCGGAGCCGACGCCAAGGCAGCCGTGCCGGCCCTCGTCGCGGCCCTCGACGACGCGGCCGCCGAGGTGCGGGAGTACGCCCACCTCGCCTTGCAGACCATTCGCACTCCCTCCATGCGGCTCGAGGTGATCCGCACGGCGTCCATGCGCCTGCGCGTGGTCTCGCCGGACGAAGCGCGCCCTGCCCCCAAGAAGCCGCGCGCGCCGCGCAAGCGCACCGCGCGCACGGCGCAGCGCCGGCGGGGTCCCCGTCGGCGCTGAGCGCGACCGCCGGCCGGAGGGTGGTCTCAGGGCGCCTCGGCCGGCGGCTCGGGCTGGAGCCCGCAGAGGGCGATTTCCACCAGCGCCGCGGCCACGCCCTCGCCGGCGCCGTCGAGTTGCCCCGCGAGCCAGGCTTCGAGCAACCGCTCGGCGGCGCCCACCACCGCCAAGGCGCTCACCGTGGCCGGCACGGGGCGCAGGAGGCCGCGGGCCTGCGCCTCGCGGGTGAGCTCGATGGCCGACGCGGCGACGAATTCCGAGAGGGCCGCCAGGGGTCGGCGCGCGGGGGTGGCGGGGGCGCGGGCCTCCTGCAGGTAGAGCCGGGCCAGCCGCGGGTGGGCGCGCAGGGTCGCCTCCACTGCGGCGGCGAGGTCGGCGTAGGCGGCCAGGACGGCCAACGGCGCCTCGGCCACGGCGAGGGCTGCCCGCGCCCGTTCGAGGGCTGCGCGAAGCTCCTCCCGCACCGGAGCCACGAGCGCCGCGACGAGTTCGGGCTTGCCCTGGAAGTAGCGGTAGAAGCTCCCCTTGGCGAGGCCCGCCGCGCCGGCGATGGCTTCGATGCTCACGCCTTCCACGCCGCGCTCCAAGAAGAGGGTCAAGGCGGCGTCGAGGAGGGCGGCGGTGCGCTCGCGGCGGTTCCGGTCGCGCTTGCCGCCGCGGGGCCCCGGGCGCTGGGCCGGGAGGCGGGGCGAAGGCGCTC
>RFHU01000259.1 GCA_003695705.1 Planctomycetota bacterium
GCAGAGCCGCACGCCGAGGGCGGCGGCGGCGCGATCCACCGCGGCGAGGCTTCCTTCGACCGCCCCCTCGCTGGCGTGGTGGTCCACCACCGTGGTGACGCCGGCGCGGACGCACTCCATGAGGCCGAGGAGGGCCGAGCACTCGACGTCCTCGAGGTCGAGCGCGCGGTCGAGGGGCCACCAGATCCGCTCGAGCACCTCGCGGAAGTTCGCAGGCGGGGGGCGGTCCGGCAGGAGGGGCATGCCGCGGGCGAGGGTGGAGTAGAGGTGGGTGTGTGCGTTGACGAAGCCAGGGAGGATCGGGCGGCCGCCGAGGTCGAGCACTTCGCCGCCGAAGGCGGCCCGGGCTTCGGGCGAGGCGAGGGTCGCGCTCGGACCGAGGGCCGCGATTCGCCCCTCGCCGTCGACGCGCAGGGCTCCGTCGGGGAGGACCGCGCCCTCGCCCCCCTCGGGGCGCAGGACCAGGCAGGCGTTGGCGAAGAGGAGCTCCACGGGCGCGGGATTCTAACCCGCCGGCAGGGAGGCGGTTGAGGGAGTGCGGTCCGGGGCTCGAACACCCGCCGAGCCCCCGGCGTCTCCGCATGAGGCACAATGGAGCCCTGCATGGTGTCGCGCACCGAAGAGCGGGTCGGAAGCCTCTTCGCGGGCAAGTTCCGGATCGAGAGCTTGCTTGGGGAGGGGGGTATGGGGGCCGTCTACAAGGCGGTCGACGTCAACCTCGACCGTCCGGTGGCCCTGAAGCTGATCCGGCGCGAGCTGGCGAGCGACCCGAGCTTTGCTGCGCGCTTTCGGCGCGAAGCGAAGGTCGCGGCCAAGTTCGCCCACCCGAATTCGATTGCGATCTACGACTACGACGCCGACGAGCACGGGGACCTCTACATGGCCCTCGAGTTCGTGCAGGGCCACGAACTGCGCGACTTGATCAAGGCGAAGGGCGGCTTGCCGCCCCGGCGCGTGGTGGCTCTCCTCGGGCAGGTCCTCGGCGCTCTCGCCGAGGCCCACGCGCAGGGGATCGTGCACCGAGACCTCAAGCCGGCCAACGTGATGGTCGCAGACGGGGACCGGGTCAAGATCCTCGACTTCGGGATCGCCAAGCTGCGTGGCGGCGACGGCCAGACGGCCGCCTTGACCCAGGCGGGGCAGATCATGGGCACGGTCGCCTACATGGCCCCCGAGCAGACCGAAGGCAGCGACGTGGACGCCCGCGCCGACCTCTACGCCGTGGGCGTCATGCTCTTCCAGGCGCTCACCGGGCGCCTCCCCTTCAACGCCCGCAGCGCCCTGGAGATGATCAAGCAGCACCGCTCGGCGCCCGTCCCGAAGGTCACCTCGCTCCGCCCCGAAGTCGGCGAGGCCTTCGACGCGATCGTGCGCAAGGCGATGGCCAAGAGGCCCGAGGACCGCTACCAGACCGCGACCGAGTTCCGGGTGGCCCTCGAGAGCGCGCCCTTGGGCGAGCTCGACACCGCGGGCCTCCCCGGCGAGACCACCGTGGACCAGGGCTTCACCGGGCAGGGATCGACCGAGCTCTTCTACGAGGGATTGGTGGGCAAGACCCTCGACGGCGAGTACTTGATCCAGGAGAAGCTCGGCTCGGGGGGCATGGGAGCGGTGTTCAAGGCCAGGAGCAGCCTCCTCGGCAATACCGTGGCCCTCAAGGTGATCCACCCGCGCCTCGCCGACCGCGCCGACGTTCGCGAGCGCTTCTTGCGCGAGGCCCGCGCCGCTCTCGAGTTCGTGCACCCCAACGCGATCCCCACGCGGAGTTGCCGGCAGACCCCCGACGGACTCCTCTACATGACCATGGACTTCTCGCCGGGGCGGAGCCTGCGCGAAGTCATTGCCAAGGAGGCGCCCCTCGACCCCGGGCGGGCGCTCGGCCTCGCTCGTCAGGCGCTCTACGCCCTCGCCGAGGCGCACCGGAAGGGGATCGTGCACCGCGACCTCAAGCCCGAGAACATGCTCGTCGAGGACGAGCCGGGCGGCGGGGAGCGCCTCCGGGTGTGCGACTTCGGGATCGCCAAGATCATGGCGGGGTCGGCGGAAGCCGACGACGGCAGCAGCCTCACCGGCCAGCAGGTGCTGGGGACCCCCCACTACATGGCGCCCGAGCAGGCGGGAGGGGAGCCCGTCGACGCGCGCACCGACCTCTACGCGCTTGGCTGTGTGCTCTACGAAATGCTCACGGGGACGCGGGTCTTTCGCGCCGAGAGCGCGGTGGACGTGCTCATGAAGCAAATCACCCGTGCCCCCGAGCCCTTGTCGGCCCGTCTCCCGGGGCGGGACCTTCCGTCCGGCCTCGAAGACCTCGTGGCGCGAGCCCTTGCCAAGGCACCCGCCGATCGCTTTCCCGACGCGGAGAGCTTCGTACAGGCCATCGAAGCCCTACCCGTGGCCCTGCCTTCGGGGCCTCGGTCGACCCAGGGCCCTCGACCCGCCTTCGACTCCCTCGACGCTGCGCCGACCCTCGAGCCCCGCGGCGCGCGCCGGCGGGGAGCCCGCCGGGGAGCCTTTGCCCTTGGTCTCCTGGCGCTCTTTGCGGCGGCGGTCGGAGTGCTCTGCGCGGTGGACGCCCGAGCTCGCCGGGAAGTGCTCGCCTTCCTCGGGGTCGAGGAACGGACCGAGAACCTGCTCGCCGACCCGGACGCAGGCGACCTGCCCGGGAGCGTCGAGGTCGTGCCTCGCCCCGGCGGGACGGCCAGGGAGCCGGGGACGGCCAGGGAGCCGGGGACGGCCAGGGAGCCGGGGACGGCCAGGGAGCCGGGGACGGCC
>RFHU01000260.1 GCA_003695705.1 Planctomycetota bacterium
CCCGACCTCGGTCCGCTCGGCTGCAACGCCTTGGGGGCGGCGGACGTGCTCTTGCTCCCCCTTTCCGCGACGGCCTTCGCCGAGCGCGCGCTCGAGGAGACCATCGCCTCGGCCTTCGCCCTCCGCCCCGAAGTGGAGGTCTACGGGGTGAAGAGCATGACGCGCGAGCGGAGCAGCGCCGACGAGAGCGATGAGGCGGATCCCCTGCGCGGGCCGCTCGGCATCGAACTGCTGGACTGCCACGTCGTCTACGACCCCGAGACGGTCTTGCGCGCAACGGAGGCCGGTCTGCCTGTGTTCGAATACGACCCGGCGAGCGTGGTGGCGCACTGCTTCGTCGAACTCGCCCGTGAGGTCATCCACAAGGTGCTCTCGCCCGCCGCTCGCCTCTCCTCCTCGGGACGTTTCCTTCGCCCTTCGTCCGAGGGCCCAGCGCAGTAGAATCCCCTCCCTCCGGGGAGAGAGGGGTTCACCATGCGTAGCTCGGTTCGCGGCCCGCTGCTGGCGCTCGCCTTCGCCCCGCTGCTCGCCAGCGCGCAGGAAGACGCCTCCCCCGGCCAGGGCGACCCGCGCGCGCCGGCGCCTCCCGAGGACGGGGTCGAGGTCGAACGCCCGGCGGAGCTCGAGCGGATCAAGAAGGAACTCGCGCGGATCAAGCAGGAGCGTGAGCGCCTCGGCGGCCAAGCCCCGCCCCGAGCGCTGGGGCCGGAGGTCCGTGCCCTCGGCCGCGAAGAGCTCTCGCCGGTGCTCGCGCCGCGGCGCGAAGTGGTGGGCCTACGCCTGCGAGAGGCAATCCGTCTCGCGCTCGCCAACAATCCGGACTACGTCGTGCAGCTCGCCGCCGCCCGCTCGGCCCACGAGGGCGTTCCCCAAGAGCGCGCGGCCTTCGACCCGGTGCTCTCCAGCACGGCCACCTACGGGCGCGGCTTCGTCCCCCGCGACTTCGGCTCCTTCTTCGGTCAGACCCAGGTCCGCTCGCGCACCCTGAACATCAGCACCAGCCTCGCCCTGCGCCTGCAGACGGGCACGCAACTCACCCTGACCCACACCGAACTGCGCACCGAGTCCACCAGCCCCATTTCCGGCTCCAAGAACTACCTGCCCTCACTGCGCCTCGACATCACCCAGCCCCTGCTGCGCGACTTCGGCATCGAGACGAACCTCACCCCGCTGCGCCTCGCCCAGAACGCTGCCTTCGCCAGCGACGCCACCCTGGCCGAAACCTACATGGCCGCTGTTCTCGCCGTCGAGCAAGCCTACTGGGACCTCGTCCTCGCCGAGGAGCAGCTCCGCGCGCAAGAGCGCTCGCTCTCCAGCTCGCTCAAGTTCCTCGACGACCAGCGGAAGAAGCTCCAGCACGGCGCGGGGACCCGCCTGGAGGTGACCATCGCCAAGGCGGGCGTCGCCACCGCGCGCGAGGCGGTCATCGCGGCGGAGAACGGCCTGGAGGCCGCGCGGGACCAGATCATTCGGCTCACCTCGCCCAGCACCGACCTCGCCGATTGGGACCGCTTCGTCGTCCCCCTCGACCAACCGCTGCTCCTCGAGTCGGCCGAGCAAGACCCGGCGGAGGCGATCCAGACCGCGCTCCGGCGCCGCCCCGACTACCTACGCGCACAACTCGACCTCGACTCCGCTCAGCGCAACCTGAGCCTGGCCGAGAACCAGCGCCTCCCCCGCTTGGATGCCATCGGCAGTTTCTCCGAGGAGGGGCTCGGGACGGGGCACCGCAGCGCATGGAGCAGCCTGGGGAGCGGGGACAACTACAGCTGGGAAGTCGGCGTCCGAGTCGAACTCCCCCTCTTCCTTCGCGCCGAGCGCGCCCGGGTACGCGCCGCACGCCACGACCTCGAGGGCGCTCAAGCCGCGCTGCGGGCCCTCGAGGCCACCGTGGTACTCGAGGTGCGGGGCGCGCTCCGGGACGTGCGCACCGCCAAGGCGCGCATCGAGGCCGCCCGTGCCTCGCGGGTGCTCGCCAAGGAGCGCCTGGACGCGACGCGGGTCCAGGTCGAAACGGGCACTGCGGTCCCCCGCGACGTGCTCGACGACCTCGCCGAACTCGCCCGCGCCGAGACCAACGAGGTGCAGGCCTTCATCAACTACCGACTCGCCCTCAGCCGCCTGGCCCTCGCCCAGGGGACGCTGCTCGACGATTGGCTCGACGAGCTCGATCCTCGCGTGCGCGCCGCCATCGAGCGCCGACCGCTCCGCGATTGATCCGCCGGCCCCCCTCGCTGCCCCGCGCGGCGAAGCGCGTGGCGCCGTACGCTGTGCGCTCGGTGGTTGCCGATTGCCCGCGCGGGTCCGGAGCCCCCTGGACTGCGGAGGGGTGGCCCCTGCGCACGAGCCCCCGCGCTCGCCTGCGGGGAGGGCGGCGTATACTGCCGGCATGCAGAGCGCCGGGCAGCTCCTCGTCGAGCTCGTCGTCCGGGAGCGCCCCGAAGCCGCCGCGGCGGCGAGGCGCGCGCTCGAGGCCACCTCGACGACCGATCCCGACGCGTTGGCCTCGGTGGGGCAGGCTCTGATCCGCGCCAAGGCCATCAGCGCGCGCGAGTTCCTGGCCTGCCAGGCCCTCGTCGAGGAGGCGCTCCGGAGGCGCTGCCCCGGCTGCGGAGATCATCGCCCTCGGCTGGCCGGGCCGCGCCCGCTGCGCGAGCGGTGTTCCTGCGGGCGGGTGTACGAGATCGCTCCCGCCCGCTCTCCCTTCGCCGCGTCCTCCCTACGGACGGCAGCTCGCGCCCCCACCGTCACGAACGACGGAGGGCGCGTGCGCACCGGCTACACGAGCCGGCGGCGGCGAGGGGAGGCGGCCGAAGACCCCGCCCCGAGCAAGGGGCCGGTTCCCGAGCGAATCGGCCCCTACCTCGTCGCGGAGCGCATCGGCGACGGCGGCATGGGGGTCGTCTACGCGGCGCTGGAGCCCGAAACGGGGCGTAGGGTAGCCCTCAAGCTGCTCCGGCGAGGCGCCTCCGACGACGCGAAGGCCCGCTTCGAGCGCGAGGCGCAGGCCGTTGCCCGCCTGAACCACCCCGCCATCGTCAAGGTCCACGACGTCGGTCGCGACCCCGCCAGCGGGAGCCCCTTCTTCACCATGGACCTCGTCGAGGGGAGGGACCTGCTCGCCGCAGGGCCGGCGCTCTCCCTGAAGGAGTTCATCGACCTCGTCGCCACGGTGGCCGAAGCCCTCCACCACGCCCACGAGCAAGGCATCGTGCACCGCGACGTGAAGCCGCAGAACATCCTGGTCGACGGCAAGGGGCGGCCGCGCATCGCCGACTTCGGACTCGCCCGCGACCTCGGCCGCTCGTCCTTGACCGAGGTGGGCGACTTGGTCGGCACTCCGCTCTTCATGTCGCCCGAGCAACTGCGCGGGGACCCGAGCGCCATCGACCGGCGCACCGACGTCTACGCCCTCGGCGTGCTCCTCTACGAGCGCCTCGCCGGGCGCCTGCCGGTGGAGGCGGGGTCGCTCTACGAACTGCAGGCCAAGGTGCGCGAAGGGGGCGACCCCCCTCCGCCGAGTTCCTTGGGCGACGCGCCGTCGGAACTCGACGGCGTCGTGCTGCGCGCCCTGGCGAAGGACCCGGACCGTCGCTACCCCACGGCCGCCGCCTTGGCGGCAGACCTGCGCCGCTACCTGGACGGCGAGCGGGTCGAGGCCCGCCCGCACGGTGCGCTTGCCCGCTGGGCCCGCGCCTGCGGGACCTGGCTGCGCTCCCCCTGGGGTACGGTGGTCGTGGGAAGCGCCTTCATGCTGGCGCTGGTGGGGGTCCTCGTGTTCGTCCTCCACCGCCGCTCCGTCGCCGAGCGAGTAGCGCGCGAGGCCCTCGAAGGTCGCCGAAGCGCTTGCCTGGCCGCGCTCGCCGAGGGGCGTGCGGCCTTGGAAGCGGGCCTGGCGGCCTGGGGCGAAGGAGAGCGCGACCGCGCTCTCGGCGCGGCGGAGCGCGCCAAGGAAGCCCTCGACCGCGCGCGCGACTTGGCCCGTGGGCTGGGGACGAATGCCCCCGCGGGCGTCGGCGCAGCCGATCGAGAACTGCGGGGGAAGCTTGGACGCCTGCGGGCGCGAGCGCTCGCCGCCGGTCCGCCGGAGGATCAGGAGCGCGCCCGCGCGCTCCTCGAAGCCTCGCTCGCGGCAAACGGCGAGGACCCCGACGGCCTGGTGCTGCTCGGACGCCTGGAGTTGCGGCGCGGCCGGCCGGAGGCCGCCGCACGGCGCCTTCAGCGCGCGCTCATCCTCGACGCAGCGCGGGCGGACGCGTTCTTCTACAAGGGCGACGCGGAACGCCTCGCCGGACGCCCCGAGTACGCGCGCCTCGACTACGAGCGCGCCCTGGAGGGTGCCGAGGGACTGCGGGGGGTCTCTCCGGCGCGTGTCCTCGCGGGGGCAGGACTGGCCTCGCTGGAGCTCGGCGACCCGGAGGCGGCCGAGGAGGCCTTGCGGAATGCCCTCGAACGCGACGCGGGCGAACCGCGCGTCGCCCTCTTGCGGGCCGCGCTCCTGCGCGCGCGCGGCGAGGGCGAGGCCTCCCTTGCCGAACTGCGCCGCGCCGTCCGCACGTGGCCCGCGGAGGCGGAGCTGCACGAGGCGGCCGCACGGGCCTGGGCAGCCGCTGGCGTGGCGCCGCGGGCCCTGGCCGAGCTCGAGGCCGCGCTGGAGCTCCGCCGCGGACCGCTCCTCTGGCTCGCCCGCGCACGCCTCCACGACCTCCTCGGCGAGGCGCAGGCGGCCGACGCCGATTTCTTGCGAGCGCAGTCAGCCTGCGAACCAGGAGGCGCCGCCGAAGCCCGGGTGCACCTGGCGCGCGCGCGGGCACTGCGCGCCCGCGGCTCCTTCGACGAAGCCCTCGCCGAACTCTCCGGCGACGGCGCGGGGGGGTCCCGCCCGAGCACGCACGCCGCCCGCCTGGAACGCGCCGAGTTGCTCGCCGCCATCGGCGAACTCGGTGCGGCGACACCCCTCCTCGCAGAAGCTGCGCGCGAGGGGGCGTCGCGAGCGCGGGCACTGCGGACGGCGGCCTGGATCGCGCTGACCCGCGCCGACCTCGCACGCGCGCGCCAGGAGGCCGAGAAGCTGCTTCAGGGGAGACCGGAGGACCCCGTCGGGCTAACGCTCTTGGCCCACGCGCGCCGCCTGGCGGGCGACGAGGTCGGGGCGCGCGAGGTGGAGGCGCGCGCCCGGGCGGCCCGCCGCGCCCTGAGCGGCCGCGTGCCCGGCCTGTGGCTGGCGGTGGGCGACCCCTTTGCCGAGGCACTCACCGCGCTGCACCTCGCCGCCCGCGAGGGAGCGCGGGCGCGCTCGGCCACGGGCGCCGAAGCCCAGGCCCTGCGCCGTCGCGAACGCATCCAACGGGAGCGCGCCGTGCGCTTGGCGCCCTGGTGGGTCCCGGCGCGTGTGGCACTGGCCGAGGCACTGGCGCGAGCCGGCGACGCCGATGCAGCGCTCGCCGAACTCGGTCGAGCGCGGGTTTGCGGTTCGCCCACGGTGGCGGGCGAACGACTGCGGGGGCAGCTCTTGGCCGCAGCGGGCCGCACGGAGGAGGCGCTCCTGGCCTACGACCGCGCCCTGGAGGGGCTCGGCGAAGGCGACGGGACGGCGGAACGACGCCGCCGCGGCCGCATCCTGCTCGAGCGCGCTCGCGCGCTCGAGCAGGCGGGCGAGACGGAGCGAGCGTTGCGCGACCTGGACCGGGCCATCGCCGAAGACACGAGGCTCCTCGCCGCCTACGAGCTGCGCGCGCGGGTCCACGCCAGGCGGGGAGACACGGCCGCAGCAGACGCCGACCGAGAGCGCGTCGAGCTGTTGCGCAGCGGCTACGTGAGCACCTACGAAGCCGCCCGGCGCGAGGCCTGGCGGCGGCGAAGCCAAGGGGATCACCAGGGTGCGCAGGAGGCCTTGGCGCCCGCCTTCGAACTCGTCGACCGAGAGCGCGACCCCGAGCGCAGGGCCGAGCTCTACTGGATCCGCGGCTACATGCGCGTGCGCTGCGTGCAACTCGCCGAGGCGTTGACCGACTTCGCGGCCATGCTGGAACTCGCCCCGGACGGGTTCCGCCTCCTGCACGACGAACTCGGTTCCTTGGCGCGGGGAGAGGGCCGGATCGCCCTCCGCCTCGAACCCGTCCTCGAGCGGGTGCTCGCCGCGCGCGACGAGCAAGACGACGTGGACCCCGACTTCCTCCTCGGCTACGTCGCCTACGTCTCCTGCGAATTCGACGGGGGCGGCCCTGAGGGGCGACTGCGCGCTGGGATCCAGGCCCTGGACCGCTACGTGGCCGCACATCCCGGGCGGCCTGCGGGACAGCTCCTGCGTGCCGCCCTCCTCCTCCGCGCGGGGCAGCGGGCCGAGGCGACGCGCACCCTTCTCGCGCTGCTGGACGGGGCGCGGCCGCCGGCCTACGCGCACTACCTGCTCGCTCGCTTGCAGACGGCCGAGGGAGACCCGGCGGCAGCCCTCCGCTCGCTCGAAGACGCGCTCCGCGGCGGCTACGACGTTTACGAGGCCGTGGCCCGCGACGAGGCCCTCGACCCCCTGCGCGAGCACCCGGGCTACGCACCGCTCCTGGCGCGCTCGCAGGGGCGGGGCTACCTGCAGCAGGCCCTCAAGGCCGAGCGCTTGTCCCTGGCTCAGCGCGGGGAGGAGCGGGCGCAAACGGAGGAACTGGTGCTGCGGGCGGTCGCCACCGGCCTGGGCTTCCTCCGCGACGGCCTCCGCGCGGGCGAAGCGGGCGCCCGACGCGTGGCTGCGGACCTCTACTGGGTGCGCGGACGCGTCTGCGCGCGGCGCGGAGAGCGCAGGCGCGCGCGCGCCGCGCTCGCTGCCGCGCTGGAGGCCGACCCCGCGCGCCTGCTCGCCGGCGCGGCTTGCGCCGAGGCGGCGCGGGCGGTCTCCCCGCTCGGCGCAGCGCCCTTCCGCAGCGCACGAGGCGAGGCGGAGGATCCGCTGCCCTCGCGCGTGCGCGCTGCCCTGGGGGTGGTCCTGGCCGTGCTCGCCGGCGAAGCACCGACCCCCGAAGAGCGGACCGAGGCCGAGCGGCTCCTCCGCGACGCGGAGCCCCCCCTGCGCGCCCTCCGCGCCGTGCTCCTCTTGGGGGCCGGCGACGCCGAGGTAGCGCTGCGCGCCGCGCGCGAGGGCCGCGCGCAGGACCCGAACCAAGAGTTCCTCGCCGGCGAAGCGGTCGCGCGCCGGGAGGCCTTCGCCTCGTGGCTCGAGGCCCGCGTCCACGCCGCCAAGGGCGAGGAAGCAGAAGCCCTGGCCGCCCTCGAAGGAGCGCGGGCGCGCGGGTGGTCCCCCTTCCCCCGAGACCCCGCCTTCGATGCCCTGCGGGGCAATGCGCGCTACCGCGCCCTGGCGCACGGGCGCGACGGGCTCCGCGCCGAGGAGCGGTGGCGCAGGTGACCCTGGTCCGCCACCCCCGTTGCCCGTACTGCCACGAGGGAGTCCGCCCGGCGCAGCGCAAGACCGCCTGCCTGGGCTGCATGAGCTGGCATCACCTCTCCTGCTGGGACGAGCTCGGCCGCTGCGCGGCCTGCGCCCGGCGCCGCGCCCTGGGCCTGCGGGCGCTGAAGCCGGAGGACCCGCGCCGCTGTCCCTCCTGCGGCAGCGCGGGCGCACTCCAGCAAGGAGAGTTCGAGCGCCTGCGCCTGACCTTCTGCTCGCGCTGCTGGGGGGGCTGGGTGCCGAAAGAGCACCTCGGGGCCCTGCTCCTCGAGTCCGTCGCGAGCCCCTTCGAGCAGGCACCGTCTCCGGAGCCGCGGCCCTACCCCGCCCTGGCCTGCCTCGAGTGCCGAGAGCTCATGACCCCCTGGGCCTGGCGCGACCTCGTGGTGCGCGTCTGCGAGGGCCACGGCCTCTGGCTGGAGAGCGGCGACCTCCTGCACCTCGCCCGCCTCGCCAGCGCGCATCCGGGGGAACTCTACGGTCTCCTCGCCGCCTTGGGCGTAGCCTCCGACGAGGGACCGGCCCTCCCCGGCGAACCGGCCGCAGGGGAATTGCCAACGAGGCGCTCGGAGGGGTAGAACCCCTCGGTCGTCCCCGGCGACGGGCACGAGCCGGACTGCCTGCGACGGCCCATACGCCTTCGGACCCCCCAGCAGGGCGGGTTCCGACGTTGACGCCAGACGAGCCGCTCGTCGGCGGCCGCGTCCGGGGAAGCTCCAGGGCCCTCGGAGCGGAGAGTGCGCCCAGCCCTGGGCGCAGAGCGGCGAGTTGCGACTCCGCTCGGTCGACCGCCCGGCAGCCCGCTCCGGCCTCCGGTCGCGGCACGGGCCGTCGGCGAGGCAAGACCGAGTTCGCCGGAGCGCGCGGCCTGCGGGCCGCCGCCGCTGCGACGGTCGGCGGAGCTCAGTCCTCGCCGTCTGCGGGCAGGGGGGCGAATTCCACCAGCACGTCGCCTCCCGCCACGGCGTCGCCGGTCTGCACGCGCACCGCGGCCACCCGCGCGTCGGCGGGGGCGGCGATCTCGTTCTGCATCTTCATGGCCTCGAGGATGAGCAGGACCTGCCCGGCTTCTACCCGGTCCCCCTCGGCGACGCGGAGTTCGACGACCACCCCCGGCATGGCGGCGCGCAGATGCTTCTGGGCGCGCTTGCGGGCGCCCTGGCGACCGCCCGCCGCCACGGCGCGCTCGTCCAAGGGCAAAGCGGACAGGGGACGCTCGCCCGTTGGCGCGACCAGGTACGAGCCCGGCGCGAGGGGATCGGGCGCGAGGACCAGGCGGACGCGCCGCTCGCCGAATTCCAAGGTGTAGAGGGGGGCGGGCCCGGGCCGCAGGCGGACCGGCCGGTGCTCGTCCTCGCCGAGCGCCGCCTCGAGGCCCTGGGGACCCTCCCGCAGATCCAGCGAATAGTTCCGCCCGGCCAGCTCGACGCGGTAGCGCACGGCTCACCTCCCTTCCCGGAGCAGGCGGGCGCGGTGGGCAAGGACCCAGGGCCGAAGCCCGTTCCCGCCCGGAGCATCCGCCGCGCTCCGCGGCGAACGGCCCGCCTCCCAGGCGGCGACCGCCGCCGCCAAAGCGGCCAATCCGCCCGTCTCTGCGTCGAGCTCGGGGGCGGGCAGCGCGGCCACCCAAGGCTCGAGCCACTGGGTGTGGAAGGCGCCGGCCCGGAAGTCGGAGTCGCGGGCGAGGAGGCCGGCGAGCGGTAGGGTCGAGGGCAAGGCGCCCAGCGACGCTTCGTTCGCTGCCGCGGCCCAGCGCTCGACCGCCTCCGCGCGCGTCCGTCCCCAGGCGCACAGCTTGGCCACCAGCGAGTCGTAGTGGGGCGAGACCTGGGCCCCCTCGGTCAGGAAGGTGTCGACGCGCACGAAGGGGCCGCCCGGCAGACGGAGGCCCCGCACCTCTCCCACGGCCGGGACGAAGCCGCGGAAGGGATCCTCGGCGTTCACGCGCAATTGGATGGCGTGTCCTCGGGGCGACCAGTCGGCTTGGGTGAGCCCGAGCCGCCCCGTTTCGGCGACCTCGAGTTGGGCGCGGACCAGGTCGATCCCCGTGCACAGCTCGGTCACCGGGTGCTCCACCTGCAGGCGCGCGTTCACCTCGAGGAAGTAGAAGGCGCCGTCTTCGTCGACCAGGAACTCCACCGTGCCGGCGCCGCGGTAGGAGACGGCTTCGGCGAGGGCCACGGCGGCTGCGCCCATGCGCTCCCGCAGCGCGGGAGTGGCGAAGGGCGAGGGGCTCTCCTCCACCACCTTCTGCGCTCTCCGCTGCAAGGAGCACTCGCGTTCGCCGAGGTGAACGGCGCGGCCCTGGCCGTCGCCCAGGATCTGGACCTCGATGTGCCGCGCGGGGCGAATGCACTTCTCCAGGTAGACCGCCGGGGCGCCGAAAGCGCTCTGGGCCTCGCCCATGGCCCTCTCGAGAGCAGGGCCCAGTTCGGCGAGGTCCTCCACCAGGCGAATCCCCTTGCCGCCGCCGCCTCCGACCGCCTTGAGGAGGAGGGGCACGCCCACCCGGGAGGCGACTTCGGCCACGTCGTCCGGCGCGACGGCTCCCTCGGAGCCGGAAGCGAGCGGAACACCGGCCTCCTGGGCAATGCGGCGCGCTTCGAGCTTGTCTCCGACCGCGGCGATGGACGCGGGGCTGGGGCCGATCCACACCAGGCCGGCGTCCTCGATGGCCTGCGCCGCCGCGGCGTTCTCGGCGAGAAAGCCGTAGCCCGGATGCACGGCGGTGGCGCCGGTCCGCCGGGCGGCCGCGATGATCTTCTCCACGTCGAGGTAGCTCTGGGCGGCCGGCGGGGGCCCGATGCACACCGAGCGGTCGGCGAGCTGAACGTGGAGGGCGTCGGCGTCGGCCTCCGAGTAGACGGCCACGGCCCGGCGCCCGGTCTCGCGGCAGGCTCGGATCACGCGGACGGCGATCTCCCCCCGGTTGGCGACGAGGACCGTTTCGGTGCGACCGCTCACAGGGGAATGTTCCCGTGCTTCTTGGGGGGGTTCGTGTCGCGCTTGGTCTCGAGGAGTTCGAGGCCGCGCAGGAGGCGAGCACGGGTCTCGCGCGGGAAGATCACCTCGTCGACGTAGCCGAGTTTGGCCGCCGAGTAGGGGTCGCAGAACTTCTCCTCGTATTCCCGAGTCCGCCGCTCCAGTTCGGCCTGGGGGTCCTGGGCCTTCTGCAGCTCGCGGCGCCAGATGATCTCCACCGCCCCCTTGGCGCCCATGACCGCGATCTCGGCGGTGGGCCAGGCGAAGTTCAGGTCGCCCCGGATGTGCTTGCTCGACATGACGTCGTAGGCGCCGCCGTAGGCTTTGCGGGTAATGACCGTCAGCTTGGGGACGGTCGCCTCGCAGTAGGCGTAGAGGAGTTTGGCGCCGTGCTTGATGATTCCGCCGAACTCCTGGTCGGTGCCGGGCATGAAGCCCGGCACGTCGACGAAGGTCACCAGGGGAATGTTGAAGCAATCGCAGAAGCGAATGAAGCGGGCGGCCTTCTGGGAAGTCTTGATGTCCAACACGCCCGAGAGGGTGTTCGGCTGGTTGCCGACCACGCCCACGCTGCGGCCGCCGATGCGGGCGAAGCCCACGACGATGTTCTTGGCGAAGTCGGGTTGGACTTCGAGGAAGCTGTCCCGGTCGACGACCCTGCGGACCACGTCGAGCATGTCGTAAGGACGGGTGGGATCGCGAGGGACGAGGGTGTCGAGTTCGCGGGCGGCGCCCTCGCTGGGGGCCTCCCAGGAGGCGGCCCGCGGCGGGTCCTCGGTGTTGTTCGCAGGCAGGTAGGAAAGGAGCTCGCGGAGGAGCTGCAGGCAGGAGGCGTCGTCGGGGCGGGCGAAGTGGGCCACCCCACTGGTCCGGGCGTGGACCTCGGGACCGCCGAGCCCGCCGTGGTCGACTTCCTCCCCGGTCACCGCCTTCACCACGCTGGGGCCGGTGACGTACATGTAGGAGCTGTCCTCGACCATGGCAATGAAGTCCGTGATGGCCGGGGAGTAGACCGCGCCGCCGGCGCAGGGCCCCATGACCGCGGAGAGCTGCGGGATCACGCCCGAGCAGAGGGTGTTGCGCAGGAAGATGTCCGCGTAGCCACCGAGGCTCTCCACGCCCTCTTGGATGCGCGCGCCGCCCGAGTCGTTGAGGCCGATCACGGGGACACCGAGCTTGAGGGCGAGGTCCATGACCTTGCAGATCTTCTTCGCGTAGGCCCCCGAGAGCGAGCCGCCGAAGACGGTGAAGTCTTGCGAGAAGACCACCACCGGGCGGCCGTCGATGGTCCCGTGGCCCGTCACGACCCCGTCGCCGAGGACCTGCTTCTGCTCCATGCCGAAGTCGCGGCAGCGGTGCACCACGAAGGCGTCGAGCTCCTCGAAGCTGCCGGGGTCGAGCAGAAGCTCGACCCGCTCGCGAGCGGTGAGCTTGCCGCGCGCGTGCTGGGCGGCGATCCGCTCGGCGCCTCCGGCTTCCCGGGCCCGCGCCCGCAGCTCTTCGAGCTTCTGCAGTTTGGGATCGGACACCGCTCCTCCTCGCTGCGGGGCGCCGTTCTACCACACCGCCCGCGCTGGTAGACTGCTCGCCGCCGGAAGAGAGGACCGCGTGAGCGAGCACGACCTGCAGACGCCTGCCGAGGGCGCCGACCGCAGGCCCTGCCCTTACTGCGGCGAGGCGATCCGCGCCGAGGCGATCAAGTGCCGCCACTGCGGCGAGCGCCTCGAGGGCGGGAAGCGTCCCCGCGGGCAAGCCTCCCAGCAGATCGAGCAAGCCGCGACCCTCTCCTTGGTCTTCGGGCTGATCTCGCTCCTCGTGTGCCAGTGCCTCGCTCCGCTGGCGATCATCAAGGGAAACGAAGCCGCGCGCCTCGCCGCGGCCAGCCGCGAGCCCACGCCGGGCACGGCCACCGCGGGCAAGGTCCTCGGCTGGATCAGCCTGGCGATCGTGGGCCTCAGCGTGCTCGTCTACGGGGGGGTCATCGCCTTCGCCCTCGTCGCCGGCACGGCGGGGGGCGGCCCCGGCGGCGCGGGGAGCTGAGGCCCGCCCGAGAAGCCCTGACTTCGTTGCTCGTCGGTCACAACCAGAAGGTTGCTGGACCTCCTCGCGCTCGCCAGAACTTCTTCAACGGGCTGCTAAGGTCCGGGCGAGCGCCTGGAGCGTCCTTCGGCGCCGGCAGGGCGTTCCGGGACGGGGCCGGCGAGCGGTCCGCGCGGTCGGAGGGAGCCGAAGGGCCCGCGCGCCCGGGCAGCGGGCCCGCGAAGAGCCGGCGAGGGCGCGGTGCGCCCCGCACCCGCGCCCCGCACCCGCGCCAGGCCCCCCGCGCCCACCCCTCGCGCCCTATGCTGGGCGGGCGTCGCGGCGAAAGGAGGCCCGGTGATCGTCGTTCGGAGCATGGACCCGCGCTGGCTGTCGAACACATGGTTGGTGGCCGACCGCCCCGGCGGGAACGCCGTCTTGGTGGACACGGGGGCTCCGCCCGAGCCCATCCTGGCGAAAGTCCGCGAACTCGAACTGACGGTGACCCACGCCCTCTTGACGCACCACCACATCGATCACGTCGTCCACGGCGACCGCTACCGGGAGGCCTGCGGCTGCCTGTCCTGCGGGCATCCGCGCGAGCGGGACCTGTTCGGCGCGCTCGACCTCGAACTCGAGCACGGAGACGAGGTCGAGAGCGGGGGGTTGCGCGTCCGCGCGCTGCACATTCCCGGCCACACCCGCGGACAGCTCGCCTTCCTCGTCAACGAGGAACGCGTGTTCACCGGCGATACCCTCTTCCGCGGGAGCGTGGGCGGGACGACGGGGCCGGGCCACACCACCTGCGAAGACCTCAAGCACTCCATCCTCGAAGTCCTCCTCCGCCTCCCCCCCGAGACCGTCGTCCATCCCGGGCACCAGGGCGAGACCACGGTCGGGGAGGAACTCGAGCGCAACCCCTTCGTCCGCTGCTGGCGGGGGCTGGACTCGCCGAGCGAGCGGCCCTGCCGCGCCCTCGGGCGCCCCGCGACCCTCCTCCTGCGCGCTGCGGACTACGACGGCGGAAGCAAGTGCTGGGTCCGCTTCGAGGGCGGAGACGAGGCCGTGGTGCCGGGCTCGCGCGTAGTGGACGCCTAGGGACCGCGAGAGGGAACCCCGTGGCACCCCGCGTACGCCAGGCCCCCTACCCCGCCACCGACTTCGGAAGGCAGCGACGAAGCGCGCGCCCCGAGGCCCGTACCGGCCGGGCACGGACGCGGGGCGTGAGGGGGAGCCGCCCCGGAGCGTTCAGCGCCTGGTGAAGACCTGCGCCCAGGTCGGGCGACCGCGCGCAACGCCCACGCCCAGGTGGGTGAAGGCTGGGTGGAGGATGTTCGCGCGGTGCCCCGGCGAGTTCATCCAGGCGGTCACCACCTCCGCGGGGGTGGCCTGCCCGAACGCAATGTTCTCACCGCTGGCGGTGAAGCCGCTCGCGCCCAGCATCACGAGTCGGTCGTAGGGGCTCCAGCCCTCGGGGGTGAAATGGTCGAAGAAGCCCCGCCCCTCCATGTCCTCGCAGTGGGCCTTGGCGGCGCGCTCGGCCTCGAGATCGTATTGGAGGGGGCGCAGGCCGCGGGCCACGCGCTCTTGGTTGGTGAGCGCGAGCACCTGCTGCGCCCAGGCGGCTTCGCGGACGTCGTGGGTCTTGAGGGGGTTTCCGAAGGCGTCGCCTTGGTACCAGAAGCGCGAGCCGACCTGCCCCGTGGAGGGCGCGGCCGGGGCGCTCGGGCCGGGGGACGCGCTCTGGAGTCCCCCGCCGGGCGAACCCGTGGGACCCGTAACCACCGTCCCCGTCGGTGCGGTGGCCCCCGCGGCGGAGTGCCGGGTCGGGTCCTTCTCGGGTCGGTTGCAGCCCCAAAGGGCTAGGAGCAGGAAGGCGCACAGCCAACGGCGAAGTGCGTCTGTGGGCATGGTGGACCTCTCCTCGCCAAGCCCTTGGGGTCTCTTCGACGAGGGTTTCCTCGCCCGAGGGCGCACCAAGGGAGCGCGCCGCCCCCGACCGGACGCGCAGGCGCCGCCCCAGGACCGCAAGGTCTTGCTGTCGTGCCGGTTGCAAAAAAAGCAGGCGAGCCGAAACCGCCGCGGACGGCGCGCGTTCGTTCGAGTGAGCCCACGAGGAGACGCCCATGAAGACCCGCCTGACCCTTTCCCTCGCATGCCTGCTCTCCGCCCCGGCCTTCGCGCAGGACCCCGGCGACGCTCCGCGCCCCATGCCTCCCCAGCGCGATGGCGAGCGACGGCAGCGGATCCTGAAGCGCTTCGACAAGGACGGCGACGGCAAGTTGAACCAGGCCGAGCGCGAGGCGCTGCGCCGGACGGCCCGTCGTCGGGGCCTCGGCCGCGACCGCGACGGCCAGGGACGGGGACACCACCTGCGGGAACGGATCCTGAAGCGCTTCGACCAGGACGGGGACGGCAAGCTGTCGGACGAGGAGCGCAAGGCCGCGCGGGAAGCGCTGCGCGAGCGACGGGCCAAGCTGATCGAGCGCTTCGACCGGGACGGCGACGGCAAACTGAACGAAGCCGAGCGGAAGGCCGCACGCAAGGCCGCCCGCGAGCGCCGGCGCGAACGGATCCGGAAGCGCTTCGACCAGGACGGCGACGGCAAGTTGTCGGACGAGGAGCGCAAGGCCGCGCGCAAGGCTCGCCGGGAACACCGCAAAGAGCACTGGCGCGACCGCTTCGACCGCAACGACGACGGCAAGCTCGGCCCCCGCGAGCGGAAGGCCGCCCGCAAGGCGCGCAAGCACCGCGGCCGCGTCCGCGACCGCTTCGACCGCAACGACGACGGCAAGCTCGGCCCCCGCGAGCGGCGGCGGGCCCGTCGCTGGGGCCGGCGGCACCGGCGCGGCGGCGACGACGGACCGGGACGCCGCGTGCGACGGCGCGGCCGGGACGGGCAGCGCCCCGGCCGCGGCCGCGGTCGAGCCCGCGGCGGACGTCGCGCCTTCTGACCCTCGCTTGCGCCGCCGGGCGCAGCGAAATCCAGCCCCACTCCAGCACCACGGCGAAGGGAGCGGCGCACGGCGCCGCTCCCTTTCGTTCGCGTCAGCGCAGCCAGAGGAAGAGGGCGAGCGCGCCGAGAACGGCCAACCCTGCGGCCAGGACCAACGCGGGGGCGAAGGGCGAGAGCTCGCCGGAGCGCCGGTGTTCGCTGGGGAGGGGGCGCGGCGCGCGGTCGCCGTCCAGCCAGGCCTCCAGGTCTCGGGCAAAGACAAGGGCGCCCTCGTGCCGCTCGGCCGGGTTGCGGGCCAGGGCACGCAGGCAGAGGGTGGCCAGGCCGCGGTCGATGCTCGGGTCGTGCTGGCGCGGCGACGGGACGGTGAGCTCGGGCGCCTCGAGGAGCGCTTCGCGCAGGGAGAGCCGCTGGAGGGGGAGGGGCGGGCGGCCGGTGAGGGCGACGTAGAGGAGCGCCCCCAGCCCGTAGACGTCGCTGCGCTCGTCGACGCGCTTGCTGTCGAGGAGCTGCTCGGGGGGCATGAAGTCCAGGGTGCCGACCACCGCGCCGGTGGCGGTGAGGCCGTCGCCCTCGTCGAGGTTCTTGGCCACCCCGAAGTCGGTCAGGCGCGCGCGCCCTTGCGCGTCGACGAGCACGTTGGCGGGCTTGAGGTCGCGGTGCACCACGCCGCGTTCGTGCGCGTAGGCCACGGCGCGCGCCACCTCGACCACCAAACGGACCGCTCGCTCGCGGGGAAGGCCGCGAACGTAGCGGTCGAAGGGGACGCCCCCCTCGACCAGCTCCATGACGCAGTAAAGGCGCCGGCTAGGGAGGACCCCCGCGTCGTAGGGGGCGACGATTCCCGGATGCCCCGCAAGGCGCGCGCCGAGCATGGCCTCGCGGCGAAAGCGGGCTGCCTGGGTGCGGCGCACCTGCCCCTCGAGGAGCTTGAGCGCACAGGGCGCGCCACGGACGCGGTCGAAGGCCTCGTAGACCACCCCCATGCCTCCGCGCGCCAGCTCGCGCCGCACCTCGTAGCGCGGCTCGAGCCCTCCGAGTTCCGCGGGGATCCCGCTCACGGCGTGGCCTTTCCCTCGTCGGCTTCCGACGCGCAGGTCCGGGGCGCCTTGCGAGGCCAGTAGGCGGTGCCCATCAGCGGGCGCGCCGCGATGTCGGTCAGGGTCAGGATGAGGGCGAGGGCCGCGAGCACCGCCAGCGAGGGAAGCGGCCAGATCAGGACCGTGCCCCCCACGACCCCGAGGAGGCCCCCGAGGAGGGTAATGAACGAGAGCTTGTCGTCGGAGAACTCGAGGAAACCGGCTTCGAGCTGCTCGGTGGTCACGGTGGAGAGCTGCTCGAGAACGATGGCCCGCACGTCCACCTCACGCACCAGTCCCATGAGCATGGTCGTGAGCACGTGGTCGATCTGCTCCTGGCGAGCCTCGAGGGCAGCCGGTACTCGCTCGACGATCTCGTCCAGCGAACCGAGCCCCTCGTCGAGGGTCCGGTCGAGTCCTTCGATCTCGCGGTTGAGGAGTTCGATCAGGGGAGCGCGCCACACGTCCTTGAGCTTGCGCACCAGCCAGGTCTTGAAGGAGGAGCCGGCGAACTCCTCGAGCCGCTGTACGGCCGTCTCCGAGAGGCGGGCGCGGAAGTCGGGGTCCGAGGTCAGGTCGGCCACGTAGCCGAGGATCATGTCTCGGAGGTCGCGCTTGAATTCGGGGGTGTGCACCACGTCGCGCAGCTTGCCGATGAACGCGTCGCTGAAGCGGTGGACGATGCGGGTCTCGTGGATCTTCTGCTCGATGAGCTCTTCGTTGATGAGCTTCTCGAGCACTTCGTCGGCGACCTTCTGGATCAGCTGGTCGCGCTGCGAGGGGATCAGCCCCTGCCCGAAGACGGGGCGCGGCTCGCGGGGCCAGAAGAGCATCTTGATGGCCACCCAGTTGGTCCCGAAGCCGATCATGCCCGCCACCGAGCACGAGCGGAGCAGGCCCCAGGGATCGGGCCACAGCAGCGAGATGCAAAAGCCGAGGGCGCAGAGAGGAAAGAAAACCTTGAGGGCCACGCGCAGCCCCCAGCCGGTGGAGAAGGCGAGCTTCTCGAAGGTGTAGGGCGATGGGGCCTGGGGGCTGGGATCGAAGGGGAGCATGGTCTTGTGGTGGACCATGCGTCGGCGGTACTTCTCGAAGAGCTCGAGGAGCCCAACGCGCCGCACCTGCTCCGCCCAAGACGGAGGGCGCAGGCGAGCGGGTGCGTCGTCGCGCTCGGGGCTCAACGATCCCCTCCGCCGTTCGGCTCCCGGCGCACGACACGCCGGTAGCGGGCCGCAAGGCGCGCCGCCAAGAGTTCGGCCAACCAGGGAGCCCAGCGGGCGAGCGCGGCGACGAGCCGGGCGTGTCCTCCGACGACGATGACGCCGCGATTGCGGCGGATGCCTCGTAGGATGGCCCGGGCGCAGGCCTCGGGGCTCAGCCCCAGCCAGGCGACCTCCGCCGCCGCCCGCGCGCGGTCGGCGTTCACCATGCGGGTCCGCTCGACGATGCCCGTGCGCACGTAGCCGGGGCAGGCGACGCTGACCCGGACGCCGTGGGCACGGGCCTCGGCGCGCAGGGAGGTCGAGAGCCCGACCACGGCGTGCTTGGAGGCGGCGTAGGCGGTGAGGTGCGGACTCGGCGCCAGCCCGGCGAGGGAAGCCGTGTTGACGATGTGCCCCCACCCCTGGCGGACCATGAGGGGGTAGGCGGCCAGCACGCCGTGAAGCACGCCGCGCAGGTTGACGTCGAGCACGCGCTCCCACTCCGCGGGGGCGAGTTCGTGGGCTTCGCCCACCAGGCCGACGCCCGCGTTGTTGAAGAGGTAATCCAACCGGCCCGCGGACTTCGCGGTGTCTTCCACCAACTCCCGCACGGCGGGGGCCGAGGCGACGTCGAGGGCGGCCGCGCGGGCGCGGAGGCCCTCGCCGACGAGCCTCGCGGCGACCGCCGCAGCGCCCGCCGCGTCGAGGTCGGCGAGGACCACCGAGGCGCCCGCGCGGGCGAGGGCCTCGGCGAGGGCCCGACCGATGCCCGAGGCGGCGCCGGTGACGATGGCGGTGCGGTCGGCGAAGCCCTGCACGCCCCCCTTTTAACCTCCTCTCCCAGCGGAGGTAAGGGAGGCCGAGCCTGCCCGCCGCGATGAAGCTACCCTGCGGGGTTGGGAAGGGTCCCCGCGTCGGGAGGCGGCCATGGCGAAGTGGGTGTGCGGCGGGTGCAACTACTCGAACTTCGATGAGCACCTGGTGTGCAACTTGTGCGGCGCCAAGAAGCCCTCCGGCAGGGGGGCCTCCTCGGCGCGATCGCCTCGCCCCGCGGCGCAGCCGACCGCGACGAGGCGGCCGCCCCGGGAGCGTCCGGGGCGGCGCAGGCCGGGCCCAGCCCGGAAGCGCCGGCCCGCGGCCCAGGGTTCCTCGGCGGCGAAGACGCCTTCGGCGCCGAGCCCCTCCCCGTCGGCGGCCTCCGGCGCTCCGGCGCCCGCGCCCGCGCCGGCTCCGTCGCCGGCGCCGTCTCCCGCGCCGGGAGCGACCGCCACGCCCGCGCCGGTCGCCGTAGCCGAAGCGGGTTCGGCGCCGGCCGCCGGGGGCATTCCCCTCGAGCTCTCCGGCCTTCCCCGCGGCCTGCAGCGGGTCCGCGCCCGCTTCGTGAAGGGCCTCCAGCGCCTCGACGCCTTCGCCAGCGAGGAGGCCGGGGTCTTCCGCCTGCAGATGGACCTCGAGCGCGAGGAGGCAGAGCTCGACGCGGAACTGGACGCGGCCCTCAAGCGCTACAAGTCGCTCGAAGACGAGCGGGCGAAGCACAAGGATCGCCGCGACCAGGTGCGCGCGCAGCTCGAGCGCCTCCAGGAGAAGATCCGCGCCAAGGAGGAGCAGCGTGACCTTACGCGGCGGCAGGCCGACGAGGCCGAGGCGCTGCGCGCCCAGCTCGAGGCGCGCCTCGAAGGGACGAGCAAGGAGTGGGCCGAGGCCGAGGCGCGGCGCACGGAGCTCGACGCCAAGCTGCCCGGGCTGAAGAAGGAGCTCGCCGACCAGCAGGCGGCCCTCGACGGCACCTTGGCCGAGCTGCGCTCGGCCGAGGACGAGTCGAAGCGGCTGTCGGCGGAGCTGGAGAAGACGCGGGCGGACTTCGCGGAGGCCAACCGGACCCTGGGCGAGGTAAGGGCCGAGATCGAGCGCCTGCGACGGGAGAACCCCGAGAGCGAGCGAGCCCTGGCGGCGCGCCGCAAGGAGCTCGCCGAGGCGCAGGCCGCCCACGGGCCGCTCCAAGAAGCAGCCGAGGCAGCCCGGCGCGGCCGCGAGGAGGTCGAGGCCGCGCTCGCCCAGCGGATCGAGGAGAACGAAACCCTGCGGGCGCGGCGCGCCGCCGACGACGAGGCCAAGGAAGAGGCGGAGCGCGAGCTCGCCGCGGCGGAGCGCGCCAAGGCCGAGCTGGAGAAGGGCCTCTCCGCCCTGGGGGACGAGCTGGAGCGCACCAAGCAGCGCCTCGTCGCAGCCCAGGAGGAGGTGGGCCAGCTCACCGCGCGGCGCGACGAGGCAAGCGAAACCCAGGACGCGCTCGCCAAGCAGCTCGCCGCCACCGAAGGCGAGCGCGACGACCTGCGCGAACAGGCGGAGTCCGCCGAGCGGCGGCTGGAGGAGACTCGCGGGCGCCTCGAGGAGCGGCACGCGGAGTTGACCGCGCTGCGCGAAGGGATCGAGCGCGACACAGCGGCGAGCGAAAAGGCCCAGCGAGAACTCGCGGACCTCGAGCGCGAGCTCGCCGAAGTCCGCGCCCAAGCGAGCGAGCGTGGCGCCGAGGTCGAGCGCCTGAGCGCCCAGCGGGGCGAGCGGGGCGACGAGCTCGACGGACTGCGCCGCGAACTCGCCGAGGCCGAGGCCCGCAAGGCCGAGCTCGAGGCCGAGCTCGCCGACGTGGAGGGGACCCTGGCCGGAGGCCAAGAGAGCCTGGCGGCCCGGCAGGCCGAGGCCCGCTCGCTGAGCGAACAGATCGAGGCGGGGCGGGCCGAGAGCGCTCGCCTGCAAGAGGAACTCGACGGGCTGGCGCACGGGCTGCGCGAGGCGCAGGACGAGGCCGCCGCGGTGCGCGCCGAGCTGGAGCGCCTCGGGAGCACGCGCGACTCGACCCGTCAGGTCCTGACGGACCTCCGCGAGGAACTCAGAAGCCTGGAAGCCCGCAAGGCCGAGCTGGAGGCCGAGTTGGCCGCGGTCGCCGGGGAACGCGACCAAGAGCAGGCGGTGCGGGACGAGCGCCGGGCCGAGGTGGAGGCGCTGCGGGAGGACATCGCCGAGGCCCGGGACGCCACCCTGCGCGCGCGCGAGGACCTCGCCGCGGCCGACGCGGAGAAGGCGGACTTGAGCCGCGAGCGCAAGAAGGTCCAGGCCTCCGCCCAGGAGGCCCTGGCGGCGCTGGAGGCATGCGGCAAGGAGGTCGAGGAGCTTCGCGCCCGGAGGGACGAGGAGCGAACGGAGCTCGACGCCACACGCCAAGAGCTGGCCGAGCGGGAGGGAGAGCGCGAGGGGCTGCGGTCCGAGCTTGCCGAGGCGGAGGGTGCGCTGCGGGAGGTGCGCGAGGCGCTCGAGGCGGTGCGCTCCGAGCTCGAGACCTTGCGGCCCGAGCCGGAGCGCGTGCGCCAGGAGCGCGAGGCGCTCGCCGAAGAGCTGCGCGCCGCCGAGGGGGAGCGCGAGGAGCTGCGGTCCGAACTCGCCGCCGCGCGGGCGGCGCGCGCGGAGACCGCATCCGCGCTGGAGACGCGCCGCGAGGAGGTGGCCGAGCTCGCGCAGGCTCTGGAGGAGGCCCAGGCCCAGCGCGACGCCTCCACCAGCGCCCTGGCCGAGGCCGACGCCGAGAAGGAGCGGCTCTCCGCCGACCTCGCCAGCACCCAGCGCGAGGACGAGGGCCTGCGCGCCACGACCGCCCTGCGCAGGGAGGAAGTGGCCCAGCTCGGGGGCGCCTTGGACGAGGCCCGCTCCTCCCTCGCCACGGCCCGGGAGGAGTTGGCGACCGCCGACGCGGAGAAGGGCGAGCTCGAAGGACGTCTCGCCGAGCTGAAGGCCGAACTGAACGGGGTGCGGAACCTCCTCTCCGAACGCGGCGATCAGATCCCGAGCTTGCGCGGGGCCATCGCCGAGGCCGAGAAGAGCTTGGGAATCGCCCGCGGAGAGCTCGACGAGGCCGACGCCGCGAAGGCCGAGCTGCAGGAGCGCTGGGAGCGGCTGGACGCCGAGCTCGTCGCCACCCGCGACGGGCTCGCCCGGCGCTACGAAGAGTGCGCGGCCCTGCAGGAGCGCGCGCAACGGACCGAGAAAGAGCTCGAGGAACTGCGTGCGGACCTGGCCGCGGCGGACGAGCGGAAGGCGGGCCTCTCGGCGGAGCTCTCCGCGGCCGAGGAGGCGCGCAACCACGCCACCGCAACCCTTGCGACGCGGCGCGACGAAGTCGCCGCGCTTGAGGAAGGCCTCCGGAGCTGCCGGGAGGAGCATGCGGCGGCCAAGGATGCTCTGGCCGCGGCCGACAAGGAACGCGCGCGCTTGCAGGAGCGTTCGGCCAAGGCCGAGGGGGAGCGCAAGGTGGTGTGCGACCGCCTGACCACGCGCGAGGCCGAGGTGAAGCGGCTCGAAGAGGAGGTCGCCGGGCGGGAGCGCGCGCTGGCCCAGGCGAAGGAGTCGCTGGCCGAGGCCGAAGGCCGCCGCGACGAGCTGGAGCAAACCTCGGCGGAGCGGCGCGACGAGGTGAGCTCCCTTCGCGCTCGTTGCGAAGCGGCGCGGCAGGAGATCAAGCGCCTCGAGCGCGCCATCAAGGAGTCCGAGGCGGCGCGGGCCAAGGCCGAGAAGGAGCTGGCGAGCAGCGAGCGGAAGCGCGCCAGCCTCGAGGAGCGCGCGGCGACCCTCGCCCGCAGCGCCGCCTCCGCCGAGAGCGAGCTCGAGCGCGCGCGCGAGGCCCTCGCGCGCGTCGAGGAGGAGAAGACGAAGCAAGAGGAGAGCCTCGAAGGAGTGCGCGCTCAGCTTAGGGAGGTGCGCGAGACGACGCAGGCGCGCCGCGGGGAAGTCGGCGAGCTGCGCAAGGAGATCGACAAGACGCGCGACAGTCTCCAGCGCAGCAAGCAGGAATTGCGCGAAGCGGAGCGGGAGCGCTCGGGGCTCGAGCGCTCGCTGGAGACGGACCGGCGCGACTTGCAATCGATCGAGCGCGACCTCGCCGCGAGTCGGAGCAAGGTGGCAAGCGCTCGCGAGAAGGCCAGCGAGGTCCAGAGCGCGCGCGACGCGGCCCGGCGCGAGCTGGAGGGCCTGGAGAAGGAGCGGTCCGAACTGCGCGCTGCGCGCGAAGAGGCGCAGTCCGAGCTCGAGCGCCTGCGCGCGGAGGCGCAGGCCTGCCGGGAGGGCATCGAAGAGCACACCGCTGGGCGGAGCGAGGCCGAGGGGGCGGCCGAGGCCGCCCGCGAGGAGCTGGAGCGGCTCCGCGCCCAGCGCGAAGCGGCGGAGGCCGAGCACGCCCGAGCGCGCAGCGACCGGGACGAGGCCGAGGCCGCGCTGAGCGCGCAGCGCGCCGAGGAGGAGCGGCTCCGCAGCGAGACGGAGCAGGCGCGCGCGCGGCGGGACGAGGCCGTGCGGCTCCGCGACGAGGCCGCGGCCGAGGCCGAGCGCCTCGCCGACGAGCTCGCCGCCGCCGCCCGCGAGGCGGAGGAGCTCGAAGCCTCGCTCCAAGAACGGCGCGCGGAGGTCGCCGGGCTGCTCGAGCGGATCCAAGCGGCCCAGGCGCGGGCTCGCTTGGCGAAGCAGAAGGAGATCGACCTCCTCCTCGCCGGCGTGGAGAAGAACGTGGCCGCCAACGACGCCCACGCCAAGGAGTGGGTGCAGCTCCAGAAACGCTACGCGGAACTGGAGAGCGACTGCCGCGCCCTGAGCGACGCCGTGGGGGTGACCCGGATCGCCAGCCAGAAGGCCCTCGCCGAACTCAAGGAGAAGATCGCCCGCTACGAGGAGCGCAAGAAGGAGCTCGCCGTCCCCGTCCTGGCCGAGCGCAAGGTCTTCGAGCGGATCAAGGAGCTCGAGCGGGAGCTCGCGAGCGAACTCTCCGCCGTGTGATCGTGAGGCTCGGTCGCGACGCCGTGCGTCGCCTTGCGCGAGCATCGGGTCGAGTGCCCTTGCCGTCGGTGGACGGCTCGCTACCGAGCGCGGGGCACGCGCCCTGCGGCGCGGGGGTCGTCGGGACGGCGTGCGGCGATCGACCCGAGCGGTAGCACCTCGCCCCGCCGCTTCGTCCTTGGCCCAAGCCCGAGATCCGAGATGGCGGAGGGGCTCCGCGGAATGCCCCCGCCACCTCTCCCTCCCCGGCGGGGGTGGAGCTCGCCTCGGCGCGCCCGCGGCGTACGGTCCAGCCGCTCCCTTCTCCCGCTCTGGAGGGCGCTCGCGTGGGCGCGAGCTTCGCTTCGCGGTCGCAGCGTCGGGGGCCGAAGGAGCCGCGCGTCGCGGCCGTCCGTGGGACCCGCTTGGAGGGTGTCAACGGGGGGACTTGGCGCGCAAGGCGGCGAGGAACTCTTCGAAGTCGGGATGCTCGCGGACGGGATCGAAGGCCACGTCGCGTTCGAGCTGCTGGAGGTTCTTCACTCGCTCCAGGCGCCCGACGCGGCGCAACACGGAGAGCGCGCCGCGGACGTCGCCGCGCCGAGCGGCCAGGCGGGCCTGCTGGAAGCGGGCGAAGTCGCAGGTGGGGTCGAGGGTCAAGGCCGCGGCCACGCGCTCCTGGGCTTCTGCCTCCTCGCCGAGGGAGACGAACAGGTTGGCGGCCAGGGCGGCGTAGCCCGTGGCGAGCGGGTCGAGCTCGCCGGCGTGAAGGATGAAGTCGACGGCGGCCTCGAGGTCGTCGGGGTCGTGCGCGTTGCTGAGGTTGTAGCGGGCTGCCCGGAACAGGGCGCGCGCCGCCCAGGGCACCGAGTCCCAAGGGCGGGTCGCGCGACGCTCTGCGGTCCTGTCCTCGAGCAGTCGATCGCGGAATTGGGGTGTCCAGCCGTAGGCGTGAATCCACAGAGAGAGGCCGTCGGCGGTGAGACCGCGCTGCGCGGCGCGCAGGAACTCGGCGCCGCTGACGAGGGCGTCGGCGAAGCGCGCCTGACCGAGCTGGGCCTGGGCGCGCAGCGTCCAGTAGAGGCTCCCGTGGGGCAGATCGCGCTCGATGCGCGCGAGCGCGGCGAGCGCCTCGTCGAGCCCTTCGCCCCCTTCGCCCACGTAGGCGTGCCGGTAGAGCTCCTGCTGTTCGCGCGAGGTTGCGAGGACCTCCGCGGCGGCGCGCTCGTAGCGGGCGGCTGCGGCCTCGTCCCCTCGGGAGCGGACGAGCTGCGCCGCGAGACGCAGGGCGTCGATGCGGCGGGGCAAGCCGTCGAGGACGGGGCGGAGCAAGGCCCACGCTCCGTCGGAGTCGCCGCCCCTACGGAGGGCGAGGGCTGCGGCGACGCGCTCCACCGGCTCGAGGCGCTCGAGGCCGCCCGTGTCGCGGAGCGCGGCGAGGTCTTTCCGAGACGCTTCCGGGGAGACGCGCTCTCCGCGCGCCTGCAGCCGTCTCCAGAAGAAGAGCCGCGCGCGGCGCGCTTCGAGGAGGGTCGGGTAGGCTTCCACGAGCGCGTCGAGTGCCTGCGCGTCCTCGCCGAGGTCGGCGGCCAGGACGCGCGCGGGCAGACAGTCCGGCTCCAGCCGGAGGGCGCGCTCGAGGAGGCGCAGGGCGACCGCGCGGGCGTCGCCTCGCCGGGAGCGCGCAGCGGGGTAGAGGCGTCGGGCTTCGTAGAGGAGACGGCGCACGGTGCGTGTGAGGGGGGCCTCCCCTTCCCGAGAGGCCTGCGGCGTCGGAGGGGCGCGCCCCGGGTCCGTGAGCAGCCAGGCGCGCCAGAGGGCCTCGGTCCGCGCAGCGAGGGCCGCGTCTCCTTCGCCGCCCCGGCGAGCGAGTTCGCGCAGGAGCGCGGCGCGGCCGGGGAACTCGGGGGGAAGGGTCTGCGTCGCGGCGCGTGCTGCGGCGAGATCCCCGCGGGCCAGGACGAGCCGAGCGGCCAGCAGACGGCCGTCGAGGGTCCTCTCGGCCGCGGCCGCCAGCGCCGCGCGTGCGCTCGCGTGCTCGTCGCTGCGCCAGAGGACCCAGGCCAGCGCGCAGGCACTCTGCGGGGACGCCTCGCGCTCCCAGGCGGAGCGGGCCGCGGCCAAGGCGGCGGAGGCGTCGCCGCGGGCCAACTCGACCCGAGCGCGCCAGCGATCGGCGGCGGCGGCCAGCGAAGGCGGCGCGCAATACGCGTCGGCGGCCGCCGCGACCTCGGAGAGGGCCTGGGTCGTGTCTCCGGCGGGGGCCCCACCCAGCCAACGGGCCACGGCCGCGTCCAACCGGGCGGCGGGCCGACGGGCGAAGCCGTCGGGCGAAGCCCGTTCCAACTCGCGCAAGGCCGACAGGCGGCGCCCGCGCCCTAGGAGCCAACGGGCACGCGCGAGGTGCGCGGGCCGGGGGGCAAGGCGCGAGGCCTCGTCGAAGGCCCTCCGGGCACGACCCGGACGCCCAGCGGCCGCGAAGGCCCGCGCGCGGGCGAAGTGCCAGGCAGGACGTGCCGCGCCGGCTCCGATGGCCTCGAGGGAGGCGAGCACGTCCGCGGGCGGAGCGCCCGTGTCGAGTTCGAGCTCCGCACGCAGGCAGGCGAGGCCAATGGGTGCGGAGGAATCCGTCGCGGCGGCCGCGGGCCGCGTCGCGGCGAGGGCCTCCGGGATGCGGCCGCACGCGCGCAGGATCCTCGCGGCGAGCTCGCGCCGCGCGGGCGCCGCGTCCTCGACGGGGAGAGGCAGCGCGCGGGCCGCGAGGCGCGGGCGCGCGAGGGTCCAGAAGACTTCGGCAAGCCGCCAGCGCAGCGCGGGGTCCGGGGGGAGGGCCTCGAGATGCCGCCTCGCGAGCGCGAAGGCCTCCTCCCGACCCGTTGCGCTCTCGGCGAGGACGCGAGCGAGGAGGAGCTCGGCCGCGGGCTTGCCCACGACCGCGCAGAGGCGCCGGGCGAACGACTCCGCTTCGCTGCGGCGACCCTGGGCAAGGAGGAGGTGCACGGCCTTGCGGAGGACCTCGCCGTGCCGCGCCCGCGTCGGCGCTGCGCGGCGCAGCGCGTCCGCGCGCTGCGCCGCGGGCACGGTGGCGAGAAAGTCCTCCACGGCCTCGTGCGCGCGAGCCTCTCGGAGCAGAGGAGCAAGCGCGTCGCCG
The DNA here is from genome assembly GCA_003695705.1 of Planctomycetota bacterium. Taxonomy (GTDB): domain Bacteria; phylum Planctomycetota; class J058; order J058; family J058; genus J058. The sequence goes on from RFHU01000260.1 coordinate 26,624, forward strand.
CCGCGGGCTTCGTTGGCGGCGTGCAGGAGTCCTTCCAGCGCCCGGGCGCGGGAGGCCTCGAGGGTGCGCTCTTCGCCGCGCACGGCCAGCAGCGCGAGGACGATGGCCAGCGAGCTTCCCGCCAGCGCGGCGGCGAGGCGACGGCGGCGGCGCCTCGCGCTGGGGGAGCGCACGCGACGTGGCGTGCCCCCGAGGTAGGCTTCCAGGTGCTCGGCGACGAGGCGGCAAGAGGGCCGGTCGGCGGGGTCCTTCTCGAGCATCCAGAGGACGAGTTCGCTGAGGGGGCGTGGGACGTCGGCGAGGCGGTGCGGGGGTGTCGGAGGGACCTCGAGGATCTTCCGAAAGAGCTCGGCCTTCTCTTCGGCGTCGAAGGGGTAGTGCCCGGTAAGCGCTTGGTAGAGCGCCACGCCCAGCCCGTAGGTGTCCACCGTAGCCCGGTACTCGCCGCCGCGGACCTGCTCGGGGGCCATGCTGTAGGGCGTACCCAGGCTGGCGTTCGTGCGTGTGAGTTGGGTCTCGCGGTCGAGGATCTTGGCGAGGCCGAAGTCGGTGACCTTTGGCTGGCCCTCCTCGTCGAGGAGCACGTTCGCGGGCTTGACGTCGCGGTGGAGGATCCCCAGCCGGTGGGCGGCCGCGAGCGCGCGGGCGACCTGGGCGAAGATGCGCAGGAGCTGGGGGCGCCCCAGGCGGCCCGCGTCGAGGGCAGCTTGCAGGTCGCCGCCCCGCAGATACTCCAGCGCCAGGTAGGCGTTCTCGCCCGCGCGCCCGGCGTCGACGAAGTCCACCACCGAGGGGTGGCGCAAGCGGCGCAGCGCCTCGGCCTCGCGCTCGAAGCGGGCCAGTTGGCGCTCGCCCGGGCGCAGGAGGAGCTTGAGGGCGACGCGCCGACCGCTCGCCTTGTGTACGGCGAGGTAGACCGCCCCCATGCCTCCGCGTCCGAGGACGTCTTCGATCGCGTATCCCGGGACCCGCGGCGCATGGGCGAGCCGCGCGCTCCGGCGCCGGGCCCGGGCGGACACGCTCCGCTCGGTGGCTGCCTCTCCGCGGGACGCGTTGGAGCGGCTGCGCGACGCCTCCGCCAGCGAGTGCGCGCTCTTGGCGTCGAGGAGTCCGGCGCGGACGGCCGCCTGGGCGATTCCCCCCGGTGCGTCCGCGCAGCGCTCGGCGAGCCAGCGCGCCTGCTCGGGGCGCAGGCGGCCCGAGCGGAGGGCCTCGTCGAGGAAGGCGCGGTCGCCGGGGGCGAGCATGGCTTCAGGATAGCCGCGGGAAACGCTCGGCACCCGCGGACTCCGACGGCCGGTTGGGGAGCGCGAGGAACCGGCGACGCGCCGGCGCCGCAAGCCGAACGGGCGGCGCCCGGGGGGGAACGGCGGCGCGCGCGGTCCCGGCCGGGCAAAGCGATCCCCTCCCTTGCTCTCGGCCGGGAAGCGCGAAGCGCTGCCCGCGCTGCGCAACGGCGACGGCTTCGCTGCGCCCTCAGAAGGCGTAGCCCAGGCCGAAGACGACCTGGTGCTGTTCGATCTTGAAGGACTCGTCGCGCTTGTCGACCTGGATCGGCAGCCCGTAAAGGTAGGCGACGTCGAAGTCTGCGGGGCCGATGCGGAAGGTCGCACCGAAGGTGATCCGGTGCTGAATGGAGAAGGGCTTGTGGGTGGTGCGCTCGTCGGGCTGGCCCGGGCTGCCGTAGTTGTAGCCGGCGCGGAGGAGCAGCCAGTCCGCAACGGCGACGGTGGTCCCCACGGCGACGACGACTTGGTCCTTCCAGCCGAGGTCGAAGGTGTACTCCACGTCGGTCCCGCCGTTCACCTCGATCAAGTCGGCGTTGTCGGGGTCTTCTCCCTCCATTTCGATGCGATCGAAGCCGAGGCTCCAGTTGATCCAGCGCACGTCGAGGCTGAGGAGCCAGCGCGGATGAGGCCACCAGGCGACGCCGAGGCTCACGAGCATGGGGGTCTGGAGGAAATCCGTTTCGGCGTCGAACTCGGTCTTGAAGCCGTTGCGGCCTTGGTCGGGTAAGTAGGTGTCGACGACCGAGCCGATGAGCAGGCCCACGTTGGGATCGGCTTCGAGTTCCTGGATTGCGCGGGTAATGTCGATCTCGGCCTTCCCGCGCGGGTTGAAAAGGATCCCCGGGGGACGAAATGCGAGGCCGACGGACAGATCCTCCCGAGGCGTCCACAAGAGCCCGAGCGCGGCGGCGAGGCCCGCGCCGAAGACTTCCTTGAGCTCGAACTCGAGTGCGTCGTTCTCGTCGTCGGGTTGGGCCGAGGCGCCGCTCGCCGAGTCGGCAAGGTCGAAGATCTCCGCCCAGGTGACCGGGGAACCGGTCCCGGCGTCGAAGGGCTGCGGAGGAACCACCGGCGTCCCGTCGGGCTGGTAGTGCACCCGCACGATGCCGCGCGGCACGAAGCTGTTCGACCCGCCGCCGCCGACGCCGCCGCCACCGCCCTTGAGGTTGAGGTAGGTGAGGAGGACGTTCAGGGACGCACCCACCGAGAGGCTGGGGCTCAGCCGGTAGGCGACGCTGAGGGTAGGGGCCATGGACCCGAACACCGGCTGGTGGAGGCCCAGGGCGACGTAGGGACCCGGGCTGGGTCGGTAGTCGGTGACCTCGTCGTAGGAGGGGTCGTCTTCGACCTCGAGGGCGAAGGCGTCGGAGGTGTAGCCCAGCGAGGGCACCGGCCAGACGAGGAACCGGCTCTCCACCTCGTTGCGGCTGAGCGAACGCTCTCGGAAGCGGTCGAGCATCATCACCAGGCCGAAGTCGAGTCGGCCGGGCGCCACCTCGGTGAGCAGCGCGGGGTTGCGCGCCGCCGAGAGGGCGTCGTCGGCGACCGCCGTGCTCGCGCCGCCGCGACCGGCCGCCTTGGCGCTCGGACCCACCGGGTCGATCAAGTTGCCCTGCGCCCAAACCACGTCGCCCGCGGAGAGCCATGCGCAGAGGCAGAGCAGCGCCACGCCGAGGCGGTGGGGAGCGACTGGAAGCAGGGAGGGCATGGAGGACCGACGGAGAGCGGTGCGAGGGGAGAGGGTTATACCGTTTGGTGGGAGAAGCGCCGCAGGGGTTTCTCCGCCGGCGCGGGCCAGAATTCCGCCACCCGGACGGTCTCCCGGAACGGGGAAACCCGGGGGCGGATTCAAACAATGACCGCATTGGACAGAGTGACCCTCCAGGACGGTCGCGGAGCCGCCGGAACGCCCCTTGGGACGACGGCAAAGGATTTGCGGTTGTTCCAGGGAGCGCGCGGTGGAGTCTCGTTGCACTGCAGGACTTCGTTGCATTGACGCTCCGGCAGGGTAAGGTTCGGCACTTCGTGTCCGTGGGGAGAAGGTGGCCTTGAGTCCGAGCGTCGAGAACGTGGGGTTCCGCGGGAGAGCCCCCCGAGGCCTCGTGCCCGGGGCGGGCCTGGCCCTCGTCTTGGGGGGCGCGGCCTTGACCTGCGCTTCGTGCAGCCTGGACATCGAGGGCCGCGACGTGGGGCGCGCCGCGGCTGCCGTGGCGGTGACCGTCCCGCCCAGCCCCGTCGTGGAAATTACGAGCCCCGCACGGGGCAGCTTCCTCGCCCCGGGGCCCGTCCAACTCGAGGGCCGCGTGGCGGCCGTCGACTCCGCGGCCGTCGTTCGGGAGGTCTTCGTCGGTTCCCAGGTCGTCCCCCTGGGCGCCGACGGCACCTTTCGGACCCAGGTCACCCTCGACCGCGGCATGAACATCCTCTCCGCTTCGGTCCAGGACGCCCGCGGCGGCAAGGCGAGCGCCCAGATCGCGGTCCTCGCCGGCGAGTGGGCGCCGCTCGGGCAGCCGCTTCCCGACGCCCTGGCGATCCGGGCCAACGACCCGGCCCTCGACGCCATCGCCTCGATCGTGGAACCCTTGGTCGCGGGGATCGACCTTGCGCGCGTCGCCCAGGATCCGGTCTACGACGGGAGCCTCCTCGGCGGCCTCTTCTCGGCGCGCGTCAGCCTCCAAAACCCCAGCCTCTCGGTCGGGCGAGCCCGCATCGACGGCGCGGTCGACGGCCTCCACGTGCGCGCCGAGGTCCTGCGGCCGGTGACCGACGTGAAGGTGGAGGCGCGGGCGGTGGCCAGCCTGCCCACCGAATTCGCTACGGTCACCGCCGATCGCGCGCTCCTCGGCGCGCGACTCGTGCTCGTGCGCGGGCCCAGCGGCCGCCTCCGCATCGACATTCACGACGTCGACGTCGCCTTCGACAACTTCCAAGTCACCTGGAACAGCGGAACCATCATGCCCCTCATCCTGCCCCTCCTTCGCGGCTGGATGGAGAGCAAGCTCGAAGGGCTCCTTGCCAGCGAGATCGCCGGCCTCCAGGCATCGCTGCACACGGCGCTCGCGGACCTCCTCGCACCCCAGACTCCCGCGCAGGTCTTCGGCGCGCCGCTCTCCTGGAGCCTCCTCCCCGAGCGCATCGCCCACGACGCCGACGGGGTGGAGGCGAGCTTCTCCTTCGACGCGAGCGCCCCCGCGCCGACGCCCCGGTCGGCGGCAGCGCCGGGTTCCTTCCACACCCCCGCCCTGGCGCCGCTCTCCTTGGGCACCGCCCGCGGCCTCGAGGTCCGCGTCGACGACGACATGATCAATCGCCTCCTGCACGCCGCCTGGGCTGCGGGACTGCTCGAACGGGACCTCGGCTCCCTCGGTTTCGGCCTCTCGCCAAGCGGGAGCCAGGCAACGGGAACGCCAAGTACGGCGGGCAGCGGTCCGGCGAGTGCGAGCGGCGGCGGACTCTTCGGAGCGAGCGGGGGCGGCGGGCTCACCCTCGGAGACCTCGCCTTGTTCCTCCCCGAAGTCCGAGGCGTCGCCGACGAGTCCGCCCCCGTCAGCGCCCGCTTCGAGGCCCTGCTCCCTCCGGTCTTGCAGGTCACCGGCGCCCCCGACCTGGCCACGCTCTCGCTGGGGGAGGTGCACCTGAGCCTGCTGGTGGACCGCGGCGGGCCGACGCCCGACCTGCTCCTCACCGTGGCCGTGCACCTGCGCGCGGGGGTCACCGTGGCGAGCGCCCCCGGCCAGGGGATCGTCTTCTCGTCGAACCGCAACGCCGAGGTGGGCGTCGACCTCGTGGAGGCGCCCCTCGTGCGCATCGACGAGCGCCGCCTGCAGGTCGTGCTGGGAACCGCGCTTACCCCGCTGGTGCCGCGCCTGGTGAACCAAGTCGGCGTGCTGCCCATCCCGTCGCAGCTCTCGCACCTGCGGGTCTTCAACCTCAGCGCCTTCGCCGCGGGGCCTTCGGGAGACCGCCTGGCCGTCGAACTCGACATGCAGCGCTGAATGAGCGCGGCCGACTTCGTCAGGGCGTCCGAGGAGCCTTCACGGGCCGCGGCCGGTCCGGGGGAGAGCCGCCTGCGCCGCGGCGCCCGGTTCGCGGCCCTGGGGTTGGGACTCGTGCTTTGCGGCGGCGCCGGGCTCTGGCGAGGGCTGATCGTGCGCACTCCCCTGGCGCAGCCACCACGCCCTGCGCGCCCCCTCCCCGCAGAACTCGACCGTCGCCTGCGCTGCGCCCCCGACGAACCCCTCGACGTCGTCACGGGACCGGAACTCCGCGTCGAGGGACGCCGCGTCCTCCCCGGTCACCTCGCCGTCCGCCGCGAGGGACAGGCCCAGGCCGCACGCGTCCACTTCCGGCTCTACTTTGCCGACGGCGTCCCTCGACGCGCTCCGGCCGTGGTCGTGACCCCCATCCTGGGCGGGAACAACGACATCGCCAAGCTCGTCGCCGCGGACCTCTCCGAGCACGGCTTCCACGCGGTCATCGTGGAACGTCGCTTCGGGAAAGGCCTCGGGAACGCACAGCGCGCCTTCCCGCCCACGCTGGAGGCACTCGAGGAGACCTTCCGCGACATGATCGCCGACCGCCGGCGCGTGATCGATTGGCTCGAGACCCGCCCCGAAGTGGACCCCGCGCGCATCGGCGCCTACGGGGTGAGCCTGGGCGGGATCACCACCGTGTGCCTCGCGGCCGCCGAACCGCGGGTGCGGGCAGCGGTCGCGGTCATGGCCGGCGGCGACCTGGCGGCGGTGCTCGCCCGCTCGGTGGAGCGCGAGTGCGTTCGCCTCGCCCGCGCCAACGGCGTCGATCCACCCGGCGATCCCGAGGCCATCGCTGCCTTCGAAGCGCGGGCGCGGCCGATCCTGCAGACCGAACCCTACGCCCTGGCTCCCTACGTCGACCCCCGGCGCGTGCTCCTCTTCACCACTCGCCGAGACACCAGCGTCCCCACCGTCACCCAGGAGCGGCTCTGGGAGGCGCTCGGGCGGCCCGAGCGCGATTCGCTGCCCACCGGGCACTACTCGGCGATCCTCTACCTGCCCTGGATCCTCTCGCGGGCACGGGAGTTCCTGAGAAGGCGC
>RFHU01000005.1 GCA_003695705.1 Planctomycetota bacterium
CCCTTCCCGAGCCCAGCCCCCACGCGCCCGCGCCGGCCGGCCTCGACGCCGAGACCGACTTCGGGCTCCGCCCCGCGCCGCCGAGCATCGACGTGCCGGGCTCCGACTCGCGACCGTCGAGCGGAGACCAGCCCACGGTCCACCAGCCCCCGCCGCCGGGGGCCATCGACACCCTGAGCGGCGTCGACCCCGAGGCGCCCACCCTCCAGCCCGACGTCCGGCCCACCGCGGGGGCCTTGCCGAGCTCCAAGCTGCGCTCGGGCTCCTCGGGGGGGCTGCGCAGCTCCAAGCTCGCCGACCGGGCGGACGGAGAGGGCCCGCCCACCGAAGGGAAGATCTACGCAGGCAAGTACGAGCTGCTGGAGGAGATCGCTCGCGGCGGCATGGGCGTCGTCTACAAGGCGCGGCAGATCGACCTGAACCGGATCGTGGCCCTCAAGGTCATGCTCTCGGGCTCCATGGCCGGCGAGGAGGAGCGGCGGCGCTTCATCCTCGAGGCCGAGGCCTCGGCGCGCCTCAAGCACCCGAACATCGTCCCGGTCTTCGACATCGGCGAGGTGGGCGGGAACCTCTACTTCACCATGGACTACGTGGAGGGCGAGCCCCTCTCGCGGCGCAAGAACGAGCTGAGCCGCGAGGAGCTCCTCGACGTCATGATCCAGGTGGCCGACGGCGTCGCCTACGCCCATCAGCGCGGGATCATTCACCGCGACCTCAAGCCGGCGAACATCATGATGACCGCCGACGGGGTCCCGCAGATCATGGACTTCGGCCTCGCCAAGCAGGTCGAGGTCGCCGACGAGTCGGGCGCCCCGAGCCTGCAGACCCGCGACGGCGCGGTCATGGGCACCCCCCACTACATGCCCCCCGAGCAGGCCGAGGGCAAGGTCAGCGAGATCGACGTCCGCTCCGACGTCTACGCCCTCGGAGTCATCCTCTACGAGCTGTGGACGGGCGAGCTCCCCTTCACCGCGCGCTCCCTCACCGAGCTCCTCTTCAAGATCTTCGACACCGACCCCCGCCCTCCGCGCCAAGTCGACCCGAGCATCGACTGGGACATGGAGGCGATCATCCTCAAGGCCATCGAGAAGCCCAAGGAGAAGCGCTACCAATCGGCCCAAGAGCTCAAGGAAGACCTCGAGCGGGTGCGCGACGGCCTCCCGGTCACGGCCCGCCGCGCGACCGTGGTCTACCGCCTCAGCAAGTGGTCGCGGCGAAACCGACGCGGGATCTTGGCGGCCTCGGTGGTCCTGGGGCTCCTCGCCGTGACCGCCGGGCTCGCCTACCGCTCGCTGCGTCAGGAGCAGATCCTCGCCGAGCAGCGCTACCGCGACCTGATCGCCGAGACCGAGGCCCTCGCCCGCACCCTCGCAGGGGAGCGCGACGCCCTGCTCGAACGCGAGCAGGCCTTCGCGAAGCTGGCGGACTTCTCCGAGCGCCGGCGCCGCCTGCCCGAACTCCTCGGCGCGCTCGCGGACCTGCGCCAGCGGGCCGTCGAAGCCCGCGCGCGCCTCGAAGGGAGCAAGCAGCGTCCCGAAGCGGCTCCCCTCGACCGCCGCTTGGCCGAGCTCGAAGGAGACCTCACCGCCCGCAGCGAGCGACTCGAGCGCCTGCGCGAGGTGCAGACGCGGCTCGCGCAGGCCGAGGAGGCCGTAGGACGCGCCCGCGCCCTCTCCGAGCAAGTGGTCCGGTCCGCCGCCGGCGACGCCCAGGGCGCGAGCGAAACTGAGGTCCACCGCTACCCCGACCTGGCCTCCGCCCTCGAAGGGCGCGCGGTGGCGGCGAGCGCGGACGCCCTCGCAGGGCGCGGCAAGGTCCGCTCCTTCCGGACCGCGGCGGACACGGCCCAGCGCGAGCTGTTCGTGGCCCTGGGCCTTGCGGGGCAAGAGCGCTGGCCCGAGCGCGCCCAGGCACAGGAGCGGATCCAGGCCCTCGCGGCCCTCCGCCAGAAGGTCGAGGGGGCGCTGGAACGCGCGCGCCGCCTGCAGACCGCGCGCTTGCTCTCGAACGAAGCGCGGGCCGTGTTGGCAGCGCTCGCTCGCGCGCCCGCCGGCGACGGCGCCCAGCGCCTGCTCCGCCTGCGCGCGGCGCGCCGGGCCCAAGAGCTCGTGCGCCGCGCGGGCGAAGCCTCGCCCGGGTTCGAGGGCCTCTCGGAGGTACGCTTCGACGCCAACCGCGCCTACGCCCAGGCGCTCTTGGACCTGCAGGCCTACCCCGTCCTCGACGTCGAGCTGCAGAGCCCCGACCAGTTCCGCCCCGCAGACCTCGCCGCGCTGAAGGAAGCCAAGGAGAAGGCGCTGGCCGCGACGCGCGCCCTGCGCGACGAGCTCGAGGGCATGCGCCGCAAGCTCGCGGCGGGCGCCGACCGGCAGACCTTGCGGACCCTGGTCGCGCGCCTGCGCGCGCTGGAAGGCGACCGGGGGCTGGACGCCAAGCTCGAAGCCACCCGCAGCGACCTGCTCGGGCGCGCCCAGACCGCCCTCGAGGCCCTGGTGCGCGAAGAGGCCTTGCGGGACCTTGCCCGCAAGAGCGAGAAGGCCCGCTCCTTGGCGGGGTCGGGCGACGAGGCCGTGGCCAGCCTCGACGAGCGCCTGGCGGCCTGGGACGAAGTGGCCCGCGCGGCGCGCAAGGCCGAGCAGCTCCTCGGCAAGGCCGTGACCGACGCCACCCTGCGCACCTGCCGGCTGGAGCAGGGCCGCGCCGCCCACGACGCGGCCTTGGCCTACGAGCGGAGCGATCCCGTGCGGGCGCTGGAGCTCGCCGAGCGCGCGCAGGCCTACTACGCACAGCTCCCCGCGGGCGACCCCGAGGCCGAGCGGCGGCGCGCCTTGCTCGAAGGGTTGGTGCGCCGCCTGCGGCGCGTGCGCGAGAAACCCGAGGGCATGGTCCTCTTGCCCGGCCGCCGAAACGTCGAGCTCGGCTCCAGCGCCGCCGAGCGCAACCCCCCCCGGCGAGTGGACGTCGCGCCCTTCTACCTGGCCCAGCGCGAGGTCAGCCGCCGGGAATACGCCCAGTTCCTCGTCGCCCCCGAATACACCGACCCCGCCTTCTGGAAGCGGCTGGGGGCCGATCCGAAGCACGTCGCGCCCTGGCCGCTGGGCTGGGAGGGCAAGCAGCCGCCGCCCGGCACCGAGGACCTACCGGTCACCGGGATCTCGTGGGACGAGGCGCGCGGCTACGCGCGCTTCCGCGGCATGCGCCTTCCGCGCGACGACGAATGGGAGTACGCCGTCCGCTACCACGGAGAAGCCGTGACCACCTACCCCTGGGGCGAGGAGTGGCGCGACGACGTGCTCGCCCGCTCCCTGAAGCCCTCCGGAAGCAACCCCGCCGACCGCACCCCCGAAGGCGTCTTCGACCTGGCGGGCAACGTCTCCGAATGGACGGCGATCGCCCGCGCGCGCGGCCGGCGTGGCGAGGCGGAGCTGCACCCCTCGGCCCGCGGCGCCTCCTTCCTCTACCCCGAAGCGCGCATCGCGCGCGGGACCTACCGGCTGAAACCACGGGCCGACTACCGCGGTCCGCAGCTCGGCCTCCGCCTGGCCAAGGGGGCGCGGTGAGGACCGCGGTGGGGCGCACGCTGGCAGCGGCGCTCGCGGCCGTCCTGGCGGCGGGCGGCTCGGGGTGCTCGAGCTACGACCCCGGCGCCCTCGCCCGCGGAGAGGAGTTCTCCGTCCTCGAGCCCCTGGCAGGCAAGGGGGGACGGCACCGCGTCCTCGTGGCGCCGGTCCGCGACGCGCGGGGCGAGGCCGAGCCCGCCGAGCTGCGCTCGGCCATGCGCCTCGACGCGCCCGCCCTGGCCGCCGAACTGCGCCGCGCCCTCGAGCGCGTGTTCCCCGGCGGCGACGAGCCCAGCGTGGAGGTGGCGGACCCCACCCTCCCCGCGGCGGAACAAGCCTGGGAAGGCGGCTACGACCTCGTGCTCGAGGCGCGCGTCCGCCGTTGGGACGCGGTGTTCTTGGACACCAACGGCTGGTGGCTCCCCAACGCCCTCTTCCTCGCCTGGTACTTCTGGCCCATCGGCCCCCACTGGGTCATCGCCGACGAGCTCTACGGAGTCGACTGCGATCTGGAGCTGAGCCTCCTCAGCGCCGGCTCCGAGCGCCCCTTGCCCTTGCGCGAGCCGGAGCGACGCGTCCGCGTGCGCTCCCTCGCCCCCGACGAGGAGGAGTCCGCAGGCGCCGCGGACGAGCTCCTCGCGCCGCCGCGCCTCGCCCTCGACGACCTCGACCGGGGCCTGGACTTGTTCGGAACCTGGACCCCGGGCGACCTCGACGAGGAGCAGTGGTCGCAAGTGGGGACGCTCCTCGAGCCCATTGCGCGCCGGCACGCCGCCGTGCGCGGCGCAGCGGCTGTGGCCAAGGCGGTGGCCCGCTTCGACCGCCTCGACGAGCGAGAGAAGGAGCGCCTGCTCGCCGCCACCCACGCGGTCGTCGTCGGCGTCTCGGCCTACGCCGAGCCCTGCGCGGGGGCCGACGCCGACGCCGAGGCCTTCGCCGCGCTCCTCGCCGGCGACGTCCCCGCCTTGGGACCCGACGGCCGCCCCCTCGATCCGCAGCCCCCTCGCGAAGAGCGCCGCTGGGCGCCCCCCAAGAACGTCGCGCTGCTCCTCAACGGCCAGGCGCGCTGCGCGAACGTCCTGGAGGCGCTGGAGCGGGTCGCGGCGCGGGCGCAGCCTCAAGACCAGGTCGTGTTCTACTTCGCCGGCCGCGGCCTACGCCGCTCCGACGGCGCGCTCGCCCTCCTCCCCGGCGGAGGCGACGAGCAGCCCCTCCTCCTCTCCGACCTCGCGGCGGCGCTCCGCCGGGTGCCCGCACGCCGGCGCCTGGTCGTCTTCGACGCCGACTTCCAGGCCGGGGCCCGCGGCGTGGGACCCCGCTCCGGGCCGCCGGCGGGCTGGCCCGAGGCCCTGCGCGAACTCTTCCTCGCCGACGCGAGCGCCGGCGCGCTGGTGGTCGCCACCTCCCTCGCCGCCGACGAGGAGGCCCAGGCCGACGCCGGCCACGGCCTGCTCACCCGCTACCTCGTGGAGGGCCTCGCCGGCGCCGCCGACGCGGACGCCGACGGCCTCAGCTACGCCGACCTAGACCGCTACCTCCAAGAGCGCGTCGTGAACTACTCCGAGGTCGCCTGCGAGCGGCCCCAGCGCCCGCGGCTGCTCAGCCTCGGCCCCGGCGAACGCCTCCGCTGAAGGCCTGCCGGGACCCGACCGCGCGGGGCGCTCCCCCCGCGTGCCCGTCGGGTCGGCCTCAGCGCGGGGTGATGCTCGGGCTCGCCACGGGGCGGAAGCCCGGCCCGCTCAGCAGGGCGCGGATCGCGTAGAGGTTCGGCTGGGCGTTGGCGGGGCCCGTCGGGACTCGGTTGCTCGTCCCCGCCGTGCGCGTGCTGCGCTGGAAGGTGTTCCAGGTGCGCCCGCCGTCGAGGGTGTACTGCAGCTCGACCTGCGAGCCCAAGGGAGCGTTCGCAGACCAGCTCACACGGCCCGGCAGGGTGCGCCCGTCGCGCAGGCGCACGGGGCCATCGGCGGGGGCGAGGTTCACCGAAGGCGGGAGGCTGCCCGTCCCGGCGGGCGCTCCAGGTCCCGGAGCGCGCGGGGCCGACCGACCGGGGGCGGGGAGGCGGGCCCCG
>RFHU01000261.1 GCA_003695705.1 Planctomycetota bacterium
CCCGCCGAGCCCCGTGGCCAGGGCGATGAGCAAAATGGTCGGAACGAACACGGCGGAGACACGGTCCGCCAAGCGCTCGACCTCGGCCTTGCTGCCCTGCGCTCGGGCCACGAGGCGGACGATCCGCGCCAGCTGGGTGTCGGCGCCGACCGCCACGGCGCGTACCACGAGCGGCGAGCGCCCGTTGATGGTCCCCCCCACGACGGGGTCGCCGGGCCCGCGGAGCACGGGCACGCTCTCCCCGGTCACCAGCGCCTCGTCGACCTCGCTCGACCCCACCAGGACCGTGCCGTCGACGGGAATGGCCTCGCCGGGGAGCACGCGCAGGCGGTCGCCCGGGCGCAGCTCGCCGACGGGGACGTCCTCGCTGCCCCCGTCCTCGCGCAGGCGATGGGCGATGCGGGGAACGAGGTCCAGGAGCCCGCGCAGGGCAGCGCCGGTGCGGTCCTGCGCGCGGGCTTCCAGGTAGCGCCCCAGGAGCACCAGGGTCACGATCATGCCCGCGGCGGCGAAGTGCAGGGGACCGCCGTTCCCGAGGGCGTGCCAACTCGCCCCCCACGCGGCGAGCGTCCCCAGCGCCACCAGGGTGTCCATGCTGGCCCCCAAGCGACGCGCCCGCCGGGCGGCCGCGGCGAAGATGCTCGTCCCCCCGGCGAGGGCGCCCGTGGCCAGGAGCCCCTGCGCCCAGGCGGTCCAGGGCGGCAGGCGCAGGCCTGCGAGCGAACTCCAGGCGAGTCCGAGCAGGGGGAGGGTGAAGACGAGGGAGACCAGGAAGCGGCGCCGCGCGGCGCGCACGTCGGCCAGGGCCCTTGCGGCGGAGGCCGCTTCCTCGGCGAGGGGCTTCCCTTCCTCCCGCGGTGCGCGAGGCCGGGCCACGTAGCCGGCCCGCGCCACCGCCGCGGCGATGTCCGCCTCGGCCGGTCGCGGCGCCCGCACCCGGGCCAGGTGCAGGGGAAGGCTGACCTCCACCTCCTCGACGCCGGGAACGGCCTCGATGGCCTTGCGCACCGAAGCCACGCAGGAGGCGCAGGTCATTCCCTCCAGCTCGAAGACCAACTCGGCCTTCTCTTCGGTGGCCGCGGACACCCGCGCATTCTAGTGCTCCATCCGGAACCTGTTGGGAGCCGGAGGGAAGGAGCCGAGGACCCGGTCCTGGCGTCGCGGTGCCGAGGGCGCGGCCGGGCCGGGGCTCGGGGACCCTGCCTCAGGTAACCTCGAGAGTCCGCGGCGGACCCGAGACGCGAAAGGAACCAGGCCATGAGCTTCGACTTCGCCGAGCGCGACGTGGTGGTCACCGGCGGCAGCGGGGCGCTCGGCGCCGCGGTGGTCGCCCTGCTCGTCCAGCGCGGCGCCACCTGCTACGTGCCCTGCTACAGCGCCTCGCAACTCGACCGCTTCGAGTACCTCGAGCACGAGCGCGTGAAGGTAGAGACCGGCGTCAACTTGTTCGACGAGGAGAGCGCCGTCGCCTACTTCGACTCCTTGCCCACGCCGTGGGCCTGCCTGAACATCGCGGGAGGCTTCGCCGCCTCCCGCCTCGCGGAGACCGGCCTCGACGACTTCCGCAAGATGCTCGACATGAACGCGAGTACCTGCTTTCTCGCCACCCGCGAGGCGGTCAAGAAGATGCGTGCCTCCAGCGACACCGAAGGGGGCCGCATCGTCAACGTGGGCGCAAAGCCCGCGCTCGTCCCCAAGGCCGGCCTCGCCGCCTACGCGGCCAGCAAGGCGGCGGTCATCTCGCTCACCCTCTGCCTCGCCGAGGAGCTTCGCGACGACGGGATCTGGGTGAACGCGGTCGTCCCCTCGATCATCGACACGCCCGTCAACCGCGACGCCCTGCCGGACGCCGACCACGAGCGCTGGCCGAGTCCCGCCGACGTGGCCGAGACCATCGCCTTCCTCGCCTCCCCGCTCAATCGCGCGACGCGGGGCGCGGTCGTCCCGGTCTACGGGCTGAGCTGACGACGCTCCCCAGGAACTCCTCGAGGGCTCGCTCGTCGAAGCTCGCGGCGTCGCCCGCGAAGGCCAGCCAGCGCTCCGCTCCCTCGTCGTCCGCCGGGAGCCGAAACAGGAGCAGGCGCACGGAGCGGCGGGCGCATTCGAAGCGGACCTCGCGCCCCGACCACTCCCGCGCCCCCACGCGCAGGCGCGCGTCCGCCTCGCGGGTGCGCAACAGTTTGCCCAGGAAGACCTCCCGGTCGCCGACTTGCGTGCGCCAGAAGCGGAGGATCTGCTCCTCGGGGTCGGGGTCCGCGGGTCGCTTCGCGGGAAAACGCCAGGCGGAGAGGAGCAAGGACGCGCGCAGGTCGATCCGCTTGCCCTCCATCGTGGCGGGCGCGGCGACGGCGATGCGCTGCCCATCGGGCGCGACGGCGGCCTGAAACCCGCGGTAGCCCGGCGGAAACGCGCAGGAGACGATGGACCGGAAGGTGCGCTCGACCGCGACCGGATCGTCGCTGAACCGCCGGTCGCTCCACCACACCGTGTAGGCCAGGGCGAGGAAGCTGAGGGCGATCAAGGCGCCGCACCCCAAGCACACGCCCGCCTGGGCGCGCGCCAAGGGCGCAGGGACCTTCGCCGCCTCGTCCGCAGCGCTCACGCGGCGGACGAGCCCTCGGCCTTGACGGCCAGCAGCGAACAGGGCAGCTTGCGCACGACTTCCTCGGCGGTGTTCCGGCGGAGGAGCCGCGCGAGCCCCGTGCGCCCCGCTTCGCCGATGACGAGCAGGTCGGGGTCGACGTCGTTCGCCGCCGCGACGACGGCCTCCGGAACGGACCCCTCGTAACAGAGCGTCTCCACCTCGATCCCGTGCAGGTCGAAGGGCTCGGTGAGGTCGGGGACCTCGCGGCAGTCCACCGCATGCGTGGGCCCGCTGCGGGGAACGACGTGCAGGATGCTCAAGGGAGCGACGTAGGTCCGGGCGAGCGGAATGGCGGCGGCGAGGGACTCGCGGCCGGGCTCCGAGGCGTCCACCGCGCAGAGGACCCGCCGCAGGCGGTCGTGCGCTCGGCCCGGACGGACGACCCACACCGGCGTGGGCGCCTTCCGGAGCACGGTCTCGGCGGTGGAGCCGAGCAGGAGCCGGTCGAGGACGCCCTTGCTCGCCGCGCCGAGCATCACCAGGCTGGCCTGGCGTTCGCGCGCCTTTTCCAGCACGAGTTCCGCCGGGGTCCCGGCGTGCACCTCGAAGGGGCGCAGCACCTCGACGCCACGATCCTCGGCCTCCCGCGCCAGGTCGCCGAACAAGTCGAGCACCCGGCCGGCCAGGGTCCCGAACTCGGGACTCCACTCGCCCGCTTCGGGAATGGCGTGCACGAGCACGAGCTTGGCGGCGAAGGTCTCGGCGAGGAACAGCGCCTCGCGCCATACGTCGGTCAGCATCCCGCCCGTGTCGAGGGCGAGCAGAATGCGCGAAATGGGCTTCATGGCGGGCCTCCCGGAGCTGGCCTACGCCGCACGGGTCGGGCCGCTCGGCCCCTCCGCTGCGCTGGACTTAGCCCCAGACCCTCTCAGGTACGCGACGAGAGCGCAAGCCCGTCACGCGCACGTGACGGGCCCGTGCGCGCCGGGACCGCACGGGTCGAGCGCAGGCGGTTCTTTGCGACCGATCGGTCGGGAACCGCGCCTCCCCTCGGGACCGCAGCGCACCGCCCCGCTACCGGGAACGGAGGACGAAGAGGGGGCAATCGCAGTGGCGAACGACTTGCTCGGCCACCGAGCCAAACCACCATCGCGAAGGCCCCGAGCGCCCGTGGGTGGTCATTGCCACCAAGTCGTGTTCGACCGCGGCGTCGACGATCTCGGCGGCCGGGTCGCCGATCCGCGCCTCCACCCGCACGGTGAGGCCCGCCTCGCGGAGGCGCTCCGCCTGCGGCTCGAGGCTCTTCTCGACCTTCCGCGGGTCCCAGAGCGACGGCGCCAAGATCGGGCTGGGCACGGCCGCCGGCGCGAAGGGCTGGACGCGCAGGAGGGTCACTTCCGCCCCGAAGGAGGCGCCGAGCTCTTGGACGCGCGGCAGGATCCGATTCGCCTCCGCCGACCCGTCGAGGGGGACGAGCACCGAGCGGAAGCAGCGAGCGGCGTCGAATCCCTCCAGGCTGCTTGGATTCACGAGGAGCAAGGGCACCCCCTCCAGGGTTCGCAGCACGCGCTCGGCGACGCTGCCCCGCAGCCAGCGCGAGACGCCCGTACGGCCATGGGTGGACATCGCGACCAGGTCGACGTCCTCCTCCGCAGCGCAGGAGAGGATCTCCTCGGCGGGATCGCCGCGGCGCACCAAGGAGCGCGTCGCCGCGCACCCCTCGAGGCGGCGGGCCGCGCCCTGCAGGTAGGCCTCTGCCTCATCGAGCGCCGGGTCTGCCTCGGCCGCCGTGCCGGCCGGCTCGACAACGGTCAGCAGCAAGACCTCCGCGTCTTCCCCCTTTGCCCGCAGACAGGCCTGCAAGGGCGCGAGCACCTGCTCGGAAAGCTCGGAACGATCGAGGGGCACGAGCACACGCACGACGACCTCCTTCCGATCGAGGCTCCGCAAGCCCCGTGCCCGACCGAAGAACGGGCCTGCGCCGTCCGCTCTCCGTTCGCAAGCGCCTCGGCCGCGTCCGACCCCGTTCGAAACCCTTCCCGGGCGACCGCGGCTTCCCCCTTCGCCGGCGCCGGCGGGACGCGCAGCGGTCACGCGGGCGCGACGGCAGCGCCCGCCGGCGCGGTCTCCCGCCCCGACCGAACGCGACCCCCTCAGCCGGTGCGGAAGTCGGAAGCCTTGAGGCCGTGGTTCTTCATGAGGCGGTAGTAGGTCCCCCGTGGAACCTGCGCCTCCTTGGCCGCCGAGGCCACGTCGCCCTTGTGGCTGCGCAAGAGCGAAGCGAGGAATTCCCGCTCGAAGGCCGCGACCCGCTGCGCGCGCTGCTCGAAGAAGCCAAGGCCCTTGCGCGAACCGCCGCGGGGCCGGTCCCCCGAGGTGGTCACCAGCCGATCGGGCAGGACGTCGACGCCGATCTCATCATCGCGAGTCATGGCCAGGCCGCGCCGGACCACGTTCTGTAGCTCGCGCACGTTGCCGGGCCAACGGTAGTGGAGCAGGACTTCCATGGCCTCCGGCGTGAAGCCCTTCACGTCCTTGCCCATCTCCCGCGCGTGCCGCTCCACGAAGTGCTGAGCGAGCAGGCGAACGTCGTCGCCGCGCTCGCGCAGCGGGGGCAGGTGGATCTGCACCACGTCCACGCGAAAGTAGAGGTCCTGACGGAAGGTCCCTTCCTTGACCGCCTTCTCGAGATCCTGCGCCGTGGCCGCCACCACGCGGACATCCACGGAGATTTCCTGCTTGCCCCCCAGGCGACGGATCTTGCGCTCCTGGAGCGTGCGCAGCAGCTTGGCTTGCAGGAGGATGGGCAGCTCGCCCAGCTCGTCGAGGAACAGGGTCCCCTCGTCGGCGAACTCGAGCAGGCCGATGCTGCGCGAGTTCGCCCCCGTGAAGGCGCCCCGCTCGTAGCCGAAGAACTCGCTCTCGAGGAGGTTCTCCGGAATGGCCCCGCAGTCCACGGGGACGAAGCGCTTGTCCTTGCGCTGACTGCGCTGGTGCAAGGCACGGGCCACCAGTTCCTTGCCGGTGCCCGTCTCTCCGCGCACCAGCACGTCGACGTCGGTGCCCGAGATCCGCTCGATGACGTCGAACACCCGCTGCATGGGCTCGGACTCGCCCACGAGCTCGTCGAAACGCCCCCGCCGCTGCTGGCGGCGCAAGAGCTCGTTCTCTTCCTTGAGCCGCCGCGCCTCGAGGAAGCGTCGCGCGTTGGCGACGAGTTCGTCGGGCAGGAAGGGCTTGGTCACGTAGTCCACGGCGCCCAGCTTCATGCTCTCCACCGCCGTCTCCACCGACGGGAAGCCCGTGAGCATGAGCACGGGGAGGTCGGGATCGCGTTCGCGCGCGTGCCGAAGCAGCTCCACCCCGCTGAGGCCGGGCATGCGAATGTCCGTCACCATGAGGTCGAAGCTCTGCTCGTCGAGCAAGGTCTTCGCGCGCAGGGGGTCCCCCTCGGTGACGACCTCCACGTCGCCGAGCTGCTCGAGGGTGTCGCTGCACACCTCCCGCATGCCTTCTTCGTCATCCACGACGAGGATCCGAGGACGCTTCATTGGCGCGGATTCTATGCGTTGGAGCGGGCGAGGGGCAATCGCACGCGGAACACCGCCCCGTCGCGCTCGTTGCCCACGTCGATGCGGCCGCCGTGCCCGCGGACGAGGCCGTGGCAAATGGCCAGGCCCAGCCCGGTCCCCTTGCCGGCCTTGGTGGTGAAGAAAGGCTCGAAGATCCGGTCCATCAATTCGGGGTCCACGCCCGGGCCGCTGTCGCGCACGCTGGCCACGATGTCGTCTCCGTCGACTTCGGTGTGCACTCCGAGGCGCCCGCCGCCCTCCTCCATGGCGTCGATGGCGTTGAGGAACAGGTTGAGGAAGACCTGCTCCAATTCGGCCGCGCTGGCGTTCACCGCCGAGGGATTGGCAGCGAGTTCTTCGCACACTTCGATCCCGTAGCGCTGGGCCTTGGAGGCGACGAAGGAGAGGGCCTTGCGCAGCGGCTCGTGGAAGTCGCACAGCGCCTTGGGGCTGACCGAGGGGCGGCAGTAGTCGAGGAGCCCCCGGGTGAGGCGTCCCACCCGGTCGCTCTGGGCCACGATCTTCTCCAGTTCGCTGCGGACCTTGGCGGGGAGCTCGTACTTGCCGGAGAGGAGCAGGCGCGCCTTGCCGCTGATGATCCCGATGGGGTTGTTGACCTCGTGGGCAACGTTCCCGGCCAGTTCGCCCAGCGCGGCGAACTTGGCGGCCTGGACGAGCTGGCGGTGCGTCTCCTTCTGCTCGGTGATGTCCGCGCGGATGGCGACGTACTGGTCGATGCGTCCCAGCGCGTCGCGGAAAGGGACGATGGTGGTGTAGACCCAGTAGAGGCGGCCCGACTTGGCTCGGTTGCAGATCTCCCCCCGCCAGACCTCCCCGCGGCCGATGGTCGCCCACAGGTCGCGGAAGAAACCCTTGGGATGGGTGCCCGAATTGACGATGCGGTGGTCCTGTCCGAGCAGCTCCTCCCGCGAGTATTCCGAGATCTCGCAGAAGCGGTCGTTGGCGTAGGTGATGCGCCCCTGCCGGTCGGTGATGGCGACGATGGCGTGCTGGTCGAGGGCGAACTGCTGCATCTCCAGCCGGCGCCTGGCCTCGCTGGCATCCTCGAGGGCCTGCTGCTGGCGCGTCAGGTCGGCGCCGATGCTGAGCGTGCCCGCGACCTCGCCGCCGGGGCCTCGCCGGACCACGGTGCTCCAGAGCACCTGGCGGACGGCTCCGCTCGCGGTGCGCACCTCGTGCTCGTGCCGCCCCGCCCCGTACTCGAGGACCCGCTCGAAGGAAGCGCGCAGGCCTTGCTCGGGCGCGAAGCGCGCAAAATAGTCCTCGCCCAGCACCTCGTCGGCGCCCAGGCCCACCGCCTCGAGGAAGCTGGCGTTCGCGTAGACCACCCGGCCCGCGCGGTCGAGGGCCACCGCGAACACGGCCGCGGAGTCCACCAGGCGAACGAGAGCCTCCGCGAGGTCGGCGGGAGCGGCTTCCATGCCCGAAGCCTAGCAGGTGTTGGGCAGGAGACGGCGGCCGACGCGGCGAAGAGGCGTCGGCGCCGCGCCGGCTCGGTCGGGGCAGGGGTCCCGCGCCGCAGCGCGCGCCGCGCTCAGCCCGCCAGAGCCTCTCGGACCGCGGCGACGAGTTCCTCGGGCCGGAAGGGCTTGCGGAGGTATGCCCGCACACCGAGCCGGCGGGCGCGCTCGGCGCTGTCGGCGCTGGGGTAGCCGGTGACCACCACCGTGGGGAGGTCGGGCTTGAGCCGGCGGGCGCGCTCGATGAGCTGAAAGCCGTTCATGAGCGGCATGCGAAGGTCCACCACGAGCAAGTCGAAGTCTTCCCGTTCGAGGAGTGCGGCCGCGCCGAGGGGCTGGCTCTCGGCCCGGATGCGCACCCCGCCCAGCTCGTCGGCGAGGGTCTCCGAGATGACCTCGAGCATGTCCACTTCGTCTTCGACGAGCAGGATGCGGGGGCCGTCCGCGGACGTCTCCACCGACCAGCTCAGGGGCGCTTCCATTCCTACGACCTCTCGACGGGCGCCGGGCGTACGCACACGCCGGGCCAAGCCGTCCCCCGGAGCGGCCGGAGCCGGTCGAGCGCCCCCGAGCGACGCCGACGCCCGAGACCCTCCCCGGACGCGCACGGAACGCAACCCCACGGGGGGCAAGCGCTCGCGAACCTGGCCCACCCTCCCCCGACCGCGGCGCCGACCGGTCGCCCCGAGCTCCCTCCCCGGGGGCCCGCTCCGTCGCGCCGCCGGTTCGCCGACCCTTCTCCCGTCACGCGGCCGTGACAGCCTCAGGCGCCCTCCCTGCGGGTAACGTGGACGCCGTGGCGGATTTCGTCTCGTCCCTGGGGTCCCAGGCCGCCTTCGCGGTCGCCCTCCTCAACTACGCCCTGGTGGCCTGGCTCATCGTCTCGCTCGTCTACTACCAGCGGCGCGAGTCCACCGCGACCTGGGCGTGGATCTTCTTCCTCCTCCTCGTCCCCTACCTCGGCGTCGTCGCCTTCTGGCTGCTCGGCTCCAATCGCCTCCGTTTCCGCCGCTGGCGCCGGCGCCGGCTCAAGGCCGGCGCCTCGAGCATCGCCCTCCGACCGACGGCTCCGCTGCCCACGGGGTGCCCCTTCCCGGCCGACCCCGGCCTCCTCGAACTCGCCGAGCGCCTCGACGGAGTGAACGCGCGCCCCTGGAACGCGGTGACGCTCTACCGAGAAGGCGAAGCGACCTTCGCGGCCATCGAGGAAGCCATCGACAGCGCCCACGACCACGTGCACCTCACCTACTACATCTGGCGTCCGGACCGGACCGGCAAGCGCCTCCGCGACGCCTTGGTCCGCGCCGCACGGCGCGGCGTCGCCGTTCGCCTCCTGCTCGACGACGTCGGCTGCCTCGGGACCCCGCAGGCCTTCTTCGCCCCGCTCGCCGCCGCCGGCGGGCAGATCGTGCGCTTCCTCCCCCTCTCCCGCCTCGGCCGGCGCCTGTCGCTCAACCATCGCAACCACCGCAAGATCGTCGTGGTCGACGGGGCGGCGGGCTTCACGGGCGGCATGAACGTGGGCGACGAATACGCCGGGCTCCAAGGCCCCTGGCTCGACGCCCACGTCCGCGTGCGCGGCCCCGCGGTGCAGCGACTGCAAGAGATCTTCTGCGAAGACTGGTACCACACCACCGGCGAAGACCTGGGCGCAGACCGCTACTTCCCTCCTCCCTCGACCGCCGGCGAAGAGTGGGTGCAGTTCGTCGCCAGCGGCCCGACCACCGACCGCTGGCACGCCATTCACACCATCTTGTTCGCCGCCATCAACCGCGCCCAGCGACGCGTGTGGCTGGAGACCCCCTACTTCGTCCCCGACGTGGCCATGGCCCTCTCGCTCGAGACGGCCGCCCTGCGCGGCGTCGACGTCCGCCTCGTCCTGCCCGGCCGCAGCGACCACCAGGTGGTGCTCTACGCCGGTCGCTCCTTCTACGCGCGCCTCCTCGCCGCGGGGGTCCGGATCTACGAAGTGCCCAAGGGCTTCCTCCACGCCAAGACCGCGACCATCGACGGCCGGGTCGCCACCGTGGGCTCGGCCAACCTCGACCAGCGCAGCTTCCGCCTCAACTTCGAGGCCAACGCCTTCTTCTACGGCCCTACCGTGGCCGGCGCCCTCGAAGCCTCCTTCGAGCGCATCCTCGAGCGCGCGCGCGAGGTGGACCGCGCGGCCCACCGGCGGCGACCCCGCCGCCAGCGTGCCCTCGAAGCCGTGGCCCGCCTCCTCTCGCCGGTGCTCTGACCGCGCCGCGTGCCGGGCACGGACCCGCCGGGCACCGCGACGCGACGAAGGTCACGCCGACGTGACGCCTCCCGCGCGCAACCCCTGTCGCGCCGGATCGACCCGTTCCGGGCACAAGAGTTGCGCAGCCGTCGGCCGCGAACGGAGTTCCCGCATGCTGAAACCATCCGACCTCGATGCGGCGACGCTCATGACGAGCGAGGTGGTCCACCTCGCCGCCGACCTTCCCCTGAGCAAGGCCTGCCGCTCCCTGCTCGACCGGGGACTCAGCGGAGCGCCCGTGCTCGATGGCGCGGAACTCGTGGGCGAGGTCGACCTAGCGCTGCTCCTCGAAGCCACCCGCGAGGGCCGCCCCGACACGACCCCCGTGGGCGCCCTCGCGCATCCTCCGGCGACCTGCGCCCCCGACGTCCCGCTCTTCGAGGCTTGCCGGCAAATGGTGCGGGCGCGCGCCCATCGGCTGTTGGTGGTGGGCGGGGGGCGCGTGGTGGGTATCCTCGCGGCCATCGACGTGGTGCGAGCCCTGGCCGCCCTCGACCCGACTCGGCTGCGTTGGAACCCCCTCACCCAAACCGTCGAACCGGCGGGGGAGTGACCCTGTGACCGTGTCCAAGTGGATGACCTCCGGCGTCGTCGCCGTGGCCCCGAACGAACCCCTCTTCGCCGCGCTGGAGCGCATGGCCGAGGACCAGATTCGCCACGTCCTCGTGCTGGAGGGCGAACGGCTCGTCGGAATCCTCTCCAACCGCGACGTCGTCCGCGCCACCCTCGCCAACCCCGAGCGCAAGCTCGACCTGCACGGGACGAGCGTGGCGCAGGTCATGACCCCGGCCCCCCTGCACACCGTCCGGCCCGAGGACAGCCTCGCACGTGCAGCGGAGACCTTCCTCTACAACAAAGTCAACGCCCTCCCCGTGGTGGACGCCACCGGCAAGGTGCTCGGCATCCTCACCAGCGAAGACGTGCTGCGCGCCGTGTTCCTCGCCGAGGCCCCGGTCCGTCGCCCCGACGTCTAGGCCCCCGCCTCCAGCCCGGCGGGTGCGGCAGATCGTCGCGCGACGATCTGCCGCACCCGGCTTCCTTCTCCCTTCTGCATCCTGTCCGGAGAGAGGATCGAATCCGTGAGCGACTCCCCCAGCAGCGGTGAGCCCGCGTCCCCCCAAGCCGCGGGCCTGGAAACCTTCCGCTACGACGACGGCCTCCCGCGCATGTTCCTCATGGCGACCCTGGTATGGGGCGTCGTGGGCATGCTCGTGGGCCTCATCGTGGCCATCCAACTCGTGGCCCCCTCCCTGGGCGGACTGCACGAGTGGCTGACCTTCGGCCGCCTCCGCCCCCTCCACACCAACGCGGTGATCTTCGCCTTCGCCGGGAACGCCTTCTTCTGCGGAGCCTACTACTCCATGCAGCGTCTCCTGAAGACGCGCATGTACAGCGACGCGCTCGGCAAGTTCCACTTCTGGGGCTGGCAAGCGATCATCGTCTCGGCGGCCGTCACCCTGCCCCTCGGCTTCACCCAAGGCAAGGAATACGCCGAACTCGAGTGGCCCATCGACATCGCCATCACCTTGGTGTGGGTGGTGTTCGCCCTCAACGTGTTCGGGACCATCGCCAGGCGGCGCGAGCGGCACATCTACGTCGCGATCTGGTTCTACATCGCGAGCATCGTCACCGTCGCCGTCCTGCACATCTTCAACAACCTCTCCATCCCGGCGGGCGCCCTCAAGAGCTACCCCATCTACGCGGGCGTGCAGGACGCCTTCATGCAGTGGTGGTACGGCCACAACGCGGTGGCCTTCTTCCTCACCACTCCCTTCTTGGGGCTCATGTACTACTTCCTCCCCAAGGCCGCCAACCGTCCCGTCTTCTCCTACAAGCTCTCCATCCTGCACTTCTGGTCGCTGGTCTTCATCTACATCTGGGCGGGCCCCCACCACCTGCACTACACCGCCCTCCCCGAATGGGCCTCGACTTTGGGCATGCTGTTTTCGGTCATGCTCTGGATGCCCTCCTGGGGCGGCATGATCAACGGCCTCCTCACCCTGCGCGGGGCGTGGAACAAGGTCGCCTCCGACCCGGTCCTCAAGTTCTTCGTCGTCGGCGTGACCTTCTACGGCATGTCGACCTTCGAGGGCCCGATGCTCTCGGTGAAGACCGTCAACGCCCTCTCCCACTACACCGACTGGACCATTGCCCACGTCCACGGCGGCGCCCTCGGCTGGGTCGGCTTCATCACCTTCGGAATGGCCTACTGGCTGATTCCCCGCCTCTTCCAGACCCGCCTCGCATCGCCCAAGCTCGCCGAGGCCCACTTCTGGATGGGCACCATCGGGATCTTGTTCTACATCGTGCCCATCTACGTGGCGGGGCTCACCCAAGGCCTCATGTGGCGCGCCTTCGATGCCACCGGGCGCTTGGCCTACCCCGACTTCGTCGAGACCGTCAACGCGCTGATGCCCATGTATTGGGTGCGCGTCGTTGGCGGCGTGCTCTACCTCACGGGAGCGATCCTCTGCCTGGGGAACGCCGTCGTCACCTGGGCACGGCGCCCCGAGCGCTACGAGGAGC
This sequence comes from Planctomycetota bacterium, assembly GCA_003695705.1. Lineage (GTDB taxonomy): Bacteria > Planctomycetota > J058 > J058 > J058 > J058. The sequence continues at coordinate 12,445 of RFHU01000261.1, forward strand.
CCGTCTACGAAGCCCCGGCCCTCGGCCCCTACGAGCCCAGCTCCGCCGAGTCGCCCTGGGGCAGCAAGCGCGGCGACGGCGGCGCCTTCTTCGACCTGCGCCGCTTCGCCGCCCTCCGCTGGCACCGCCGCTGGGAGGCCCTCCCCCTGACCTTCACCGCGTGGGTCGTCGTGGCCGTGGTCGTGGCCTCGCTGTTCGAGATCATCCCCACCTTCCTCATCCGTTCGAACGTGCCGACCATCGCCTCGGTGAAGCCCTACCGCCCGCTCGAACTCCTGGGCCGGGACATCTACATCGCCGAGGGCTGCTACAACTGCCACTCGCAAATGGTCCGGCCGCTCATCGCCGAGACCGAACGCTACGGCGAATACAGCAAGCCCGGCGAATTCGTCTACGACCACCCCTTCCAGTGGGGCAGCCGCCGCATCGGCCCCGACCTGCACCGCGTCGGCGGCAAATACCCCCACCTGTGGCATCTGCAGCACATGGAGGAGCCCAGCAAGGTCACCAAGGGCTCCATCATGCCCCCCTACCCCCACCTGCTCCGCGACCCCATCGATTGGTCCGCCGCGCAGAAGCGCGTGGAGGTGATGGCCATGCTCGGCGTCCCCTACGGAGACACCGTCCGCCACGCCGAAGAGGACGCCCGCGCGCAGGCCGCCGACATCGCGCGTGCCCTCGGCGAGCAGATCCATCCCAACGACCCGGCAAAACAGGCCGCCGCCGCCGAGCGCTACAAGGACAAGCAGATCACCGCGCTCATCGCCTACCTGCAGCGCCTGGGAACCGACATCAAGGCCGAGCAAGCGCAGAAGAAGTAGCCATGAGCCTCAGCGACCTGATCTCCCACATGGACCTGTCCGTCTTCCCCGAAGTTGCCCTGGTCATCTTCGCCGGCGTCTTCGTGGCCGTCTCCGCGCGCACCCTGCGCGCCGACCGCGCCGCCTTCGAAGCGGCCGCCGGACTCCCCATCGACGACCCCGCCCCCGCCCGAGAGGAGGAACCCCGTGAGTGACGACGCAGCCCAAGGCGCGGCGCCCGACCCGTCGGAACCCGAGGCGTCGCCCGTGCCCGCAGGCGGGGGCGCGGAGTCGTCCCCGGCAGGAACCGCGACCGAAGCCGGCCCGGCCGTCGACCCCGTCACCGGCGCCGAGATCCTCGACCACAACTACGACGGCATCCAGGAATACGACAACCCCTTGCCCGGTTGGTGGAGCTTCATCTTCTGGGCCACCATCATCTTCACCCCCCTCTACGTCGCCTACTACCACTGGGGGCCTGGGCTCTTGGTCTTCGAGGAATACGAGCAAGACCGCGCGGCGCGGGCCGGCGCCGCCCCCAGCGGGGAGAGCGGCCCCAGCGAGGAGGCCCTCGCTGCCCTTGCTGCGGACGAAGCCAAGATGAAGCAGGCCGCCGAGCTGTTCGCGCAGAAGTGCGTCGCCTGCCACGGCCCCCAGGGCCAGGGGCTCATCGGACCGAACCTGTGCGACGACTACTTCCTCCACGGACCGACCCGCCTCGACGCCTACCGCACCATCCGCGACGGCGTCCCGGCCAAGGGCATGATCGCCTGGGGCAAGCAGCTCTCCCCCGAGCAGCTTCAGCTCCTCGCCGCCTACGTGTCCAGCCTGCGAGGCAGCAACCCCCCCAACCCCAAGGCGCCCCAGGGAACCAAGGCGCCCTGAAGGAGCGCGCGAGGGAGCGCGCCGCGGACCCGCAAGACCGCGCGCAGCGCTCTCCCCCGCCCCGAGGAGTTCGACGGTGAGCGACCCCGAGCGAGAAGCGCACGAAAAGGCGACGCTGCTGCAACCGCCCGAGCGCGTCCTCGCCACCCTCAACGCCGACGGCACGCGGCGCTGGATTCGCCCGCGCCTCTCTCGCGGTCGCTACTACCTCCTCCGCCGCAGCCTGGCCTGGGTCCTGATGGTCGTCTTCGTCGCCGTCCCCCATCTGCGCGTCGGCGGCGCACCGCTCATCCTGCTCGACATCCCCGCGCGGGAATTCACCCTCTTCGGCACGGTCTTCCGGCCCACCGACACCGCCCTCCTGATGCTCCTCCTCCTCGGCATCCTGGTGGGCATCTTCTTGGTCACCGCCCTCCTCGGACGCGCGTGGTGCGGCTGGGCCTGCCCCCAGACCGTCTACATGGAGTTCCTCTTCCGCCCCCTGGAACGCCTCTTCGAGGGCAGCCCGCAGGAGCAGCAGAAGCTCGACCGCGTGGGCGGTAGCTGGCGGCGCTGGCTGAAGAACGCCGTCTTCGCGCTCATCGCCTGCTTCCTCGCCCACACTTTCCTGGCCTACTTCGTCGGCTGGGAACAGCTCATCCGCTGGATCCGCGGCTCGCCCGCCGAGCACCCGGTGGCCTTCCTCGTCATGGCCGGCGTGACGGCGGCCATGGTCTTCGACTTCCTCTGGTTCCGCGAGCAGACCTGCCTGGTGGCCTGCCCCTACGGCCGCTTCCAGTCGGTGCTCCTCGACCGGGATTCGCTCATCGTCGGCTACGACGTCGCCCGCGGAGAGCCGCGGGGCAAGCCCGGCAAGCGCCGCAAGGGCCTCCCCCTCGCCGACGAAGACGCCAAGGCGCGCGGAGACTGCATCGACTGCCGCGCCTGCGTCTTGACCTGCCCCACGGGCATCGACATTCGCGACGGATTGCAGATGGAGTGCATCCACTGCACCCAGTGCATCGACGCCTGCGACGCCATCATGGAGCGGATCGGACGCCCCAAGGGGCTGGTGCGCTACTGCTCCCAGCGCGAGCTTTCCGGGGAGGGTCGGCGGATCCTCCGCCCGCGCGTGCTCGTCTACGCCGGGCTGCTGCTCGTCTTCGCCACGCTCCTCGCCATCGGCCTCTCCCGGCGCGGCGGAGCCCGAGTCACCGTGCTGCGCGGCCTCCGCGAGCCCTTCAGCGAACTGCCCACGGGCGAGGTCGTCAACCAGGTGCGGGTGAAGATCGGCAACCAGACGCGGGAGTCCCGCAGCTACCGCATCGCCGTCGAAGGCCTCGCGCCCGACCAAGTGGTAGCGCCCGAGAATCCCCTCCCGGTCGCGGCCGGCGCCCTGCGCGAGACGACCTTGTTCATCAAGCTGCCCGAGGCCGTGTTCCACGGCACGGGAAAGAAGGTCGTCGCCATCGTGGTGGAGGACGGCGCCGGCTTCCGCGCGCGCACCGAAGCCACCTTGCTGGGGCCCAAGGAATGACCGCCCCGCGCGGAGAGCGCGATCCCGGAGCCAGCCGCCGCTGGACTCTGGCCATCGTCTCCTTGCTCGGCTTCGGCGTGTTCGTCCACGGCGTCCTTCTCGCCTACGCCCTCTCCGACCCGAGCGCCGTCGCCGAGCCCGACTACTACGCCAAGGCCCTGGCCTGGGACGAGCACCTTCGCCAAGAGGCACAGAACCGCGCGCTCGGCTGGCGGCTGGAGGTCTCCGCGACGCCCCGCCCCAGCGGACAACGCCTCTTCGTTCGCCTCCTCGACCGCGACGGGCGGCCCCTCGCGGGGGCCAAGGTGCACGTGCTCGCCTTCCACAAGGCCCGCCGCGCGGAGTCCATCGAAGTCGAACTCCCCGAGGTCTCCGGCGGATACGCCGCCGAGCTCCCCGCGCGTCGGCCCGGCCTCTGGGAGCTGCGCTTTGCCTGCCAGCACGGCGGGCAGCGCTTCACCCTCCGCACCGAGCACTCCTTCGCCGCTCCCACTCCCGACACCGACCCGAAGGAGGCCCGGTGACCGCCTTCCTCGTGGGCATGTTCGCGGCCAGTTTCCTGGGGAGCCTCCACTGCGTAGGCATGTGCGGGCCCCTGGTGGGCGTGTGCAGCCTGTCCTCGAGCGGGCGGGGCTGGGCCCTGCTGGCCTACCAGTCTGCACGGCTCCTCAGCCTCCTGGTCCTGGGCGCCGTCGCCGGCGCAGCGGGCGCAGGCCTCGACGCGGCCGGCTCCCTCGCCGGCCTGCAGCGGGCCGCGGCCGTCGGCGCGGGGCTGTCGATGCTCGCCTGGGGCGGCCTCTCCCTCGCGCGCGGCGCCGGCTTCGAGCTCCCCCTGCCGGGACCCCTCGCCCATGCCCTCGCGCACCTGCACGAAAGAGCCCTCCGCAGGAGAGGCCTGCGCGGAGCCTTCTTCCTGGGCGCGGTGACGCCCCTTCTCCCCTGCGGCTGGCTCTACCTGTTCGTCCTCGCGGCGGCGGGCGCGGGGAGCCCCCTTTGGGGAGCGCTCGCCCTCGCCGCCTTCTGGGCGGGCAACCTCCCTGCCCTGACGGTCGTGGGCCTGGGGCTCTCCGTGCTCCTCCGCCGGCCCGCCCTCCGCCGCCGC
>RFHU01000262.1 GCA_003695705.1 Planctomycetota bacterium
CACCGCCGGCGCCCCGCCTTCGGGGCGGTCGAAGTCGAAGGGGTCCGGCGCCCCCGCGCCGCCTGCCCCGGGCGCGTAGCCCGGCGCCATCGTCCGCTCGCCCTCGACCCCGGCTCCCGGGGCCGGCACCGCGCCCGGCTCCGTCGCCTTGGGGCGCTCGTGCCGCCCGGTGCTGAAGTCGAAGTGCCCGGGTCCGCCACGCTGCCCGGAGCCCGAGGGAGGGCTGTATTCGGGAGCCAGGGTCCGTTCTCCCTCGGGGACGGGCCCCGCCTCCGCTGCCTCTTCCTCTCCCTTGCCGCCGAAGAGGCCGAACAGGCCCTTCTTCTTTCGCTTCTTCTTGTCCTTCTTCGCCATTCAGCCTCGCGCCAGCTCGAGCAAGCGCTCCAGCTCCTCTGCGGGGAGTTCCGCCAACCCCAGGCTCCGCGCGGCCTCGACTTGCGCCACGCGCCGGCGGACCGCCCGCAACTCAGCCTCGAGGTCTCGGTCGAGTCCCTCGATCCGCAGGCCGCGCACAGGAACCACCGGCCCCTCCACGCGCCGCAGGACCTCACGTTCGATGTCTGCCCGGATGGCCTCCTCCAGTCGGCGCCGCAAGGCGTCCGGGACCCGCAGCGCGTCGAGGGCGGCGGCCAGGTCGGAATCGGACGCCGCAGCGCGCAGCGCGTCGAAGGCCGCCGCTTCGGCCTGCTCTCGCAACGCTTCGAGCGCAGCCCGCGTCGCCTCCAACGCCTCTTGCTGCTCAGCGCGCTCGCGCTCGGCCTCTTCGCGAGCGGCCCGGATCTGGCCCTCGGCGTCGGCCTTGGCGGCTGCGAGCTCGTCCTCCAAGGCGGACGCCCGCGCGGCCGCCTCCTCCGCGCTCTGCTTGGCCGTCGCCAGCTCGGCTTCGAGCGCCCCCGTGCGCTGCTCGGCGGCTTCGAGGCGGGCGCGCAGGTCGCTGGCCTGCGCGAGTTCGGCCTCGAGCCGCGAGGCCCGCTCCTGCGCGGCCGCAAGCTCGGTCTGGACTGCTTGGAGGGCGGCTGGATCGCCTCCTCCCCCGCCGGGTTGGGCGGGCTTCTCCGCCCAGAACTTGACGTAGGTGCGCCCCACGATGAACACGTCGCCCGGCTTGAGGGGCTGCGTGCTGCCGGCCATGCGCTGCATGTTGAACACGGTCATGCCCGCGCCGAGATCCTGCAGCCAGAAGGAACCCTGCGCGGGGTAAATGGTGCAGTGCTTGGCTTCGACCCCCGGATCCGGACAGCGCAAATGCGCCTCGGGACCGCTCCCCAAGACCAAGGACGCCGAGTCGTTGAGAGGCTCGAACTCCTGGTCGCGCGCACCGCTAAGGAATTGCAGAAAGGCCACGCGTCAACTCCTCGCTTCGCTGAGGACCGCGGCCAGACGTTCGGCGGAGAGATCCGCGAGGCCCGTCTCGCGGAGTTTGCGCACACGGCGCTCGCGCTCGCGCGCTTCGCGCAGGGCCGCGACGAGTTCTTCGCCCCCGCCGGCCGCGAGGATCTCGCTCGCGGTGTAGGCGTCCGCGCCGCGCGCGGCGAGGGCACGCTCCACCTCGCGCTCGACGAGTCGCAGCACGCGCGGCAGGGCCTCGGGCCCGAGGGCGAGGCCTTGGAGGCGCCGCAGCAAATCCGCGCGACCGAGGGCCGAGGCGTGGCTGCGTCCAGGGGTTCGCGGGTCGTGCGCTGGTTCCGTCACACGCGGTCCTCCTCCAAAAACGACGAGGGCAGGGGAGAGCGATTGTGTTCCTCCGCAGGGCTGCGCGCAAGACCGCTCGCACGCTGCCTTGCCGTGGCCCGGGCACCCTCCGCGACCGCCGTCAAGGAGCGCCGCGCGGTGCCTGCCAGTCCTCCCACACGAACTGGAGCAGCGGCCGCTCGGCAAAACAACGCAGGCCCACCTGCACCTCGGGCGGAAACAGGAAATTGCGCGCGAGCACGAAGAAGGCGTAGCTGCCGTCCGGCTGCGCGCCCAGCCGCCGGGCGGATCCCGAAGGAATCCCCCGGCCGCGCAACCGGCACTCGACGTCCCAGCCAGCGGGCACCTCCTGGTCCGGAACCACGACCACCCGCCACCCCGCCGGCGAAGCCTGCATGCGCACCAGCACGTCGAGGCGGGGAAGCGCAAGCGCTGCGCGGGGGTCTTCCGGCACGTCGTCTTCGATGAGGGCGAAGAAGCGCTCCTCCAGGTCGGCCCGCTCGATGCCCAAGGCGCCGAGCAGTTCGCTCCAACGACGGGCCCGCCCGCTGGACGAGCGCGGAGCGGGCGCGCGGGGAAGGCCCGCCAGCGCCGCGAAGAGGCGGGCGCGGGCGCCCTCCCCCACGGTGCGCTCCAAGGCCTCGAGCAGGGCCTCGCCCAGGGCAGGGACGCTCTCGGGTCCGCGTCGGCGCGCCAAGGCCTCGGCGTCGAAGAGGTCTTCGAAGCGCACGGGCCGGCGGCTGTGCAAGATCGCCGCGTGCAAGCGCCCGTCGAAGGGATCGAGTCCGCTGGCCTCGCAGGCAGCACGGCGCCGCAACCCCGCCGCGAGCACCCCGAAGG
>RFHU01000263.1 GCA_003695705.1 Planctomycetota bacterium
GCCGCGGCGCTGGTGTCGCCGAGCTCCGCCGGGAAACGCGCCAAGACCGCCGCGGCGTCCGCGAAGCGCTCGCGGGCGGCGCTGGCCGCCGCCTCCGCCAGGAGGCTGGCCGCCAGCGCAGGCGCCGCGCGCCGCTTGGCCGCCCGCACCCGCGCGAGCAGGTCTTCGAAGGCCCCGGCGACCGCAGGCTCGGATCCCGCCTCCGCGCGCGCGGCGAGGACGGTCTCCTCGGCCGCCTTCGCGGCAGCGTAGGTGCGCAGGTCCTTCCCGGCCGCGGCCGCAGCGCGGGCCAGCGCCTCGGCCGCCTCGCCGCGCGCCTTCGGGATCTCGACGTCCGCCCGTCGTCGGGGGTCGGTCTCTTCGGTCCAGCGCGAGACGGTGTAGGCGAGCGCGCCTCCCGAGGCGCCCGCAGCCAGCCCGAGCACCGTGAGCACGGCCCAGCGGGGGAGGCTCTGCCCCCTGCGCGCCGAGCGCGCCCCCCGCCGCGCCTCGCGCACGGCCAGGCGCAAGAGGAACTCGCCGGCCGCACGGCACCGCCCGCAGTAGAGTCCGCCCTCGACCCGGAGGGCGGCGCTGCCCCGCAAGTCCTGCTTGCACTTCCGGCAGGTGCCCGGCGTGTCCGCGGCGACGCGCGCCCGTTCGAGGAGCCCTTCGTAGATGGGGCGGCACTCGCCGCACAGGCGACCGCTCCCGTGGGCTCCCGCCGGAGCGGGGCCGTCGCAGGTCGGGCAGCGCTGCGTCGTCGCGACCACTGGGAATCGAGGGTGTCACACGGCGGAGAGGGGCGCAAGGTGAGCCCTTGGGCGCGGACGCCGTCCGTCCAAGGTCCCGACCCGCCTCCTGCCCCGCGGCGGCCCGGTCCGTCCCCATACGGTGGCCTGGCCTGGGGGCCGCCCCCGCGCAGCGAGCTCAGCGTGCGCCGAGGGCCTCTTCGTCGAGACGGCCTTCCACACGCAAGGAGCGAAGCCACACCGTCGTTCCCTCGACGGCGACGGCAAGGAGGCCGCGGCTCGGACCGGCGACCATGCCCCTCGCAAGCGGCGCGCCCCTCCCGGGAATTCCCAGCCGACCGGCGAGGGCCTCGCGCGCGCTTCGACGCCCGGAGAGGCCAAGGTCGTAGTACACCCGCGCGCGCAGCGCCGGGAGGGTTCCGCTCCCGAGCGGCTCCAGCCGCCGCGGCCCCAGTTCCACCGGAACGGCTCCAAAGGAGAGGCCCCTCCCTCCTCTCCCTCCCGGGGAGGCCCCCGCCAGGAGCGCGACCTGAGCGCTCGAGGCCGGCGGCTCGGCGAGGACGAAGCGCAGCTCCGCCGCCTCGAGGTGGAGCAGGGGCAGACCGGCGAGCAGGAGGACCACGGGCCGACCGGGCGGGGCGCGCACGCGCAGCCCCTCGCCCCCTCGGCCCCCGGGGAGGCGCTCCCGGGTGGGTGCTTCCCCGCGCGCCACGCGCAGGTCCTTCCCCAGCCGCCCTGCGGAGGAATACTCCAAGACGACCCGCCCGTGCGCATCGAGCCGCCCTCCGCCTGCGAAGCCCGCGAGCGCGCCCCGCAGTGCGCGCCTCGCCCCGGCGAGGTCCCGCAGGGCAGGACCCCCGTCCGCGGGGCGGGCCCTCGCCGCGGATGCCCGCCGGCGCAGGTCGTCGACGGCCTGTGCCAGGGGCGTGCCGGCCGCGAGCGGCCAGCTCCGAAGGGGCTCCAGGAGCTCGCGGGCTCGGGCCCCCTCCCCGGCCGCGAGGAGGCGCTCCACCTCGGCCCGCGTGGCTTCGAAGCGCGCGCGCAGGGCACGGTCCAATTCGCCCGAGAGGACCTCGCCCACGGCGTGGAGTTCGGACCGCTCGTCGCGCCGCAGGCCCTCGACGATGGCGTGGGCTCGGGCGAAATCCCCGGCGGCGATGAGCGCGCGCCCTTGGGCGCGCGAAGCCCGCGCGGCCTCGCGGACGGCCTTCTCTGCGGCCGCCTGCGCCTCTGCCCGCTGCTCCGCCTCGGTCGGCGGGGCGCCGATCCGGAGCACCCGCTGGGGTGCGCTGCGGGGGACCAAGGAAACCAGCAGCGCGCCGACGCCCAGGACGACGCCCGCGGCCGCGAGCCCTCCCAAGACCAGGGAGGGAGGGTCTGCGGACTTCCGCGATGCGCCCTGGGCCTGCTCCAGCGCTGCGCGGCGGAGGCCCCCCGCGGGAGCGTCGAAGGAAGCCGACGCCTCCAGCTTCTTCTTGGCGCGGGCGAGGATTTCCGCGTTCCAGTCCCCTTCGGGCTGCGAGATGGCCGACTGCATCTGCTGCCACTGGTCCGCCGAGGCCGGGGCGACGTTGCTCAGGATGAGGTGTTCGACCTCGATGGGCCCTTCCCCCGAACCGCTCGAGCTGCGGCAGGCTTCGAGGGCTGCGCGGAGTTCGCCCAGCCCGGCGAAGCGGTCCCGCGGGTGCTTGGCCGCGAGGCGCAGGATCAAGTCGGCGTAGGGCTTGGCGAGGGCCACCGAGTCGGGTGGCGGCGGAAGCGGAGCCTCCAAGTGCAGGCGCAGGGCCTCCCGCGCCGAAGACGCCGGGAAGGGGTGCCGGCCGCAGAACAGTTCGTAGGCGAGGATCCCCAGCGCGTAGAGGTCGCTGGCAAGGCCCGGTCGTGCCTGTCCCTCCTGCAGCACCTCGGGCGCGAGGTAGCCGGGGTGCCCGAAGGGAAGCCCTGCCGCTCCGTAGCCCGCCGCAAGGCAGCTTGCCTCGGCGAAGCCGAAGTCGGCAAGCCGCGCGCGCTCGCCTTCGAGGAAGACCTTCTCGGCGCGCAGGTCCCCGTGGGCGAGGCCGGCCTGGGCGCCGGCTTCGAGGGCGTCGATCAGGTCGACCAGGACGCCGTGCGCGCGATCGGTGTCCAGGCGTCCTTCGCGAACGAGGACGGCGCGCAGGGTCTCGCCGGTCGAGCGCTCCAGGACGACGACGTCGCGCTCGCCGGTGCTGCTCGGGCTCTTGCGAAGGTCGAGCACGGCCACGACCCGCGGGTGCCGCACCGCCCGGGCCGCGCGCAGCGAGCGCAGGACCCGCTCGTGGAGTTCGGGGTGCTTCCCGAACGCCCGGGTGAGCACCTTGAGGACCACGGGTCCCTCGTGGCCCGGAGCGCTGCCTGCGTAGGAGGTCCCCGCGGGCCCGCGGCCCAGCTTCTCGTCGAGACGCAGCCGCTCCTCGCGCTCCCCGGCATCGTCCGCCGCCGGCCCGACGAGTTCGTCCAGCGCGCCCGGCGGCAACCGCAAGGAGCCCTCGGTTTCCAGTCGGGGGCCCTTGCCGAAGGCGTCGTCGATGCGCCGCGCGCTCCAGCGCGCCGACCCTCGAGCGCTCGCCGGCTGCGTGGCAAGCCACTCCTCGCGGCTGACGACGGGCGCGGGTGCGCCCGGCGCGGGCGCCGGGAGTTCCACCTGCGCGCCTCCGCCGAGGAGCTGTTCGAGCGCGTCCCGCGCCTGGGCCGCGCTGAGGCGCTCGCGCGGTCGTCGAGCGGTCATCTTCATTAGCAAGCCCGCCACGGCCTGGCTGACGGTCACACCGGCGGGCGGCGGCGGGAGCCACTCCGCCCGGTGGGCGCGCAGGACCTCGGCCGGTGCGCCGCGGAAGGGCCGCCGCCCGCACACCAACTCGTAGAAGAGGATCCCGAGGGCGTATGCGTCGCTCGCAGGCGTCGGGCGCCTCGGGTCGCCGGTCAGTACCTCGGGGGCGAGAATTTCCGGATGACCGAAGCCCAACCCGAAGCGGGTGAAGCCGTGCGCGATGCTCGTGGCGCGCGCCAGGCCAGCCCCCCCGAACACCGCTCGGCCCTCGGCCCAGTGCACGGCCTCGGAGCGCAGGTCGCCGATGGCCCGCCCCCCCTCGTGGAGGCGGGCCAGAGCGGCGGCCAGATCGCGGACCGCGCGCGCGGCATCGCGGGGGTCGAGGGGACCTCCCCGGGCCAAGCGCTGAGCCAGCGACTCCCCCGGCGAAGCCTTGCGAACGACCACCAAGCGTCCGTGCGAGTTCCCCAGCGCCTCGACCTCCAAGAGGCCCGGGTCGCGGACGCCGACCCAGGCGCGAAGCTCCTCGAGCACCGCCTGCTGGTGCTGCGGAGTCGCTGCGAGGCGCTGGGAGAGGGAAAGGATCTCGACCGGCGCTGCGTCGGCGCGGCGCAGGCCCCGGTAACGGGTTCCGACCGGCCCGGAGTCGACGACGGGCCCCAGGGCGTAGGCGTCGAGGCCCTCGCCTTGCAGGGGAACCCAGTCGCCGCCGGTAGCCTCGGGGGGGTGCACCCCCTCCTTCTATCCGGCAGGATCGAATCGCGCGAGCCGCCGGCCCCGCGTCCTGGCGGCGCACGGCAGCCCCGCCCTTCCGCGCGCCGCCTCTTGGGGAGGAACGCCGCGGAGGGACCCCTGGCCCGGGAGTTCGGGCCGCGCTTGCTACACTCGGTCCTCCGTGCCCCGCCTCCTTCGTCCGCACGCTGTCGGGCTCGCGTTGGCCGCCGTCCTGGGGGTCGTGCTGCGCGCCGCGGGCTGGAACCAAAGCCTGTGGCTGGACGAGTTCGGCACCGCCTGGGCCGTCGATGGGAGCCTCGCGGAGGCGTGGACGCGTTCCGTGACCTTTCACGGGCAGAGCCCGCTCTACTACGTTCTCGTGTGGCCCTTCGCGCACTTCCTCGGGCCTGCCGAAGCCAGCCTGCGCCTGCCCTCGCTCCTGGCCGGCCTCGCCGGCCTGGTGCCCCTCTACGGTCTCGCGAAGGAATTGGGAGGCTCCCGCGCGGCCCGCTGCGCCCTGCTCTTCGCCCTCTTGGACCCGCTCTACTTCCTCCACGACGGAGAGGCTCGCCCCTACGCACTCGCCACCGCCTTCGCCGGCGGCATGCTCTACGGAGCCGTCCGCACGGCGCGGCGCGGTAGCTTGCGCGACCGGTTGCTGCTCGTGGGCTGCGGACTCGGGGCGTTCTACGCCCACTACCTGCTCGTCCTCCCCGCCTTCGGGCTGGTCCTCGTCTACGCCCTGAGCCCCGCCGCGCGCAGGTCCTATCCCCCGCGCGCCGCCTTGCTCGACCTTGGGCTGGCCGCCCTCCTCGCCGCGCCCGGCCTTCTGCACCTCCTCGCCATCGCCGCCCGTCGTGGGGAACTCGCCTGGCTCGGAGCCCCGGACCTTTTCCTCCCCTGGACGCTGCTCGCAAGGCCCGCCCTGGTTGCCGCCGCCGCGGGCTTCTGCGCGCGGCGCAGCGGCGCCTGGCCCGCCCACGCGGAACTCCTGCCCGCTGCCGCGGCCGCGCCCGGGGTCCTGCTCGACCTTTTCGCCCTCGCCGGCGGCCCCAACCTGCTCGCGGCCCGCTACCTCTCCACCGCCCTCGTTCCCGCCGTCGCCTTCGCGGCCCTCTTCGTCGCCCGTCTCCGCCGCGGACTGGCCGTTGCCGTCTGCCTGGCCTACCTGGGGCCCACCCTCGCCGAGTCGCTCTCGACCTACGCAGAGCGCGGAGCCTTCGACCCCCTGCAGGGCATGGAGCAGTGGCGCGAGGCCGTCGAGGCACTCAGCGCCGCACACGCTGCCCGCCCCGGCCCCGTCCTCTACCGCTCGGGCTTCGTCGAGGAAGACCAACACCCCTTCCGCCCGCCGCTGCCCGTGGACTTCGCGCCCCTGCGCAGCCCCGGTCGCCCCGCGCCTCCTTGGCGAACGCAGGTGGTCCCGCTCCTCTACCGCTGGAACGCCCCCGGACGGGAAGACTACCTCGCTCGCTCGGTGGCTCCCGCCGTCGCCGCGGCCGAGACGATCTACCTGCTCAGCTGCGACAACGGCTACGGAGACGTTCCTGCGCGCGTGCGGGACTACGTCGAGGGCGTGCGCGGCAGGCCGCTGCGCGTCGAATCCCTCCCCGCCGAGGGCACCTTGCGGGGCGTCGTCCTCTGGCGCCTCAGCGACGCGCCGCCCGCACCGCCTCGAGCCAGCCCAGGCCGAAGCGCTGGTCCGGCTCGAGGTAGTGGCCCTCGCTCCACTCGTTGAGGGACGCCACCAAGAGCAAGGGGTCCTCGGCTGGGTGCGCTTCGACGAACCGCACGGCGCGACGGAGTGCGTCGTGGAAGGCCTCGGGACGTTCGCCCACGACCACCGGCGACCACGGATACTTGCGCGGCCGCTCGGGCCCGAAGTCGGCCGCCCGGGGCGAGGCGTCCCAACCCGGCGCAACCGAGGGCATGTAGGGGAGACCCGAGCGACGGGCGTATCCGGCCCACTCCTCTGCGCGCCGGCGCGCGCAGTCGACGTAGTCTTGGATGAACTCCCCACGCCAGTAGGGGAGGAGCACGTAGTGCGTGACGCTGTCGAAACCGATGTCCGCGAGGTCTCGGATGACGTGGGCGGCGGGGTCGATGGCCGCGAGATGCAGGTCGGGGAAGCCTTCGGCCCGCAGCCAGGCGCGCGCGCGGGCAACGGCCTCGCGCGCCTGCTCGGCGCCCATCTCGCTGATGAAGAAGGTGCTGTCGAAGATGGAGAAGTAGAGCCGACCTCCCACCCGGAGGTAATTCGGGCGGGCAAAGTATTCGCGCGCCAGGGTGCTCACGAAGAGAACGAAGTCCTCCACGTCGCTGCGCACACGCCGACTTCCTTCGATGACCGGGAGGTCCGCCCGCCGGACGGGAAGGACCCTCCGAGGCATTCGGTTCGCCCACATGACGGCGAAGGGAGCCGCACGCCCTTCGGGCGAGCCGAGGAAGCCTTGTTCCAGGGCCTGCTCGAAGACGCGCTTCCCGCGGCACCAGAAAACGCCGTAGACGAAGGCGTCGATGCCGTGGTCGAGGGCGAGCCGCACCCGCCGGCCCACCTCGTCCGGATCGCGGTCGTCGTAGGGGCCGAGCAGCGGGACCTTCGGCTGGGCGTGCCCGGGAAAGCGCGGGCGACAGGCTGCGACCAGCTCCCACTCGGTGAAGCCGGGGTGGAAGGAGCGGTCCCGCTCGGGAATGGGATGCCAGCCGGGGTAGACGTAGGCCGCCACGCGCACGGCGCGATTCTCGCACGCCGCCGCCCGCCAGGCCGAGCCCGAGGACGGGCGCCTGCCCCTACGAAGAGCCCCTCCCGCGCGGCGCGCGGTCGGTCCTCAGGAGCCCCTGGCCCGCAGGACCGACGGTCGCCGGGCGAGAAGCGAAGCGTCTTCCGCACCTTGCCCCGCCACGCCCGCTCCGGGGATCGACGCCCGGGCCCTCAGGCTCCTTCAGTCGACCGCCCGTCCGTAGCGACCCTGGCCGCGGAGGAGGAGGTCGCGTCCGTGGGCGGCGCGCAGCTTGTTGGCCAGCCGCGAGTAGCGCCCCCGGGCGCTGGTGGGGGACATGCCGCCCCCCCAGCAGGCCGCCAGGGCCGCGGCGCCTTGCAACGGCGCGTCCGGCCCGGGAAGGCGAGCGACCAGGGCGCGCTCGCGCGGGCTCAGGACGGCCCAAGGCCCCTCGTCGGCCGCCTCCGCGGCGGAGGCGCCGGGGCGTGGCTTGGTCGGCGCGCTCCCCGCGCGCCGCCGGGCACGGGGCTTTGCGGCCTCGGCGGCCTGGGCCCGCGACGCTTCGGCGGGCTGGGTGCGCGGCGCCTTGGCGGGCGCCGGGTGTGGCTCCGCGCAGGCCTCGCCCTCGCGCCGCAGCCCGAGCGCGGCCGCGGCCCGCTCGAGGTGCACCTCGGCGATGAGGTAGTGCTTCGCCTCGAGCTCGCGCGCCCAGCGATCGAGGCTTCGCCGCGCCTGGCGCGGCTGCGGCGCCCCCTTGAGCCGGGCCTCGAAGCCGTCGAGCAGACGCGAGAGCTCCGCGCGAACGAGGTGGCGCGAGACGCCGCGGCGCGCGGCGCGGGTGACTTCCTGGGCGCGGGCGAAGAGTGCCGCACGGTCGCTGGCAAAGTCCTTGGTGAGCGTCATTGCCCCATTCACGCATCCGCCACCGACATCGTGCGGCCGCCGCCTTGGCCCCGCGACCCCCGAGCGGGCTCGGTGTCCTTCCTCGGAAGGCTTCCCGGCAGGGACGCGCGCCGGACGGAGCGTCGCCCCCCGAAGGCCTCGGGCTGGATAGGATGCCGCCGTGATCCCTTCCGGCGCACGGCGGACCCCCCTCCTCGCCCTGGTCTTCGCCCTGGCGGCGGCACCGGCCCACGGCCAGGAGAAGGCCAACCCCCTGCGGGCCTACGAAGAGAGCCTCCGCTGCGCCTCCTTGCATCGGCGTGTGCTGGGCATGGAGGCCCTCGCGCGTTCCGAAGCGCCGCGCGCCTTCGCGCTCCTTGCGGCCCGCTACCGCCGCCCCGAAGCACCGGCGCTGCAGGTGCGCTACCTCCTCGCGACGGTCCTCGGGCGCGCGTTGCGCGACCGCCCCGACGAGGAGCGCACGAAGCTCCTCCTCCGCTTCCTCCGCAAGCGGAAGGACCCCACCGACGGGTGGCTCTTCTACTGCACCGCGCGCGCGCTCTGCGAGCACGACGAAGCGGGCGTGCGGGAGCTGGTCCGCGCTCGGCGAGGCAGCCTGCACGGACGGCTCGCGGCCCTGCTGGCCCTCGCCGACGCGCGACGGCCCGCGGCCCTGGAACTCGCGGCCTCGCTCCTCGACGACCGGCGGCGCGGCGCAGCGAAGCCGCTCCTCATCACCGCCTGCGCTCGCGCCCTGGCCTCCTTCCGCGGCACTCCGCGAGCAGAGCTCCTCCCCGCCGCACGAGCCATCGCCCGTGCCCTCGACGATCCGCGCCTCCCCGATCGCACCCGGCGAACCGTCGCCGGCCTTCTCGCGCATGCCCTGGGCCTCGCGCGGCCCGCCGTCGATGCGGCCGCCTGGCGGCGGATCCTGGCCGGCCAAGACCCGCCCGAGAGCGCCGGCGCCACCCACGAGCGTCCCCGCTTCTTCAGCCTGACGGCGGAGGGGCAGCGCGTCGCCTACGCGGTCGACCTCTCCGACTCCATGCTCGAGCCCCTCGCCCCCGGCGAGCGCAGGGCCCTCTCACGCGCCCTGCCCGACGCGGCCCGGGCCGGGGTCTTCGCGCGCAACCGCTTCGAGGCGACGCGCTTCCTCCTCATCCGCTCCCTTCGTTCGCTGCCGCCCGGCGCTTCCTTCGCCATCGTGGTGTTCGGCAGCCAAGCCGAGGCCCTCACGCCCGGGCTGCTCCACGCCACCCCGAGCAACGTGGACCGCGCCGTGCGGGCGCTCGAGGCCATCGCGCCCGGCGACCCCACCGAAGAGCGCCCCCTGGGGACCCTCCGCGGCTGGACCAACCTCTACGGCGGCCTGCGGCTCGCGTTCAAGGCCTGCGACGGGAAGCTCCACCCCGGCGACGACGAGTACGTGGCCCCGCGTTGCCTCGACGAAGGCTGCGACACCATCTTCCTCCTCAGCGACGGAGAGCCGACCTGGAGCGACTTCGATGGCTGGGACCCTGCCTTGCCCGAAGACGAGGTCGGAGACGGCGAAGCCGGGCGCGGCGAGGCCGCCTCCGCGGGCGAGCCGATCCAATACCCCGGCCCCCACCTCATGGAGCGCTTCCTGCTCTCCGACCTGCGTCGCCAGACCCTCTACCGCGACGTCCGAATCCACTGCATCGGGCTGGGGAGCGCCGACTCCTCCCTCCTCCGAGCCATCAGCGAACTCGGGTTGGGCAGCACGCGCACCTTCGGCGCCGGGGCAGACTGACGCCTCCGCTCCCCGTCGGGCCCGCGCCCGCCCTTCGCCGAAAGGAAGACCCGTGACCGACTTCGCCTCCCGCGCCCTCGCATGGGCCCGCGCCACCGCCTCCCGGACCCCCTGCCCCTGCGGGCACGCGCGCGGAGAACCAGAGCCCCGCCCCTGCGGGCTGCAACGCATCGACCTCGAAGCCGGGGAGGCCACCGAAGAACTCGAACTCGTGTTCGCGGTGGGTTGCCCGAGTTGCCGCCGCGTCGAACTCTTCATGCCCACGGACCTCGACTTCGAGCCCGCTGCGGAGGACTGATCCTTCCGCCCGGCGAAACCGGCACCCGCCCGCGCCGGTAGACCGACCCGTGCGCGCCTCCCATCGCCCGCTCCCCCTCCTCGCCCTCGCGACGTGCCTCCCTCCTGGAATCGCGTGCGCCCAGCCCGTGGTCCGTCCCGGCGTGCCGCCGCCCCCCGCCGTCCAGAGCGCGGTACTTCCCTGGCTCCGTTCCCTCCGCGCCGCCCAGGCCCGCAAGGATCGTGCGGCGGTCGAGGCCGCGGCGAGGCACTGCATCGAAGCCCTCGGCCCCTGGGCCGGGAACCCGGAGGAGGCGCCGCGCCCCTGGCACCCCATCGAGAAGGCCCGACCGGACCCGGACGCGCTCTGGGCGCTCTGGGAGGCCACGTGGGGACACCTCGGGCGGTCGGTCCTCTGGCGCGCCGTACCCGGCGGAGACCCCCGGCGGATGCGGACCGGCCTTCGCGCCGCGGGGCGACCGCTCATCGCCCTCGCCCGCTGGGCCGGCCTCGACCCGTCCGCGCGCCCTCGGCTCCTACCGGAGATCCGCGCCGGCGCAGACTACCTGCTGGCCCTGCAGCGCCCCGACGGCCTCTTCCCCTTCCCCGACCTGCGTGGGCGGCATCCGCGCTTCGGGCCCATGGTCGAGCGAGCGCTGCGCAGGGACCCGAGCATCCTCGACGAGGGCTGGATCGTGCGCCGCGCGGGCCCGTCCGGGGATCTCCAATACGACAACGCCATCTGCGGGGTCGCGCTGCTCGCCGCCCACCGCGCGACGGGCGACCCTCGCTACCTGCGGGCGGCGCGGCGCGCCGCCGACTGGGCGGCCGCACAGCCCGTGTGCCTCAACTGGAATTACAACGCCTTCTCGGCCTGGCTGCTGGGGGAGCTCGCCGCCCGAGGAGAGGAGTGCTACGCGGCCGCGGCCGTGGAGAAAGTCGAACTCGGCGTCCTGCCGGGGCTCACTGCCCGCGGACGGTGGTTCGACCCGCACAACGCCAAGCTGGTCTACCACTGCATCTGCGTGCGCGGACTCCTCTCGACCCTCAAGGGTCTGCCCCCGGCCCATCCGTCCCGCCCGCGCCTGCTCGCCGCCGCGCGCGCGGCCCTCGACGACGCGGCCGCGCGCGTGCGCGCCCACGGAGCCTTCGCCGTCGCCACGGGCAGCGAGGTCTTCGCCCGAGCCCTCCGCGAACTCGAGGCACCTTCGCCGGCCT
Organism: Planctomycetota bacterium; assembly: GCA_003695705.1. Lineage (GTDB taxonomy): Bacteria > Planctomycetota > J058 > J058 > J058 > J058. Next base: position 11,101 of record RFHU01000263.1, read on the forward strand.
GGCGCGAGGCCCTCTGGATCGATCTCAACGCCGGCCTGCACCTCCTGCGCGACCGCAGCGCCCCGTCGATCGGCTTCGCCTTGCCGAGCTGCCTTCCCCCGCGCCGCTGAAGGCGCAGAGAGCTACTTGAAGAACCCCCGCGGTCCGACGCCGCGCGGCCTCGATGGCTCGCCCGCACCGCCAAAGGTGGCGAGCGTGGTCTTCGTCTCTGCGCGAAGCTCCCCGTCGGCGTCGATGCAGCGGACCACCAAGCGACCCGAGGTCGGAGGCGCGGGGGGCGCGGGGACATCGACATCGATGAGGACGAAATTGGGGACCGTGACCACCCACTTGCGCTCGGGGCGCCGCGCGAGCCGGATCAGGTCGCTCGCGCCGGTGGAGTTGGCCAGGCCGCTCGAAGTGGCCTCCCAGGTCCTGAGGCCAAAGGGAAAACGAACCTCGTAGAGCTCGCTCACGTGGATGTCGCCCGAGAGGAAGAGGACCCGCTCCCTTCGCCGGGCCAGCCAACGCAGGAAGGCCTCCCGCTCCGGGGCGGCCTGGTCCCATCCTTCTGCGTAGGGGTAGCCGAGCAGGAGCTGCTGTCCGCCCGCCACGACCTTGAGCGCCGCGTCGCTCTCCTCGATCCCCCGCCGCAGCCAAGCGAGCTGCCGCGCGCCGAACAGGGTCCGCCGCTCGGGAGGGAGGGACTTGCGCACGTCCTTGAAGCTGCGCATGTCGGTGAGGAAGAACTCCACCGGCCCCCAGCGAAAGCGGAAGTAGACGCCCTCTTCCCCTTCGCCGCAGCCCGGATTCGCCCACATGTAGCGGTGCACCAGGCGGGCCTCGGCGCGGAGGCGCCAGAAGCGGTCCGAGTTGTTCGGCCCGTAGTCGTGATCGTCCCACGTGGCGTAGTTGGCCATGCGCTGCATCGCCGCAAGCAGGTTGGGGATCCGACGCGTCCGCAGGTGCCGCTCGAGCATGCGGTCCACCGAGTCCCAGTCGGCGCCCCCTCCCTTGCGGCGCAGGTAGTAGGTGTTGTCCCCCAGCCAGAGGAAGAACTCCGGCTTCTGGGCCCGCACCTGGTCCCACACGGGCTGGACGTCCCAGCGCGCGCAGGAGCCGACTCCGAAGCGCAGCCGTCCCCAGGCCCGAGGACGCGGCGGTGTGCGCACCTCGAGTTCGACGGGAGCGGGGACCCCGGGCACTCGAACCGACAGGGCGTACTGTTCCTCGGGCTGGAGCCCGTCCACCCGCACCCGCCCAAAGCCCCGTCCGAGACCGCGAACCGGGAGTCGGCGGCTCTTGCCTCCGATGGCGACCTCCACCGCCTCGACGCCCGGAGCCCAGAGCCACAGCCACGCCTCCTCGGGCCCCACGGGACCGAGCGTTGGCCCCAGGACCCGTCCCGCGGGCGGCGAGGCCTGGGCGCTGGCGACGCCGGCCAGGGAGAGGACGGACAAGAGGGCGATGGGAGCGGCGCGCACGGGGACCTCCGTCGGGGGGCCATCGAACGGCGCGACGGCGCCGGGGTCAAGCCCTCGGCCCGGACCGCCGCCGCTGGCTTCCTCAGCGCACGGCGCGGCCGGAGAAGACCAGCACGCGGTTGCGGGCGACCGACGCAGCCAGGCCGAAGCCGAACATCGAGGCAACCAGGGAGGAGCCCCCGTAGGACACCAGGGGAAGGGTCAGTCCGGTGACGGGCATCACCCCGAGGGTCATGCCCACGTTCACGACGACTTGAAAGACGGTGATGGTGGCGACCCCGGACACGATGAGGCGCCCCTCGGGGTCGCGGGTCTCGCGTGCGATGCGCGCCAGGGCGCAGAGCAGGGCTGCGTAGAGGCCGAGGAGGAGGACTCCCCCGCAGAGTCCGAAGTCCTCGCACACCACGGCGAAGATGAAGTCCGTGTGCCGCTCGGGGATGAACCCCAGGGTCCCTTGCGTTCCTTGCCGAAAGCCTCGGCCCAGGAGGCCGCCCGAGCCGATGGCAATGACCGACTGCAGGGTCTGGTAGGAGGCGTCCTGGGCGTGGTCGCTGGCGGAGAGAAAGGCCCACACGCGCCGCTTCTGGTAGTCCCGCAGCACGAAGGTCCAGGCCAGGGGGGCGCTGGCGAGCCCCAGCGCCGCGAGGCTCAGCAGGTGGCGCCAGCGCGC
>RFHU01000264.1 GCA_003695705.1 Planctomycetota bacterium
CCCCACGAGACCCCCGCCGCCCCTGCGTCCGGTCCGTCCGGGAGCGAGGGTGTGCGCGGCCGGGCCCCTCGGCGGCGGGCCGCTCGGGGCGCGACGGTTCCGCGCGAACGAGGAAGGCCACCGCCCCTCCGCTCCCGGGCCCTGCTTGTCGGCCTTCGGGGTGAGCGCGGGGCTCTGGTAGACTCCGGCCCGCGAGGTGTTCGTGCGCGTTCGACTTCTTCTGCCCGCAGCTTTGTCCTGCCTCCTCGTCGTTGCGGGCAGCGGTTGCGGCATGCTCCGGGTGCGGGACGGCAACCTCCCGCCGGTCGAACCCTGGCCCCTCGGGGAGCGCCTCGACGTGGGCTACGACCCAGAGGGCAGCCTGCAGGTGGCGGGCCGCTCGGACCTCCCCACCGCGCTGGTGCGCATCTCCCTGGATTCCATCGCCGAGGACCTCGAGGACGAGAAGCGCCTCTTCCTCAACCTGCGCGAATACCGGGCGCCCTTCCACGCCGGGCTCTTCTCGGCCGTCACCTACCAGTACGGGACCCATCACCGCGCCGTGGACGCCGACTACGTCCTCGACTTGTCCCTGCGCGGCCGCGAGGAGACGGGCTGGTACACCTACCCCGGCCTGTTCACGCTGACGGTCCTTCCCCTCGGGGTGCGGCAAGTCTTCGCCGTCCACTGCGAGGTCTCCGACCGATTGCGCCGGCACCTGGGAACCATCGACCTCGAAGACGGCTTCACGGACGTGGTCTGGCTTCCACTGCTTCCGCTGACCCTGGTGTTCAACGCCCTCGATCACGTGCTCGGCCTGGGGAGCCTGCTGGGCTTGAGCAAGTCCGGCTGGGAGGCTCGGGAGAAGGCCGTCCTGGAGAACACCGTGCGCAGCGCCATCCGGGCTGCCGCGCGCCTCATCCGCAACCAGCCGGAGCGCCGCGACGAGGCGACGCGCCGCTCGCCCGCGGGGGAGCCCGCGGAGCGCGCCGAGCCGCCGGAGTCCCCCCGCGAGCCCTCGCCCGCGGAGCCGGCGCCGGGGGAGAGGGCGGGAAGTCCGCCCGACGGAGCCCGAGGGGATTGAAGCCTCCTGAGGCCCGCGTAGGATCGCAGCCTCCGGAGGAAGACATGCCCGAGCGGACCATCCGAGTCGACAAGGCGCGGCTGATCGAGCGCCTGAACGAGAACCGCGCCCGCCACGAGCGCGAGTACCAAGAAGCCCTCGAGGGCTACAAGGCGCGCCTGGTGCTCATCCTCAGCCGCAAGCTGGAGGCCGCCAAGCGCCGCCTCGAGGTCGACCACCTCATCGACCTCGAGGTGCCCCGCGAGCACTTCGAGGACTACGACCGGGCCCTCGCCCTCCTCGACTGGGAGCAGGGCGACAGCGTGGAACTCACCCACGGCGAGTTCGAGCGCTACGTACTGGACGCGTGGCCTTGGAAGGGCAAGTTCCGCAGCGTCCACGCCAGCTACATTCGACCCGCCAACCCCAATCAATAGGTCCTCGCGGTCCGCAGGAGGGCGCGCATGGAGCTCGAGCGGCGGGTGGAAACCCTCGAGTCGCTGTTCTCCTTCCAGGAGCGAACGATCGCGCAGCTCGACGCCGTGGTTCGCGCCTTCGCCCAGCGGGTGGAGGTCCTCGAGGCCGCCTGCGCGCGCCTCGAGCGCGCCCTGCCCGCGGAGCCGCTCGCCGGAGAGGGAAAGCCCGCCGACCGCGACGCCGCCCACGGTACCTCGCACCTTCCTCCCCGCGCTCGACGGGACCTTTCGCCCTAGGAGCCCGTGGGAGGGGCGAGCGGACCTCGGCGCGCCGAGCCCATCCCGAAAGGTCCTCAGGCACGGCCAGGGCTTCGGCGCTGCCCGCGCAGCGTGCTAGGCTCGAGACGATGCGTTGTCCGCACTGCAACTACGAAAACGACGCCGTCGCTCCCGTCTGCAACCTGTGCGGCGCGATGCTCGTGGTCAAGCTCCCCAAACGCTCCGAGCAGCCCGAGCGAACGGCCATCGACGCGCGCATCGCGGCGCACCGCAAGACGCAACGCCGCAAAGGGCTCGAGGAGATCCAGGAGCGCCTGAGCAAGAAGCTCGAGCGCCTCACCGCCCTGCAGACCGACAGCGAGGTCGAACTGCTCGCGCACACGCGCCGCGAAGAGGAAGCCCTCGAGGAGGACCTGCGTCGCGCCGAAGAGGACCTGCGCCGCAACACCGAGGTCTTGCGCGAGACCGAGCTGCGCGTCCGCAGCCTCCGTCGCCAGGTGACGGCCCTGCAGTTCCAGCTGCGCCGGGCCATCGAGGAGCGCGCAGCGGCCGCCGCCGAACGAGGAGAACTCGATGCCGAGTTCCAGCGCTTGCGGGCGTTGCGCGACGCCCTCGAAGCTGGGGCCGAGATCCCGCCGGTCGCGTCCGCCTCGTCTCGCGAGGTCGTGGAGGAGGTCGAAGGGCTGCAGGCCGTCTGCCTGCGGCTCTCGGAGCGCATTACCGTCCTCGAGCGCCAGCTCACCGAGCGCGACTCCTGCCTCCACTGGCTCCTCCTCGAGAGCGACCCTGCGCGCTTCCGCGAGCGGGTGCGTCTGGTCCAGGCGGTCGATCGCGAGGTCGCGGCGGCGGACGGGGTGGGAAACGACCTCCTGCATTGGTTGCGATCCAGCGGCGGCGAAGCCCGCAGCGACGGAAACCCCGCCCAGCGCGTCGCGGGCGACGCCCTCGAGCGCGCCCCGCGAGGCGAAGAGCCCCCCGCGCGCTGAAGCTCCGCCCGCCCGGGCCGCCGCGCGCGGACCGAGCTCCCCGGCCCCGACGGCGCGCCCCCCGTGGGGCTGCGTGCCGCCGGACGAACCCCGTGGGCGTAGCGATTCGCTTCGTCGCTGCGTTTCGTCCCCGTCGCCACATCGCACCCTGACCTCTCCTAAGTCCCTTGAGTTCGGAACTCTCTTCCTGGCGTAGGGCTTGCTGGGCTCCGCGGAGGAGCGGTCCCATGTGCGCACCCCTGCCCGAAGAAACGGTCCCGGCCATTGGCCGCGGCCCCCTCCACGACACCTTGCTCCTCCGGCTCCTCGACGAGGCCCGCCCCCTGCCCGAGTCCGTCTCTCCCACACGCGTACGCGCCCTCCGCCGCAGCGAGGCCATGAAGCTCGTGCGCGAAGTCCTCGCCGAGCAGCTCGGCGCGTGGGAGGCCCGGGTGGAGGCGCTCTACGCGGACCTTGCCCAGGCCCGGTCCGAGCGCTCCGAGGAGGCCCGGCGAGCCGCCGCGGCCGAGGCAGACCGCGACGCCCTCGCGGGGCGGGTCCGCCGCCTCGAGGGCGACCTCTCCGCCGCGCATCGGGCCGCCGAGCGCCATGCCGCCGAACGCGAGTCCCTCCTCCGCGCCGGAGCGCGTCGCCTCGAACGCATTGCCGAACTCGAGCGGGCCCTCGCGCAGGCCGAAGCGGCCTGCCCCGACGCCGAGCGAGCCGAGCTGCAGCGCTCGCTGGAGCGCGCTCGGGCGTCCGGCCGCGCGGCGGCGCGCCGCAGCCTGGCCCTGCGCTGCGAGCGAGATGCCATCCGCGCCGAGGCCGAAGCCCGCGCCGATCGCATCGCGGCCCTCGAGGCTCGCTGCGCGCAGCTGCGCGAGGCCGCCGCGGCATCCGCGCAGCGAAGCCACGAACTCCAGGACGCTCTCGGCCAGGCGCAACGGGCCTTCGAGGAGGCATGGGCGCTTTCCCGCGCCCAGGACGAGCGCATCGGCGCCCTGCTGGCCGAGCTCGAAGCCCGGGATCGGCAGCTCGCCTGGCAAGACGCGGTCGAGGCCTCCGCCCAGGCTGCCCAGGACGAACTCGCGGAGCGTCGCGCCCAGGCGGAGGCCCTCCGGCGGGAACGCGAGCTCCTCAGCGGCGCGCTGGCCACCGCACGGGACGTCCTCGAGCAACTGCGGGGAGAGCTCGCCCGAGCCCGCGAAGTCCAGCGCCTCAGCCGGCGGCTGGGGACCCTCATGGCCCCTCCCGGCGCCGAGCACCTGCGGGTGCAGCGGCCCGAGTTCGTGCTCTTTGCAGAGCTGCACACCGCGCAAGAAGGCCTCAAGGACGGACACCGGCGACTCGAAGCCCTCGAGCGGCGGCTCGGGGCCATCGCCGAGGCCGTGGCCGACGAAACCGCCGGCGCGCGTTGGCTCGAGGCCGAGCTGGCCAAGACCCGCCTCGAACTGAGCGCCAGCCAGGAGCGCGCGGCCGAGCTGGAACGGGAGCGCTGGTCCGTTCAGGAGGCGCTCGAGGCCCGGACCGCGGAAGCAGCCAGCCTGGAGCGAGAGCTGCTCCGCCTCCAGACCGCCCTCGCCGACGCGGAACGGCGGGTGGAGCGGGCCCTCGAAGAGGCGAGCGACCGGGCAGCCCTCGAGCGAGAGCTCTCCGCCGCCTGCGAGGAACTCGAGGCCAGGGAGGTCCTCTGCGCAGCGGCCCAGGCCCAGCTGACCCTGGCCCGCACCCGCCTCGCGGACCAGGACGCCACCTTGCAGCGCGAGCGCGGCGAGGCCCTCCGTGCGCTCGAGGAGGCCGACGCCGAGCGCGCCCGCCTCGAAGCGGCGCTGGCGGCCGAGGCGCAGCGCGCCGGACAGCTCGAGCTCAAGGTGGAGCGCCTGCTCGTCGCCCTCCACCGCGACCGGACCGCAGGCTGAAAGGATCCCCTGCGGGGCTCCTTCCCCCCGCCGCCGCGCCCCGCCGGAGGGTTCGCCCTTGCCCGCGCAGGAGGCCCCCGAGGGGGCCGTCGCGACGACTGGCACGCCCTCGGACTGCGTGCCATGCTCGCGACCGGGGGATTGGAGCGATGATCCGGATCACGGTCTACCAGGGGGAGACTTCGCTCGGGACGGGAGCCTACGAGACCGACCGGGTGCTTCTCGGTTCGGCGGACGACGTCGACCTGAAGATCGAAGAGCCGGGCGTCGAAGAGGAGCACGCCGAGTTCTTCGTCTCGGGCGGACGGCTCTACGTGCGGAAGGTCGGCGGAGGACCTCTCCAGCTCGCCGGACAGGAGGTGGAACGCAGCGAGGTGCGTCCCGGCGAGCGCCTCTCCTTCGGCGGAGAGCTCGCGCTCGTCGCCGTCTACCGCAAGGACCAGGGCAAGACCACCTCGGTGCGCCGCGTGGAGGCCATCTCCTTCACCGACGTGAAGACCTACACCGAAGAGGAGATCGAGGCCGCGGCGCAGAGCGGCGCCATCGACCTCACCAAGTCGTCCTCCTCAGGCGAGGCCGCGCGTCCCTCCGCGAGCGCCTCTCAGCGGCAGACCTCCGCAGAGGAACTCGAGGCGCTGCGCCGGAAGCGGCTGCAGACCCTCGCGGCGGCGGCGATCTGCGCGCTCGTCGTGGGGTCGGTCATCTACTTCGCCATCGTCCCCACGGTTCAGAAGTACTTCTTCTACGAGGACGACCCCCTCCCCCGATGAAGCACGCGGCGCCAAGGAACCCGCGCGAGCGGCGCCGCGCGGCGAGGCCGCCCGCGCCGTGAGCGCCCGCCTCATCCAAGGCTACGACGCCGCCATCGAGGCGCTGCGCGGCGAAGTCGAACGCACCGGTCCCGGCGACGAAGTGGTGCTCAACGTCTATTTGCTCGAAGGAGGCCGCAGCAGCGAACAGGTCCTCGCCGACCTCGTCGCCGCGGCGCGCCGGGGCGCACGGGTCTCCCTCTCGGTGGACGGCACCGCCGCCTCCACCCTCTCGCGGGTGGTCGAACGAACCACGAGCCTGGTCCCCGAGGCCCTCGCCCTCGCCCGCGAGGTGGAGGGGTTTCGGGCCGTGCGCCGGCGCGAGCCGGACCACTCGAAGTACGCGCTCTTCCTCCGCGCCGGCGCCCCCCCAAGCGCCCTCTGGGGCGGCATCAACATCGGCGACCGCTTCCGCCCTTGGCGCGACTTCATGGTGTGCCTCGAAGGAGAGGACGCGAAGGCCCTCGCGCGCAAGGTGGCCGGCGAGGGCCCTCCTCTGGTCTACCCCCCTCCCCCCGAGTCGGTCCGCTTCGTGGCCAACCTTCCTTCGCGAGGCTGCTTCGAAATCCGCCCTGCCTTCCGAGCCATCGCTACCGACCCCGGTCTGCGCAGGTTGCGGGTGGCCATGGCCTACATCGATCGCGTCGGCGCGGCGATCCTGCGCCTTGCCCTCGCGCGGGGAGCGCGGGTCGACCTGCTCGTGCCCGCCCGCGCGAACGTCTACCAGAACGCCAACATGCGCACCGTCGCGCGGTTGCTGGGAACCCCGCGCCTGCGCATCCACGCCCTGCCGCACATGCTCCACGCCAAGGCCCTCTTGGCCTACGACCGGAGCGGGGTTCGCCTTGCCTTCCTCGGCTCCGCCAACCTCAAGCGAAACTCCTTCCGCATGTTCAAGGAAGTCAACGCCTTCGTCACCGAAGCCACCTTTCTCGGCGCGCTCGAGGAGGCCTTCGCCGGGCTCTTTGCCGAAGCCGAGCGACTCGAGCACTCTCCTCCCTACAGCCGCGCCGCCGCGCTCATCGAGGAGCGACTGGGCTGAGCCGGCGACTTTCCCTGCTGGGCGCCCCCCACCCGGACTTCGGGTACAACGGAGCGGGAGGAGCCGGTGACCAAGCGCCTGTATCGGGAGCGCCCCGCGGACACCGAGTTTTGGGGGGCCATCGAGGAACTCGAGCGCGATGACGAGGGCGCGGAGGTCGTCCTCGACCAGACCCTGTTCTATCCCGAGAGCGGGGGGCAGCCCTGCGACCTCGGAAGCTTGGGCGGCGTGGCGGTCCTCTCCGTCCGCGAGCGAGAGGACGGCGCCATCGTGCATCGCGTCGCAGCCGATCCCAAGCTGAAGAAGTGGTATCCGGGCCGCGAGTTGGAGGGAACCATCGACGGCGTCCGCCGCCGCGACCACATGCAACAGCATTCGGGCCAGCACCTGCTCTCGGCCATCCTCGCCCGCCACGGGCTCGAGACCCTCTCCTTCCACCTCGGCTCGGAAGTCTGCGCCATCGATGTTCCCTGCGAAGCCCTCGCAGCGGACTTGCTGCGCGCCGTCGAGGAGGAGGCCAACGACGCCATCCGCGCCTGCCATCCCGTCAAGGTCTCGACGCACCGCGGCGAAGGGGTGACGCCGCTCGGCCTCCGCAAGGAGCCGCCGCCCGAGCTCTTCGACTCCCCCGAAGGGCTGCGGATCGTCCAGATCGGACCCGACGACGCCCCCCTGGACCTAGACCCGTGCTGCGGGACCCACGTCACGAACACGGGCGAGCTCGGCGCGCTGTTCCTCCTCGGCAGCGAGCGCGGTCGCAAGGGCACAGCGCGGCTCTCCTTCGTCGTCGGCCGTCGCGCGGTGGTGGCCGTGCGCGAGCGCCTCGACGCCCTGCGGGCGACCGGCGAGGTCCTCAGCGTCGGCCCGAGCGACGCCCCGGCGCGGGCTCGCAAACTCCTCGCCACCGTGAAGGAGTTGACGAGCGAGCGGAAGCGTGCGCGCGCGCGCCTCGCCGAGCTCGAGGCGCGCGCCTGCGTGGGCGAGGCCGCCAACGGGACGGTTCTGGCCAAACTCCTCGACGAACACGACCCGGACTTCGCGGCGACCTTTGCCCGCGCGTGCGCCAAGGAGCGCCCCGGCGTGGCCGTCGCGGTGGTGCATCGGGGCGAGCGCGCCACCCTCTGCCTGGCGCGCGCCCCCGGGCCGGGACCCCACCTCGGCGACGTCCTCCGGGAGGTCCTGGCCGGCTTCTCGGCCAAGGGCGGGGGAAGCCCGGCCTTCGCCCGCGGCGCCGTGGGCGACCCGGGCCGCGCCGAAGAACTCCTCGCTACGGCCCGCGCCGCCCTCGCCGACGGCGCGGACCCTCCCGCGGCGACCTGACTCCTTCCACGGGATCGCCGCGCCGCAGGGCCCCGTGCGGAACTCGTCAGCCCCGCTCGCGGCCGGCAAGGACCGTGGGTCCGACCACCGAGGCCACCTCGGTCAGGCGCTGGGCCGACTGCACGCGGGCGAGGTCTTGGTTCGTCGGGAGGCGGCCTGCGAGGAAGCCCTCGCCCGCCGCGATGCCCATGCGCAGGGCCGCGTCGGAGAAGATGAAGCGGAAGGCCCCCTGGCGACCGAAGGTCCGCAGGTTCTCCAGCCGCCCCAGGGCGGCGAGCGCGCGGGCGCGGGCGGCGGGGGTTCCCCGCAAGTGGACGGGGTAGGCCTCCGGCGCGCGCACGCTGAAGGCGAAGCGCACGTCGTCGCCGAGGTCTACCCCGAGCGCGCCGAGCTCCCCTCGGGCGCGCTCGAGCAAGTCCGCGTCGCCGGCGCGGTCGATGTCGTCTCCCGGCGCGTGGGGAAGCTCGATCATGAGCGAACTCCGGCCGGGCGGCGCCATGTGGGGACTGCGTTTCTTCGGCTCTTGCAGTCGGCCCGCGCGCAGGCGTCCCTCGCCCACGTAGCACCAGGTGGTGGGCAAGGCCTCCGGACGGTCGAGGGCGATGTTCAAGAAGCGTACCGGTCGGAAGGGGAACGCGCCCTCCAGCTCCCGCGCGGCCTCGGGGCCGAGGGCGAGGTCGAGAAGGCAGGGCAAGGGCACCGTGGAGAGCACCGTGTCGGTCCGCACCCGCGCGGGACCCTCCGGCGTCTCGAGCAGCGCGGCGTTCAGGCGCGTGCCTCGCCGCTCGAAGGCGCGCGGGACGCTCCCCGTGAGCAGGAGTGCGCCGGCGGACCGAGCCGCGGCCGCGATGCGCTCGAAGAGTTGCCCCATGCCGAGGCGCGGGTAGAGGAAGGTCTTGGCGTGGGTTCGGGCCGGGGCGTCGCCGCGCGCGAAGAGGGCCCGCGCCGCCGCCCACAAATCGGGCACCGAGATGCGCTGGCCAGCCCACTCGGGGGAGAGGGCGGCGGGGGAGACGCCCCAGAGCTTCTCGGTGTAGGGGCCGATGAACAGCTCGTAGAGCACACGCCCGAAGCGCCGGCTGGCCCAGTCCTCGAAGCTCTCCACGGGCGGGCCTGGGCGAAGTCGGCCGCGGAGGTAAGAGAGGAGGGCGCGCAGCGCGAGCCCCGGCGGGAGCTTGCGGGCGAGGTCGAGGGGTTCGAGGGGGTAGCGGAAGCGCCGCCCGAGGAGCGCCACCTCGCTGCTCCGCTCGGCGAGCAGCAGGTCGTCGCCGCAGAGGCGGACCACGCGGTCGAGCAGGTCGCGGTCGGCGGTGATGAAGCGATGCCCTCCCATGTCGAAGCGATACCCCTCGCGCGCATGGGTCCGGCAGAGTCCACCGACGGTCTCCTCGCGCTCGACCACGAGCACGCGGGCCCCTCCCGCCGCGAGGGTCCACGCCGCGCCCAGGCCCGCAGGTCCGCCGCCGAGGACGAGGGCGTCGACCGATCCGAGGTCTCGCACGCGAGCGGTCAGAAGGAATACCCTGCTTCCAGGTAGAGGGTGCGGGGGCGCAGGCGCCCGGGAGCCCGTCCCCATTCGTAGCCCACCTTCACCAAGAGCCCCTCGACCGGGGTCCAGGCGAGCCCCACGTGGATGCGCTCGAGGTCGAAGGCGTCGCGCACGCGACGGTCGGGGTCCATGCGGCCGTAGCGGACGGCCACGCTGAGGTCCTCGAGTCCGGTCCAGCCGAAGCGGTGGGTGTAGGACACGAGCGCGTAGTGGCCTTCGCCCCGTAGGTCCGGTGCGCGGCGAATCTCGAACCATCGGGCCACGTATTCGAAGCGCACACGCAGGCCGCCAAGCGCGAGCTCCCCGTCGAAACCGTGGAGGAGGAGGCGTCGGCGGGCGGCCCGGTCGTAGTGCCCGAAGAGCAAGGACGCGCCGATGGTCAGCCGCAGGCCCACGGGCACGTCGGCGAGCAGTCCCGAGGCGTTGGGCGCATTCGGGTCGTGCTCGGCCAGGGTCCAGGCCAAGCGACCGGAGAATTGGGGCTCGTCGTTGGTGTCGCCGTCCTCGAAGGCCGGCACGTCTTCGCGCGTCGGCCCCGTGAGGCCGCGGAAGGCGCCGGCCTCCAGTTCCAGGGAACCGCCGAGGAGGCCGAGGTCGAGGACCCCCCACACCCACGCCCCCACGTCGGAGGCCGTCCCCGGGAACACCCTGCGGAAGACCGCCGGCCGGTTGGCGAGCACGTTGCGGGGCGGGGCGTAGTAGCGGCGCTCGAGGCCGAAGGGAAGGGGAGCGTATCCCAGGCGCAGGCGCAGGGACTCGTTCTGCAGGGGCCTCAGCTCGAGGAGGAGGAGTTCGGGGTCGACCTCCACCTCGCGAGCCTCGTTCTCGAGTTCGCTCTCGACCTCCACTTCGACGAGGAGGCCCGCCCAAGGGACGGGAAAGGCCTGCAGGTAGAGGTCGAGGCTGGAGAGCTCCACGGACTCGTCGGCGACGCGTTCCACGGGCTCCTCCGGGCGCGCCACCGCCAGGGTCGCGTTCGCGCGCCCGTGGAGTTCGATCCCCGGCGTCACGTGCAGTTCCACCGCGTCCGGATCGAAGGGCGCCGCCGGCGGCGAAGGCGCCGCCTCGCCCGGCGGGGCCGCGCCCGCGAAGGGGTCCTCGGCGCCCGCGAAGGGATCCTCGGCGCCCGCGAAGGGGTCCTCGGCGCCCGCGAAGGGGTCCTCGGCGCCCGCGAAGGGGTCCTCGGCAGGGGCTGGAGGAAGGCGGCGGGGAGGGGCAGGGG
>RFHU01000265.1 GCA_003695705.1 Planctomycetota bacterium
GGGCTTCGCCGCCCTCGGGGCGCGCGGCATTCCGACCTTCGCTCGCTACGAGGGCGGTCGCTTGGTGCAAAAGCGCGAAGGCGCCCTGCCGCTGCCCGCCTTGCGGGACTTCGCCGCCTGAGGGCGGTGCCTGCGAGCCGGCGCGGACTCGCCGGCTCACAGGCCGGGCTCGGAGGAGCGCCTGCGGGCCGGGCTTCGCGCGGCGTTGGGGAAGGGCGCGCGGTTCCTCCCTGCGCCCTCGGCGGAGCGCGCAGGGGATCAGGCGAGCCGCTTCCACTCCTTGAAGCCAATCGCAGCAGGGATGGCGTGGAGGACGAGGCCACCCTTGAGCGTGAGCGCTGCGACCGCGAGTTCTCCGTCGGCGGCGAAGGCGAGGGCGGCGAGGAGGCTGAGCGCCGCCAAGGCGCACGCGACGACGATCCCTGAGCGCTGCCCACGCCAGAGGGCGAGGCCGAGGCGCAGCTCGATGAACACACCCACCAAGCGGAAGCCAACCAGCGCCGCGGCGATCGAGCCGCCCGCGGCGGCGTGCCGCCCCGCGAGGAAGAACGCGCCGGCGACGAGCAGAAGGCCCAGCGCCGCCAGGCCCAGGTGGATCCCTCCGTAGACGCGGAGCGGCAGGGGCACGTCCGCGGAGTTCCCACGGTGTTCGGCGGGAACGGCCGCTCGGCAGGCGGGGCACGTGCGCGCAGGCGAACGCAACCGGGCTCGGCAGTGCGGACGCCGGACGCCGTCCTGGAGGGCCGGGCGGCGCTCGGGACGCTCCTTTGCGCGGGGGTGCGCGTCGATCGTACGAGCCCGCGCGGCGCGCGCCCCGTTCGGCCTCGCGTCGGGCCGGGGGACCCGCACCGGCTCCCGGCAGCGGGGGCAGAGCCCCGCTTTGCCCGCAAGGCTCGCGGGCACCCGGAGCGTCCGGCGGCAGTGGCGGCAGCGAAAGACGACGGCGACGGATTCGAGGGCAGCGGTCATGGGTCCCTTCCTTCTTCCGCCCCCGCCGTGCGCAAGGGAGGGGCCGTTTGCGACTCGCCTGGACGCTCGGCGACGAAGGGGGTTGCGGAGGTGCGGCGGAGCGGCCGGCGCCGCGCGGCGACGGCTGCGTCCCGTCGTCCCGGGACGCCCGGGCCGCGGGAGCGTCGGCCCGCCGACGCGGGCCTCCGGTCGACCGCCCTGCGGCGGGCCGAGCCGGTCCGGACCGGGGCGGAGCGACCCGAGGCGATCCTGGCCGCGCGAGCCCGGCGCGCTGCGGCCGCGCGGACGGGGTGCGCCGGCTTCGGTCCGAACCGGCGCGGTCGGCGTCGGCACGTCGGGCTTCGGCGATAGGTCCTCGGGGGCCGACACGCACCGGTTCGCGCTCGCTGACTGGAACTCGGTCTTCTTGCTCTCGCCGGCCTGAGGTCGTTGGCTCGGTCGGGGCGAGGAGACGGAGCGCCTCGACCCCGCCCTTGCCGTCGTGCGCTTCTCGACCGTCGTCGACCGCTGGGGGGTGGTGCGCAAGGTCCTGTCGGATCGGGTCGAGGTCGGCGACTTCCTGCGCGGCGTCCCGTGGATTTCGCGGGAGGGCTTCTTGCGCCTGCGGAAAAGCGCCCGGGTGCTGATGGAGCCGGAAGCCTCCTCCGCGCCGCGCGAAGTTCGGGGGGTAGGCGGGGGCGCCGTTCAGCGCGGGGGCACGCGCCAGACCGAGACGCCTTCGCTGCGCCACACGCACAGCGCGGCGGGCAGACGCTCCCAGGGCGGGGTGGTCTGCGCGGCGAGCGCGGGGCCGTATTCTTCGCAGAGCGGCGAGTAGAAGAGGAACCGCCGCTCCTCGGCGCTGCGCCAGGTCGCTTCGTCGAACACGAGGTGTGTTGCGCCCAGCGCCCGCCAGCGAGCGAGGGCGCGCTCCCCGTCGGGGTCGAGCAGCGCGGCGCAGGCCGCGCGCAGGCGCTCGTCCAGGGCCGCGACGTAGGGCGGGTGGAAGACTTGGTAGGCCTCGGGGCTCCACAGCGCACGCCGTCGTGCCCAGAGGGGGAGGTCGGAGGCCAGCCGGCCCGTGGCAAAGGCGACCGCGTTCGGCGGGAGGCGCCGCGCCAGCGCGGTGAGAACGCGCGCGTGGCGACCGCCGAATTCGAGGAGTCCGCGGTCGCGGGGGCGGAGTCGGACTTCGCAGGCGGCGGACGCCGCGAGGAAGCCGAGGACGCCCACGGCCGCCGCCAGGGTCGCCGCGGGGTCGCGCCGGCGCAGCCTGCGGTGGAGTGCGGCGGCCGCGAAGGCGAGGAGGAGCGGGAGGAGCAGCGGCAAGGTGTAGGCGAGGTAGCGACCGGGCACGTAGAGGCGAAAGGCCAGGGGCCGGGCCAGGACGTAGAGGAGGATGGCGGCCGCGCCGAGGGCGAAGGCCGACCGCACCGCGGCGCGTCGGCCGCGCGGGCCTTCGCGGCCCGGGGGAAGGGCTCGGGCGCCCTCGCGCGCCTCCGGAGGGCGGGGCGGCGCCTCTGTCGGAGGCGGGCGCGCGGCCGCGGTCCGGCGGGCCGGCGCCGCCGTGGAGGAGGGGCCGCGCCCGCGGAAGCCCGCCAGGAAGAGGCAGAGGA
>RFHU01000266.1 GCA_003695705.1 Planctomycetota bacterium
CGCCGGCGCACCGCCCCCTCGGCGCAAGAAGCGCGCTCGCCTCACCCAGTCCTTTCTTCGCGACCAGCGTTTGGGCCAAACTGCGGGAGACTTCGTCCTCGAGCTTCCCCTCTACGACGGCCGCCGCAAGACCGACCTCTTCCACGCCCGACACCCCCAGGAGGACCTCCCCACCCTCGTCCAGCTCTTCTCGCCGGAACCTAGCGAAGAAGAGTCCTTCCGAATCCGCTTCCAGCAGCGCCTGCGCCTCCTACAGGACGTCGGCCACCCCGGCCTGCTCAAGCCACGCGCCTTCGGCGAACGAGACGACGGTTCCTTCTTCGTCGCCTACGCCGGGTGCCCCGAGCAGACCCTCGCGGGCCTCCTCCGCGACGAGGACGTCCTTGCGCCCGAACGCGCCGCCACGCTCCTCAGGCAACTGCTCGACGCCGTCGGCGTCCTCCACGAAGCCGGGCTGGTCCACGGCGAGCTGCGCACGGGCACGATTGGCGTCGACCGCGACGAAGACGCCGAACACGCCTGGGTCATCGGAGTGGGCCTCCTCGACGAGGGCCGGGGCGAACCCCCGACCGGCCTCCACGCAGGGGTGGCGAAGTACCTCAGCCCCGAGCAGGCCCGCGGCGAGCCCCCCAGCTCCGCCGCCGACGTGTATTCCTTGGGCCTGGTGCTCTACGAGTGCCTGACCGGGAGGCTCCCCTGGACGGCCTTCTTCTCCGCAGAGCTCCTGCGCAAGCGACAGGAAGAAGATCCGCTCCCCCCCAGCCAGCAGGGCGTCGACATCCCAGAGGCCCTCGAGTCCATCGTCCTCCGTGCGCTCGCCCGCAACCCCGAGGACCGCTTCCGCTCGGCCGACGAGTTCCAGTACGCCCTCGAAGTCTTCCTCGGCGCCGCGCGGCCCCTCCCCGAACCGTTGGGCGACGCCCTCCAACTCGGCGAGCGGCTCGAACTCCACCGCCTCGGCCCTAGCCTCGCGGTGCACCGGGCACGGCATCCGGTGCACGGTGCGGGGTTGGCCTGGATCTCGGCTCCGGCGCGCTTCGAGCGCAAGTCCGTGCACCCCTTCGTAGAGCGGGTCCAAGAACTCTCCAAACTGGCTCACCCCAGCCTTGCCCCGGTGCTCGCCGCGGGCCTTTGGACCAACACCAAGCTCTACGCCTTTTCGGCGGCGGCCGAAGGCCCAACCCTCGAAGAGCGCATGCGCGCCGGCCCCATGGCCGAAGCCGAGGTCCTCGGCATCGCGCGTCCCCTGCTCGAAGGACTCGCGACGGCCCACGCGCAAGGCGTCGCCCACGGCGCCATCGAGCCGGCCTTGATCGTCCTTGGCGAGCGGAGGCCCGTCCTCCACGGCATCGGCGTTCGCCCCGCCGCCACCGGCAAACCGAGCTATCCCTCGCAGGACACCCGCGAAGTCGCCCTCCTCATGCTCGAAATGCTCTCTGGGTTGCGCATCGCCGAATCCCGAACCGAACCCGTGCGCCGCGCCGCCCTCGAGCGCTGCAGCGAAGCGCTCGCCCCCGTCCTCGATTCCGGAAGCCGCACCGGCGGCTACGCCGACGCAGGCGAACTCCTCGCCGCGCTCCCGGCCCCCAGATCCCCGGTCTCCGCATTCTCGGGCCGCCGACTGGCCGCCGCGGCGGTCGCGCTCCTGGTCTGCGCCGCCTGCCTGGCGGCTTGGACCCAGCGCGAAGCCCTCCGCGCCCTCGGGAGGGACCTCCTCGCCGGCTCCCCCGCCTCCGACCGCCCCGTTCCTCCGACCGGTGACTCACCGACGGAAGACGAGCGCGCCGCTCGGCTTGCAGCGGCACGCAGCCACGCCAAACTTCGCCGCGACGAAGCCCTGGCCACAGGCGCTGCCGAGCGCGCGCGCGATCTGTTCGCCCGCGCGGAGGAACGCTGGCGAGTTCTCTCTGCCTCCCCACCCGCCGCCCCGGCTGCCTACGAAGAGGTGGCCGCCGCGTTCGGCGAGGCCAAGGCCGTCGCGGAAGCTCGCGCGGCCCTCGACGCAGCACGAACCACCCTCGGCTCGCTCGAGGAGCGAGCGCGCGCGGCCCGCGCCCGCGCCGAGGAACTCGGCGCAGCGGAGCTTCCCAGCTTCCGCACCGGTACGGAGGCGCTCCACCAAGCAGGCAGCGCCCCTCCCCCCGACGCCTCCTCCCTGTCCGGCGACGCGTTGACCGCGGCCCGAGAAGAAGTCGCTCGGCGCAACGACTGCCTTCGGCAAGCCGCCGAGGCCTTCGAGCGCGCGACCAAAGTTGCTGCGGCCCGACAAGCGGCTGACGACGCTCGTTCCGCTGCGCTTGCAGCCGGAGCCGCGCGGATCTGCGCCCAGGAGTTCGCCGACGCCGATCGCGCTTACCGTGCGGCCATCGCCGCAACGGGAGGCGACGCCATCGCCCGCGCGCAAGAAGTCGCCAAGCAATTCCAGGCGCTCGCTCGCCTCGCCAAGGGACGACGGGTGCTCATGGCCTACGCCAAGCGCCTGCGCCGGATTCGCAACGCCGTAGCGACCCTGCAACGGAACGTGGAGGCCCTCCCGCCCGCCCCCGAACGACGACTCACGCGGGCAAGGGCCCAGCGAGTGCTCATCGAGGCCGAGGCCACCCAGGTGCCTCCCGTCTCCACGGTCTCCGTGGACCGACTTCGTCAAGCCCTCGAAGCCTACAAGCGCAGCCTCGCCGCCTGGCGCAAGGCCTTCGCTGCCTATCGCGAAGCCGAGCCCCCGCGCGACGACCGCAAGGAAATCGAAGCCCTCCTCTCCCGCTACCGCAAGGCCCTCGCGACCAAGGACGGAGAGGCGATCCGCCGGCGCTTCTACCTCGACGCCCGCCGCGACCGCGACTTCTACGAG
Source organism: Planctomycetota bacterium (assembly GCA_003695705.1). Classification (GTDB taxonomy): domain Bacteria; phylum Planctomycetota; class J058; order J058; family J058; genus J058. Next base: position 2,849 of record RFHU01000266.1, read on the forward strand.
CGAATCTTCTCCCGTGGAAGCGAGTTCGCCCTCGAGCTCGCAGGCCCTCCGCGCATCCAGGGCGACGCCGCCGAAGTCGACGTCGAACGCCTCGCCTACACATGGACGGCCCGCAAGCGCCGGGTCGCCGTCCGCGGCCTGCGGGTCTACTTGCGCCGCAACCTGGCGGGCAAGTGGAAGATCGTCAGCGTGCGGCGCCCCCGCTGAGCGGGAGGTCGTGGGGAGAAACCGCCCCTCGCCCCCCCCGCGTCGCCCTCTGCGCCCGCCACCTCGGAGCTCGGCCGCGGACTGCGGCCGGAGACCCCCCGATCACGCCCGGACGCGCTCCGCCCGCCAGGCGTGGCTGCGCCCGCCGAACCGCGTCAGAACCAGCGTCGAACAGGGGGCCAGCGCTCGTAGGGCGTAGCACGCGGGATCGGCGCCCGCGCCCTTCCCGCATCCGTCCTCCCTCCCGCACGATGCGTTCCCTCAGGCCCCTCCCCAGCGGTCGGGGAGGTCGCGGAGGACGGCAACTCCACTCGGGAAGGCGACGCCGCCGCAGCCGCTGCACCCGACCTCCTCCGCCGCGCACGAGGCGGCGGTGTCGCCGGCGCGCGGCGGTGTGCGCAGAAACTCAGCAGTCGGCCCAGTCCTCGGGCCGCCTGATCCAGGAGCAAGAAGGGAGCGGAGACCGCCAGCCCGGAGGCGCTCCCAACCCAAACGCCCGGCAGGAAGGGGAGCAGGAAGGACTCGCGTCCGCCCAAGGACAAAGCCAGAGGAACCGTGAGCGGCGCACCCGCCACCACAGCGGGCGCGCCCCCCGCAACGGCGCCCGTCAGGAAACCAAAGCGCACCAGCGGGTTGTCGCTCTCGTACGCCGCGTTGGCCGCCGCGCGGCAGCCCGGCGCGACCAGCACGAGTCCGAGCGCGAGCAGAGTTCCCCGACTTCGCCCCCGAAACCCCACCCCGAGAGAAGTTCGCCGCTCTGCGTGGGAAGCTCGACGCCCTCCACGCTCCACCGCCGACAACCCTTGCATCCGTCGCACCTGCCTCTCCGGAGTGCCCAGAACGCAAGGGAGGAACCAGTGTTTCCGGCCTGCCCCCCCTACCCCCCGGCCTCCGAACGCGCACGACCCTCCCCCGTCGCACCGAGCCGACTTCCTCGCCCGGCGCGCTCCTCTCGGCCGCGTGCCCTCGCTTCCCGTCGTCGCGCTGGGCCCCTCCCCGCTGGCTCCGGTCCGAGGGCGCCGGGAGCCGGCTCCCCACCGCGACGGGCCGTGGCCGCCCAAGAGGGGACGCGCCTCGTCAGTCCGAGTCCGTCTCCCTGCGAGCGCGCTCCTCGACCTCTGCCCGCACGCGCCCGGCGACTTCCTCCGCGTCGACGCGCTCGAGGACCTCGGCCAAGGCCCGCTCCACTGCGCGCGAGGCCACGTTCGCCGTGAGCGCGTCCAAGAAGACCCGCCGGAGGATCTCCTCCACGGCGCGCTGGCGCGCCTCCTCCTCGAGGGTCTCGTTGACGGCCGCCACGACCTCGTCCCGCGCCAGGCGTTCTCCGAGCTCCGCCACCGCCTGCTCGCGAAGCTCTCGGTAGACGCGCTGCCGCAGCCCCTCGACGTCGAGCTTACGCCGCAGCGAGGCAAGCGCTCGATCTCGCGCCTCGGCCAGCACTTCCTCGGCAACCCGCTCGGCCATGCCCTCCGCGTCGAGCCGTCCGCCCACGACTTCGAGCGCGTCCGCCCCGGCCCGCTCGCGCACGGACGCCAGCACCTCCTCGGAGAGCGCGAACAGGTCCATGCGCTCGGCGATCTCGCGCTGGACCTGGGCGCTCGCGCTCGCGCGCGCCGCCTCGACCAAGGCCGCCAAGTCCAGCGACTCCTCCACCGCCTTCGCAAAGGACTCGGCGCTGCGCGCCACCACCTGCTCGGCCACGCGCTCCGCCAAGTCCTCGAGGCGCAACTCCACGAGCAGCTTCTTGATCCCGCGCTCGCTCGCCCGCTCGGCCAAGGCTTCCGCGTCCACCGCACCGCGCAACCGTTCCAGCGCCTGCTCGCGCGCGGCCTCATCGATGCTCGCCAGCAACCCTGCGAGGTCGATCCGCTCCTGCAGAGCCTCGAGTCCCTCCGCAAGGGCTCGGGCCTCGATGGCGCTCCGCACCGCGCCCAACAACTCCGCAAGGTCCAGGCGCTGGCGGACTGCCTCGACGCTCTGCTCGGTGGCCTCGTCCTCCACGTGTGCGCGGATCCGCTGCACCAGGGAGTCCGTGTCCAGGCGCGCGCGCACCGCCTTCTGCGCCTCCTCGCCCACGTCCTCCGCAACGCGCCGCGCGACCTCGCCCGCCAACGCCTGCGCGTCGACGCCCCCGCGGACGCCCTCCAGCACCTCGCGCCCGACCTCGCGCAGCACGTCGGAGCGCAAGGTCTGCGCAAGGGCACTGGCGTCGAGTCGCTCGCGGACGACCTGGCGGAGCTCCTCGCTGGCCTCTTCCCGAACGCCGCGGTCCACGTCGGCGGCCAGGTCCTGGACTTCGATCGCCGCGCGAACTTCGTCGAGGGTCACCTCGGCTGCGCGATCGCGCACCTCCGCAGCGACTTCTTCTCCGATGCTTCCGGCGTCGAGCAATTCCCTCACGCGCTCGAACACCGTCTCGACCGCGCGACGGGAAACGATCTCGTGCACCTGCGCGCGCAGAGCGTCCTCGTCCACCGCGCCGCGCACGCCCGCGAAGGCCTCCTCCCCAGCGCGTGCGAGCACCCGTTCCTGCACGGTCTCCGCCAGTGCCCCGTCATCCATACGCCCACGCACCTCGCGCAGCGCCTCGTCCGCCGCCTCCTCGCGCACGCGCGCGGCGAGCGCCTCCACGTCCGTGGCTTCGAGGACCTCGCGCCGGGACTCCTCACTCGCAGCGCGCGCGACCTCCTCCGACAAGGCCGACACGTCGATCGCGGCCTGCAGCTCGACGAGGGCACGCTCCCCTGCCTGCTCGCTGACGTGCCGCGCGAGGCCGGGGAGATCCACGCCCTCGCGCACCTGGCGCAGGCTCTCCTCGCGTGCCGCGGCCTCGACTTCCCGTGCTACGGCCTCCGCGAGGGCGCCGGCGTCGACGCCCGCCGCGACCTCCGCGCCCTTGCGTTCGGCGCCCAGCTCGAAGACCCGCTCCTCGATCCGCGCGGCGATCCCCTCGACGTCGAGCCGCCCCTCGACGGCGGCCAGGCCGTTGGCCTGAGCCCGTTCGCCCACCGTCGCCGCCAACACCTCCTCGTCGAGCGCCGCGATCACCGCCCGCTCGACTTGCTCGGCGGCACTCGCCTCGACACGCTCCCGGACCCCGTTCGCGAGCAGGGCTGCGTCCACGAGGCTGCGCACGGCGTCCAAGACCTCGTCCTTGGCGCGCGCGTCCACGTGCAGGCGCACGGCCTCGGCGATGCTCGAAGCGTCGAGGCGAGCGCGCAGCGCCTCGAGGGTGCTGCGACGGGCCTCGTCCTCCGCCGCCCCGCGGACCGCCTCGGCGAGCGCGCCCACGTCGACGCGCGCATCCACCGCCTCCAGGGTGCGTTCGTTCGCCTGCGCCGCCACCGCGCGACGCACGTCCTCGGCAATGGCCGCCGGGTCGAGCCGCTCGGCCACCTGCTCCCGGCCGACCGCTCCGACGTCGGCGCCCACCCGCTCGCGCACCTCGGCCGCGAGAGCATCCACGTCCACCCGCGCGCGGACCTCGCCCAAGACCTCCTCCCCCGCCTTCGCAGAGACGCCTTCGGAGACGCGCGCCGCGATCCCGGGCGGGTCGAGGGCGCTCGCGACGGCGCGAGCGGTCTCCTCGCGCGCGGCGCCATGCACCTGCTCCTCCACGTGCCGCGCCAGTTCGTCCGGCGCGAGCCGCTCGCGCACCGCCGCCGCGTGCTCGGCCCGCAGCACCTCCTCGACCGCGGCGAGCACCCGATCGCCGAGCGCCGCGGCATCCAGCCGCGCCAGCGCTTGGTCGAAGACCCGCGCGCGGACCTCCTCCTCGGCCTTCTCGCTGGCCACCCGCGCCACCGCGACCGCGTCCACGTGCTCCTGTGCGGCTTCCAGCGTCGCGTGCGTCGCCTCCTCGCGGCCGACGCGCTCCACTTCCTCGGCCAGCGCTCCCGTATCGACGAGCTCCCGCAGCGCGCGCAGCGTCTCTTCCACGGCGCCCACGCGCGCCTGTTCGGCCACGTCCCGCACGAGCGCAGCGCGGTCGAGCTCGCCGCGCAGGCTCGCGACCGTCTCCTCCTCGACCTGCGCAGCGGCACGCTGCGCCACCCCCTCGGCCATGCCGACGGGGTCGAAGCGAGGCCGCAGGTCGTCGAGCAAGCCCTCCAGCGCGCGCCGGCTCGCCTCCTCGACCAAGCCTGCGAGCTCGATTCGAGTGCCCGCCTCCTCCCGTGCCTGGGCGGAGACCGCGGCGGTCACCTCCTCGACGATCCGCTCCACCCGGAGCTCCGCCAACACGTCGGCCAAGGCCCGCTCGCCGGCCGTCCCCTGTACGTGCGCGACGACGGCCGGAACGCTCACTGCGTCGCGCACGCGCTCGAGCAGCTCGTCCGCAGCCCGCGCCCCCGCCCGTTCTCGCGCCGCCTCGGCCAAGACGCCGGCGTCGAGGCGCTCCCTCAGGGCGCGGCCGAGCTCCTCCTCAGCGCGCGCGCCGACCGCCTCGCGAACCCGCTCCGCGAGCGCCACCGGATCCATTCGCGCTTCCACGGTCGCATGCAGCTCGGTGCGCAAGCGCTCGCCGACGAACCGAGCAATTTCCTCGGCGTCGAGCCGGGCGAGGGCCTCGCTCTCCGTCGTTCGGCGGGCGGCCTCTTCGCTGGCGGAGCGCACCCGCTCCGCCAGCGCGTCCACGTCGAGGCTCGCGTGGACTTCGGCGAGCAGCCGCTCTCGGGCAGCCTCCCGCGCCTCGTCGGAGGCCTGCGTCGCGACTTGCCCGGAGTCGAGGCGTTCGAGGGCTTCGGCGAGCAGCCTCTCGTGGGCCTCCCGCCCCACGCGCCGATGCACTTCCGCCGTCAGCCCCTCGGGGTCGAGGCGTTCGCGCACGGCCCGGCCCAGCTCCTCGCTCCTCGCGCGCTCCACCGCCTCGCGGACCGCCGCCGCGACCGACCTCGCGTCCAGGGCCTTCCGCACCGCGTCGCCTACTTCGGCGCCCAGGCCCTCCTCAACGCGCTCCCGCACCCGCCGCGCGAGTTCCTCGGCGTCGAGCCGCGCATCGGCCGCCTTCCGCAGCGCCGCTGCCGCCTCGCTGCCCACGCGCGCGCCCACTTCCTCTGCCAAGGACGCCGCGTCCAGGGACTCCTCCACCGCTCGTGCGCAGCGGTCGCGCACGGCCTCGGCGACCTCGCGCGCCAGGCGATCGACGTCGACTCCACCACGAACCTGCGCGGCCAGCTCCCCGCTCACCTGCTCGCCCAGGGCCGCCAGGTCCAACCTCGACGCGAGCTCGCCGTGCCCTTGCTCGACGGCTCGGTGCGCCGCTTCCTGGGCTATGGCCCCCACGTCCAGCTCCGCCTCCGCAGCGCGCAAGGCGTTCGCGGTGGTTCGTTCGAGGACCTCGGCGACGACCCGCTCGAGATCCAACCGCTCTCGCGTCCCCTGCAACGCTCCCTCGAAGGCCTCGCGTCGCACCTCCGCGGCCAGCTCCTCCTCGTCGAGGCGGCTCCCCACTCCCTCGAGGGCCGCCGCCCGAGCGGCGGCGGCGACGTCCGCCCGCAAATCGGAGGCGTCGATCCCCGCGAGGACATCTGCGAGCGTCTCGCTCGCCGCCTGCTCTCGGACCGACGCCGCGACCTCGCCCGGGTCGACGGCCGCCCGCGCCCCCGCTAGGACCTCGTCGCCGACCTCGCGATCCACGCGCTCGGTGACTTCGCGCGCGATCTGCTCTGCGTCCACCGCGGCGCGCGCGGCCTCCAAGGCGCCGCGCGCAACCTCTGCCGCCAGCGCCTCTTGCTCCACGCCGCCCCGCACCTCGCGAGCGACCTCCTCGCGCACCCGCTCGGCCAGCGCTTCGAGGTCCAGGCGAGGGGCCACCTCGAGCACCGCGTCGTCGCTCGCCCGGCGCGTCACCTCCTCCCGCAGCGCCTGTAGGTCGATCGCCTCCGCGGTCGCGCGCAGCGCCTGCTCGCGCGCCCGCTCGGTCACCTCGGCCACGACCGACTCGACGTCCACAAGGGCGCGCGCCTCGTTCAGCGCGCGCTCGCTGGCCTGCCCGGTCACGTGGGCGACCAAGCCCGGCACGTCGACGCCTTCGCGTACCTGCGCAAAGGCGTCTTCCTCGGCGCGCCCGCGCACCTCCGCCGCCACCGCGTCGCCATCGACCGCGGCCAGTGTGCGCTCGACGAGCGCGGCCTCCGCGGCCTCGGCGGCGGCGCGGACGACCTCGCCCGCCAGCGCCTTCGCGTCGACCGCGCCGCGGACCGCAGCCAAGGTCTCGTCGCTCGCAGCGTCCCGCACGCGCGCGGCCACGGACTCGCTCAAGCGCTGGACGTCGAGCGCTTCGCGCACCTCGCCGAGGGTCTTTTCGTGGGCTTCCTTGCCCACCTTCGAGTGCACCCGCTGGGTCAAGGCGCGTGCGTCCAGCGCTGACTCCACCGCCTCCTGCAACGCTCCGACCGCCCGCTCCTCCACGGCCTCGCGCACTCGCCGGACCAGCTCCGGCGCGTCGATGGCCGCGTCGACCTCCTTCCGCAGGGCACCCTCTGCCTCACCGCGCGCGTTCTCGCGCACCTCCTCGCTCAGCGCGGCCACGTCGATGCGCTCCCGGACCGCCCGGGTCGCTTCCGCGCAAGCGCGCTCCGCGGCCTCGGCCCGTGCGCGTTCGCTCACCGCTCGCGCAACCTCCTCCACGAGGGCCGGGAGATCGAGCGCACTCGCGGCGTCGGCCAACGCCCGTTCGCCGGCCGCGGCGCGCACGCGCTCCTCCAACGCCGGCAGGTCGAGCGCGGCGCGCACGCTGTCGGCGCTCTGCGCCGTCACCTCGGCGTCCACGCGCGCCGCGAGGTCGTTCGCGTCGAGGCGCTCGCGCAGGTCGGCGAGGAGCGAGGCCTCGGCCGCCTCCACCACCCGCTGCCCGAGGGCGTCGCGGTCGATCCCTGCGGCGACGTCTTCGCCCGTGTGACGCCGCAGCTCTTCGACGACTCCTTCGCTCACCGCCCGCAGCAGATGGTCGCGATCGATGCGCGCCAGGACCTCGCGCTGGGTACTTCGCAGCAGCTCGCGCTCGACTTCCGCAGCGACGGACTTCGCAAGTGCCTCCGGCGCCACCGCCGCGACGGCGGCCTCGGCGGCGCGCGCGGCCGCCGCCTCGCGCACCTCCTCTGCGAGTGCCGAGGCGTCCACAGCGGACAGGGCCCGCTGGCCGAGCGCCGTCGTGGCCTCCTCCTCGACCCGCGCGCGAACCGTTCCGGCGAGCACCTGGGCATCGATCGAGGCCTCCACCGCCCGCCGGGTGGCGGCGACCGTGTCGGCCTCCAAGGCCGTGCGATCCACCCGGGCCTCGACCTCCGCGCGCAAGGCCGCGACGCTGTCTTGCTTCGTGGTCTCCTCGACTTGGGCGCGAAGCCGATCGAGGTCGATCCGCTCCCCGAGCGCGGCGCGCGCCGCCGTCGCCGCGCCCTCGCTCACCGCCGCAACGAGGGCGTCGAGGTCCACCGCCGAGCGCGCGCGCTCGCTGAGCTCGGCGGTCGCGGCCTCCCGTGCCGCCGCAGACGCTTCGTCGGCGAGGCGGTCGGGCTCGAGGCGCTCGCGCACGCGCACGAGCAGCTCTTCGCGGGCGCCCTCCGCGACCTCCGCCGTCACCCGCTCGGCCAACGGCTCTGCGCCGACCGCAGCTCGCACGCGCTCGATGGCCTCCTCGCGCACGCGCTCTCGCACCTCCACCGCGATCGCCCCCGCGTCCAGAGCTTCCTGCAGCGCCGCGCCAATGCGCTCGCGCGCCGCCTCGCTCGCCTGGCGCGCGACGTCTTCGGCCAGGGCCTGCGCGTCGAGCGCACCGTCGACGGACTTTTGCAGGTTGCGCACGGCGGCTTCCCGCACCGCCCCGTCCACCGCACGCGCCACCGCCTCGAGGTCGATGGCGTCGCGCACGCCGGCCAGGAGCTCCTCCTCGCCGCCGGCGCACACCCTCGCGCGGACGTCCTCGGCCAGCGTAGCGGCGTCGACCGCACCGACCAAGGCCGCGACGCTCTCGGTCTGCGCTCGGTCTCGAACGCGGTCGGCCAAGGCCCCTGCGTCGATCCGCTCCGTCGCCCGCGCGGCGGCGTCCGCCGTGGCCCGCTCGAGCGCCTTCTCCTCCGCGCGCGCGGACAGGACTTCGGCGTCGAGGCGAGCGGTCAGCTCGCCAAGGAGCTGCTCGCGGACTCCGGCGGCGACCTCCTCGCGGGTGGCAGCGACGTCGAGGCCCGCGCGCACCTCCTCGGCGTGCTCGCGGACCGCGTCCGTCCTCACGTCCCGCGCGACCTCTTCGGCGAGGGCCGCCGGATCGAGGGAGCCGCGTACCGCGGCCAGGGTAGCCTCTCTGCCCTCGCGCAGCACCGCGGCCGCGACTTCTTCCTCCAGGCGCTCGCGATCGATTCGCCGCGAAAGGTCGTCCAGGGCGTCTCGGCGGGCGCGGTCCGCCACCTCAGCCGCGAGGGCGCCCGCGTCGAGCGCCTCGGAGACCCCCCGCGCGGCACCCTCGGCGCAGCGCTCCGCGACTGCCTCCGACAGGGCGTCGAGGTCGACCTGCGCCAGCGCCTCCTCCACGGCGCGGGCGCTGGCGCGCTCGCGGACCTCCTCCCTCAGGGCCGAGGAGTCGATCCCTGCCCCCAACGCCGCCACCGCCTGCGCCACGGCCTCCTCCCGCGCCGCCGCGGTCACCGCGTCTCGGAGCCCCTCCTCGTCCAGAGCCTCCCCCACCGCTGCCGCCGCGGCCTCCACCGCTTGCGCCAGCGCCCGCGTCCGCACCGCCTCCGCCTCGCCTCCCGCGTCGAAGGCCTCGCCCAGCGCCGCCACCGCCCGCGCCACAGCCTCCTCCCGCGCCGCCGCGGTCACCGTTTCGACCGGCGTGCGCTCGAGCGCGGCCGCCTTCAACGACGCCGCGCCTTGCTCGAGGGCCTGCACGCGAACGTCGGCGGCGAGGACCTCCGCGTCGAGTCCCTCGCGCAACCCCGCAACCACGCCCTCGACGGCCTCGCTCGCAGCGCGCGCCGCCAAGGCGTCGAGGTCGACGCCCGCGAGCAGTCGCTCGCGGGCCTCGGCGAGCAGGTCCTCCCGCACGGCCCCGCCGACCGCTTCGGCGAGGGCGCCGGCGTCAAGACGCTGCTCGGCCGCCTCGCGGAGGCTCGCCTGGAGGCGAACGCGGACTTCCTCCGCGACTTCCCCCGCAAGGTCCTCGGCGTCGAGGCGTCCTTGCACCTCGGCCTCGGCCTCGCGGCCAAGCCGCTCGGTGATTTGCGCGACGAGTTCCGCGCGCAAGGCGTCTGGATCCAGCCCCTCGCGGACCACGGGGTAGGCCTTCTCCAACGCCTTCTCGCCCACCGCTGCCGCCGTGGCCTCGGCAATTCCTGCGAGGTCGAGTCGCTGGCCGACCTCCTCCACCGCGCCCAGGACCGCGCGGTCGTGCACCTCGGCCCGCAGCGCCTCGGTGTCGAGCGCTTCTTCCAGGCGCCGAAGGGCGCGCTCGGTCCCTTCCTGCGCAACGGCGGCGGCCACCCGCGCTTGCAGCCCGCCGAGGTCCAAGCCTCCCTCCACGCGCTCCCGCGCCTGGGCGACCGCGCCGGACGCGACGTCCTCCTCCACGCGCGCACGCAGCGCCTCGGCGTCGACCTGCGCCCTGAGTTCCGCGAGGGTCGCTTCGAGCGCCCGCTCCCCGGCCCGCTCGCGGACTTCGGCCGCGAGCGCCCCCGCGTCCAAGCCCTCCGCTGCCGCCTCCACCAAACGCGCAGCCGCTCGGGAGAGGACGCGGTCTCGCAGCTCGCCAAGGCCCTCCGCTGAGACGAGTTCGTCCACCGCCGCCTGGACCCCGCGCGCGAGCGCCTCCTCGTCCACACGTCGACGCAGGGCCTCCACGTCGAGGCCGTCGGCCACGGCCGCGACCGCACGTTCACGAGTTTGCTCGGCCGCTGCGTCGGCCAACGCGTCGAGGTCGAGGCGCTCCGCCACGGTGGCGCGTAGGGCGTCGACAACGCGCTCGAGCAGGGCGCGCTCCGCGTCGGCGCGCAGTTCCTCGGAGCCCAAGCGTTCCTGCAGCGCGGCGTAGGCCTCCTCGCTGGCGCGAGCCCGCACGTCGGCGGCCAGCGCTTCGGGATCGATCGCCGCGGACAGCGCCACGCGCTGGGCCTCGATTGCGCCGGTCTCGGCCGCGGTCCGCACCGAGTCCACCAAGGCGGCGAGGTCGATCTGTCCGGCGAGCTCTTCGCGAGCCAAGGTCGCGGCCTCGTCGGCGATCCGTCGCTCGACGGCAGCTGCCAAGGCATCGAGGTCGAGGCCCTCCATGAGCGCGTCCAAGGCGCGCTGCCCCGCGGTCCCCGACAGCTCGCCCGCCAGTGCGTCGAGATCGATCCGAGCGCGCAGCTCTTGGAAGGCGCGCTCGCTGGCCTCGGCGCCGGCGAGTTCGGCCACGCGGGCGCCCAGGGCTTCGAGGTTCAGCGCTTCGAGAGCGCGCTCGGTGGCCACCGCGGCGGCCTCCTCGCTCGCGCGCTCCCGCAAACCGCCCAAGTCCTCCTGGGCCAGGCGCGATTCCACCACGGCCAAGGCGACGGACTCGACCTCCTTGCGCGAGGCCCCGAGCTCCCGCGGGCCTTCCCGCTCGACCCGCGCCGTCAACTCCTCGGCGAGGGCGTCGAGGTCGAGGCTGCGCTCGACCGCCGCCTGCACTCGCTCGGCGAGGGCCTTTCCGTCGAGGATGCGCTCGAGGGCGACGACCCGCTCCTCGAGGGCGCGCAGGGCCGCGCCGTCCCCAGGGCCCCGAGCGGTGCTCGCTTTCGCGGCCCCCCGGCGTGGCCTCCCCGCAGGAACCTTGGCAGGTGCGCTCGTCCGGCCCGGGGCCCGGGCCGGACGAGCCCCGGGAGGCCGTACGCCTCCCCGCGCGGCAGGTCGCCGGGGCAGAGGACGGCGCGCGCCCTCGCGCGCTGGCGAGCGCGGCTTCGCGCCGTCCCCCGGGGTCTCCCGCGAGCCGTTGGGACCGCGAGGACCGCCCCGCGCCGGTTCGAGGGCTCCCGAGCACACCTCGCAGCGCACGGTCTCCTCGCTCTCGTCCGGGAGGAGGAAGGTCGTCGCCCCGCAGGCCGAACACGCTCGCCCCTGGGCGGCGAGCATGAGCATGAGCTCCTCGCAGCGCCGCGGGCTGAGTGCCCGCGACCCCAGGAGCACCGTCTTGAGCGGCACCCCCTTCCGATCCGCAGCGGCCTGGGCCCCCGCGAGGCTCTGCTCGGGCAACCACCCGTGCTTGCGAATCAACGCCCCCAAGACGCGGTCCGCGCTCTTGCTCTTCCCCATAGAACCGAGGGTAGCGGGCGAAGGGCGCTCGTCCCAGCCGATCCCGCCCCGCAATTCGAGACGATCCGGATCCCCGTGCGCCGGCCCTGCGCAGGCCCCCTCGAAGGGCCTGCACAGGCGCCCCACGCGGCGCGTCCCGATGCCGCGGGGGCCGACCCGAGACCGCCCGCGGCGACCCCTTCCCCCCTCCTTCGCCTCCCCCCAGCGCTCGAGACCGACCGTTGACCGCGCCCGCCGGCTCGCTAAGATCGCGGACACTGGCGGCATAGCTCAGTCGGTTAGAGCGAAGGCTTCATAAGCCTTAGGTCACTGGTTCGAGTCCAGTTGCCGCTATCCGCGAGAGCGCCCGCGCCCGCGAGGGGCGCGGGCGCTTTTTCGTCACAGCGAAGGCGCTCCTCCCCCGCTCGCCGTCGGCGCCTGCGCGAAGCGTCCCGCCGTCGCACCGCCAGATCGGACGGCACCGCCGCGCCCGCCGCGCGGTCAGTCCGAGAACACGCGGACTTCGCGAAGGGCGAGGCAACCGGGCCCCGAGGCAGCAATCCGGAGGTAACGGACCCTTGCCGGCGCAGGCAGAAGGAGTTCCCACTTCGCCCCC
>RFHU01000267.1 GCA_003695705.1 Planctomycetota bacterium
CCCCCAAGAAGGCCGGCGCCAAGAAAGCCACCCCCAAGAAGGCCGGCGCCAAGAAAGCCACCCCCAAGAAAGCCGGCGCCAAGAAAGCCACCCCCAAGAAGGCCGAGGGGCGCCCCCCCGACCGGAAGCCGAGCACGAAGCGCACCGGGGCGAGCGCCTCCTCCCGCCCCGGCGCGCAGGCCCCAAGACGCCGAGCGGCGCCGGTCCCCGCCGGAACCTCCGCGCGCATGGCGCGAAAGGCCCGCGAGAGCGTACACGCCATCTCGTCCGAGAAGACCCTCGAACAGATCTACGCGGGCGAGACCATGGAGCGCGTCGCCGAGGCGGGGCGCATGCAGCGCCTTGCCGACCTCGACTTCGACGCCCAACCCCCCGCCGAGCTCCGCCGCTGCGGGCGAGACCCCTTCGCCAGCTTCCGCACCGAGTTGCAGCGCCCCGAGGACGAACTCCTCGACCCGCACGCGACCTGGCGGCTCCAGAACGGACGCCTGCGCCACGAAATGAACCCCGGCGCCAGCCCCGAGACGATCGCGGCGGTCGAACAGCACCTTCGGACCCCGCTCCCCCCCTCCTACCACGACTTCGTCCTCGAGTGGAACGGAGGCCTGCTCTACGTCCACGAGGCCGGCGCCTACCGCGTCCTGCCCGTCGACCGGCTGCTCGAGGAGGTCAAAGGACCACTCGAAGGCTGGATTCGCTATCCCCACCTGCCGGTCGTGGACCTCGGCTGCGGGGACTACTTGGTCTTCGACGTCTCCAAGACCGGTCGCGGCCAAGAATACCCCCTCCTCTGGTGGTACGCGGGCAAAGTCGAGCGCCGCATCGCGGAGAATTTCGGCAGCTGGCTGCGCCGCCTCGTCGAGGCGAGGGGCGAGGCGTACTGGTGGGAGGTCTGAGGCCGGACCCCGCGCCGGAGACGTCGGCCGACGCCTTGCGTCGACGCCTGGCCCGGCTCCCGCGATCGCGGCTGCGCCTCGGCCTGCGACCGGCGGGGGTGCTCGTCCCGCTCTTCTGGCGCGGGGCCGAGCCCCACACGGTGTTCACCCGTCGTGCGGAGCACTTGCGACAAGGCGGGCAAGTCAGCTTTCCGGGAGGCGGGCTCCGGCCCGGCGAAGACACCCGGCAGGCGGCCTTGCGGGAGGCCGAAGAGGAACTCGGAATCCCCGCGCAGAGCGTGCAGGTGCTCGGCGCGCTTCCGGACGCGCCGGTGCTCGTCACCGGCTTCTGCATGACGCCCTGGGTGGGGCTGATCCCCCCCGACACCGAGTTGCGGCCCGATCCCGGGGAGGTCGCGCGTGCTTTCGAAGTGCCTCTCCCCGCCCTGGCGGACCCCGCGCGCACCCCCTTCCGCACGGTCCCCCGCCGCTTCGGCGGACGACTCTTCCAGGTCCCCTACTTCGAATGGGAGGACGAGGTGATCTGGGGCGCCACGGGCCGCGTGGCCCTCGACCTGTTGCGGCTGCTCGGCCTGCGGGATTGACCCCGGCGCGCGCCCGCGCGCGCGGGCGACGGGCGCGCGCCGTGGCCCTCTTCACTCCAGGGGCAGCACCGAGTTCACGCCCCCATGCTCGTCGTCGGTCACCAACGGATTCGCCGGGTCCGGCTCCCAGTTCCCGTCGCCGAGACGAAGCTTGTATTCGTGACGCCCCGCCGGAAGCTCCAGGCGAGCCGACCAACTCCCGTCGGCCTCCCGACGCATGGGCCAGGCGCCTTCCCGCCAGCCGTCCCAGCTCCCGCAAAGCCAGACTGCGCGCGCCCGCGCGCGCGGGCGCACCCGAAAGGTCACCGCGTAGCCGCCTCCGCCGGGCAGCGGCGCGGCGACCACGCTGGGCACCTCGGAAAGCACGGGCTCGCCCAGCCAGCGAGCCGTCGCCTGCGCGGCCAACAGCGCGAGCTCGGGCCCCGGCGGAGCCTCCAAGGCCAAGCGCGCGAGGCGGGCCCGGAGAACGGCGGTCTGGGCACCCGAGAGCACCGCAACGAGGTCCGCGTGCCACAGGTCCTCGGCCGAAGGGGCCTGGGCGGCCAGCGCCCGCTCGAGCAAGTTCCGGGCAGCGTCGCGCTCCACCCGCCGCCCCGCAAGCAGGGCGCGCGCGAGCTCCGCCGCCGTGCCCGCCGAAGTGAGGGCCGCGCGAACCCCCCGCCACGGAACGTCGCGCGCCCGCACGAGCCGGGCGCGAACCGCGGCCCGCAGAGCCAAAAGAAGCCGCGTGTCCTTTGCCAGGTCGGCGGCCGGCAGCCCAGCCAGGGCGCGCGCCAGGGCCTTGGCCCGCGCGCGCTCGCCAGGGCTCCCCCGGTGCCGCCCGCGCGCAAGGCAGGCCAAGAGGACCTCGTCCGCCCAGCCCCGGCGGAGGAGCTCTTCGGGCTCCGTCCCTTCGAGGACGGCGGACGCAGACGCGAGCGCGCCCAAAGCTTCGCTGCTCGCCGCAGGGACCGCCGCGAGGACGGGGTCTGCGCTGAGGACCGCGGCGGCGAGCTCGGCTTCGACCGACGCCGGCGCCTCGCCCGCGCGCGCGGCGGCGCCCAAACCTCGCGCCGCGAGGACCCCCCAGGGAACCGGAACCGCCAAGACCTCCTCGCCCGCACGGGCGAGGCGCCGCGCCCGCTCCAGGGAGCGTCCCGCGGCGCCGACCAAGGCCCGCACCGACTCCCCGCGCAGGCGCGCTCCCTCTCCGGCGCCCAGGCGCAGCGGCGCCTGGCCCGGAAGCAGCAGTTCCGCCCGGCCCCGCACCACGCAACAAAGGAAACCGCTCCGCTCGGCGGCGAGGAGCACCTCCGCGCCAGGAGCCGCGTGCAGGCGCCCGGCGCCAAGCCTCCCCTTGGCGCCGCCCTCCCCCGCGAGGGCGAGCGCCTCGCCCGAAAGGAGCGCGGGAGCCAACCCTGCTCCCTCGCTCGCGCGGTCGAGCCGAAGCTCGGCCTGGCCGAGGACCCAGCGCGCCCCTCCGGCACGGAGGCTCGCACCCCGGCGACGCGACACGACGCGGCTTCCCGCCTTCAAACGACGCAGGCCGGTCAATGCCTCGCGCCCGTTCGGCCCCACGAGCTCGAGCCCCTCGCCGGCGCAGGCAACGAGCAACGCGTCCGACCGGTGGGCGTGCACCCGCTCCGGCTCGGCGGTCGGTGGCAACCCCGCCGGAGCGGGCGACGGAGACGGGCTCGGCGTACCCGCAGGCAACGCCGGGCGCCGAGGCTCCCGAGCGCCGCGAGGGCCTTCGCCGGTGGACTCGGCCTCCGGGCCGGACGGCCCCTCTCCGACGGACGCCTGCGGACCGCCCGTCCTTCCCGCGGAGGAACCGGCGCCCTCGGCGCGCCGGGGCGCCGGCCCGGCGGGATCGCCCGGGCCGCCGGCGGAACGGGCAGCCGCAGGCCCTCCGCGGTCGGGGCCTCGGGCGAGCTCGCTGCGCTGAACCGAGCGCGAAACCGCCAGGAAGAGGCCACAGAGGAGCAATGCGGCCGCGGCCGCCACCAGCCCGGCGGGGACCCACGGGCCGGTGCGCGACGGGGCGCGGGTCCGACTCCGCCCGCGAGGACGGACGGCGCGCCGGCCCGGTTCCTTCTCGGCCTTCGCCTGCGCCTCGCGCGTCCAGGCCACCACCTCGCGGCATTCCCCGCACTCAAGCACGTGGCCTGCCACCCGCTCGAGGGCCTCGGGAGGAAGCGCGTCGTCAATGAAGCGCGCGAGCAGTTCGGCGTCGGGACACGCCAGCCGCGCCAGCGACTCCGCGAGGCGCCGCTCGAAGCGCGCCCGGCGACGGCACTCGGAGCAAGCCCGCAGGTGCTCCTCCACAGCACGCGCGGCCTCCTCCTCCAGGTCGCCGCCCAGAAAGCGCTGCCAGCGGTCGTGCCCAGGACAATTCATCGCGAGTTCATCCCTTCAGGAGCCATGTGAGGCCCCCGACCAGGAGGCCGGACAGGCTGCGCAGGAATTCCTCGCCCCCCAAGCGCTTTTTCAGCCTGGACTTGGCCCGATAGAGCAGCTGCCCAACGCTGTCGGTGCGCACCCCCACGGCCTCGGCCATCTCGGCGTAGCTGCGGCGCTCGAAGAACGCGGCCCGGATCAGGTAGCGGTCCCGCTCCCCCAAGGCCTCGACGGCGTCGGCCAGCTTGCGGAGGGCCGCCTCGCGCTCGCCACCGCCTCCGTCGGGACCGGCGCAAGCAAGGTGGGTCGCGGCTTCCGCGGAGAGGGCGTCGAGGGACACCATGCGCCGTTCGAGGCCCTGGCCACGGCGCGCCAGGCGACGCGCCCGGCGACCCACCACGACCCCCAGCCAGCTGGTGAGCTTGCTCTCCCCGCGAAAGGTGCGCAGCACGCGTCCGTCCCCCTCGAGGAGCCACGCCACGACCTCGCCGCGGAGTTCCGCAACGTCGTGGGCCGACGGCAGGCGACCGCCCCGCGCGGAGACGAGGGCCCGTCGGACCACGTAGTCGAGAAAGGCGCCGTAGGCGGCGAGGAAGTCGGCCCACGCGTCCTCGTCCCCCTCGGCGCAGCGGCGAACCAACTCCAGCTCTTCGGCGCGGGTCATGAAGGCCCGATTTGCGCAAGGGAACGAGCCCACGGCAAGGCCGCCCGCCCATCGGAGCGGAAGACCGAGCGCAGTCTGCCTCGACCCGGGCCCTCGCGGCGACGGCACGGCGGAGCGGGGTTGACAACGCATCCGCCGATATGTTCCATTCTCCGCCCTTGTGGACCCACTGACGGCGTTGTTGGTGGGGGGACACGGAAGGCTTTCCCAAAAGGGGGCAGGATGTTGAAGAAGCTTTGCGTGCTCGCCGGAGTCATGGCCGCTGTGTCTGCGACCGCCGTCGGGTGCATTTCCGATCACACGTACGGGTGCGAAACCCAAACCGTCGTCGCCGCCGGCAGCTCCGAAGGCGAGATCTACACCTACCACGGCTGCCCGGACCAGATCATCGAGATCGGCAATCCGATCGGCCCGAACATCAAGCACTGGAACAAGTACCTCGTGGTCTACCGCATTGCGGAGGGCCACAAGATCCTCAGCACCCTGTTCCAGAACGACGCCTTCAGCAACATTGCCTACCTCGTGGAGAACGGCAAGGTCGTCAACGGCGGCTACGTTCCCGAAGGCCACGGCGAGACGATCCTCATGGCCCTCGACGGCGCCATGCACAACCGCGTGCGCGCGGGCTACGGCGGCGACTACGGGTGGTCCGGCAGCTACGGCCAGCAGGGCCGGCGCGGCGGCGGCATGATGGGCCAGAACGCCCGCGAGTTCGGCAACTAAGGCGACGGGAGGCAAGACACCATGAAGAAGCTCATCGTCCTCAGTGGATTCGTCGTCGCCCTCGGCCTCGCGTCCAGCGTCAGCAGCGGCTGCATTTCCAGCACGAAGTACGGCTGCGACGTCACCGAGACCCTCGCCCCCGGAGCCTCCGAGGGTGAGGTGATCATGAAGCACGGCGCGCCCGACAACATCGTTTACCTGGGCACCCCCTACTACAACCCCACCACCGGGGAGCGGGGCGAAGTCGACAAGTACCTCTACGAGTACCGGATCGGCGGCGGCAACACCCTCTTGGGCTACCTGTTCGCCGACGACCGCTTTCACAACATTTGCTACTTGATCGAGGACGGCCGCGTCATGGGCGGCGGCTACGTAGGCGAAGGCCACGGCTCGATCATCTTCGGCAACCCGGGCATCGAAACGCCCTTCGGGCGCCTGTTCGAGTTCGGCGGCTTCCTGCACCCGAAGGCCCGCGCGGGCTACGGCGGCGACGGCACGCCCCTCGGCGGCGCCGACGTCCCCGAGAACGTCAACTAACGCCCCACCGCAGGGCGCGAAGGGAGGCGTCGGCGCCCCCCTTCCCCGACGACCCCGATCGCCTCGCGCGGTCGGGGTCGCTCGGTGTACGCGCAGCGCCGGCGTTGCGTCGCGCACTCCCTGCGGCGCGACGCAGCACCGACCGGCAACGCCTGCCTATTGGCCGGCGAGTTGCAGCAGGCGCTGGAGGGTGGGAACGTCCGTTTCGTGCAGCCCGAGGCGCCGCACGATCTCCACGCGCTCGGCTTCGCGGACCGCCGCCGCCAGTTCGACTTCGATGTCCTGCTGGCACTTGGGGCAGGTAAGCCCCTTGATCGGCACCGTCTCGCGCAAGAGTTCCACGGGCACTCCCCCGCGCCCGCCTTCGGGCGCCGTGGCCCAGAACTTGGAGACGGTGCGACCGAAGAAGACGATGTCCTTGTCGTTCAGGGTCGCGGGATCTCCCTTGGCCCTCTTCTTGAAGTTGACGTAGGTCCCGTTGGAGGAGCCGAGGTCCTCGATCTGCACGGTTCCTCCCGACACGCGCACCTGCGCGTGGAAACGGGACACTCCGGGATCGGTCAGTTGGATCGTGCAGCTGTCGTCCTTGCCGATCTTGGCGTCTCCCGCAAAGGAGAACACCTGCCCGGCGTGCTTTCCGCTCAGGATCTCGAGGCTGGGCATGGTTCCTCGCTTTCGCGCGCGCCTTGCGAAGACCTCGCGCGCCTCACAGCGCGCGCGCCTTCTTGACCAATCGCGCGAGTTCGGGCTTGCTGGCAATGCCGTATCGACGCATGATCGCCGCGCGCTCCTCGTCGCTGCGGGTCGCCTCACTGGCCGGCAGTTCCGCCTGGCGCCAAGCACGGCCCCAGGCCCCCGTGAGGTCGAGGTCCAGGGGAGCGCCCCGGCTCCGGGGCGGACTGGGGGGGGCCGCCACCGGGGCGCTGTCCCCCAGCTCCAGCCCCCCGAGCACCAAACCGCCGCTCCCTTCGCCGGCCGGCGGCGGCGGCGCCGGAGGAGCGCTGGCGGCCGGCGAAGCGTCGCCTCCCAGGGGACGTGCAGGCGGTGGCGGCGCTGGGGCCGCGGGCGCGGTGGGAGCGGCGAAGGGGTTCCCTCCGAACGGGTCCTGGCCTCCCCCGCCTCCCGGTCCCCCGCCTCCCGGCGGCGGCCCGAAGG
>RFHU01000268.1 GCA_003695705.1 Planctomycetota bacterium
CACGTCCGTCCCGAAGCGATCGGCCATGTGCAGGCAGGCGTTCAGGTCCGGATGCCGGACGATGGCGTAGCCGTCGGACACCAAGGTCTGCTTCCAGTCGCGACGCGGAGCCCCGACCGGCAGCAGGTCCAAGGCCGCCACGTGGGAGCCGAACCGCGCCATGTAGGAACCGAGGCCCGCGATGCGACGGATCCGGCCCTGGCCGCTCGCGCGCTTGAAGACGATCGCCACGTTGTGGCGGCGTTCGATGCGCTGGCCAAGGCGACCCCGACACACCGCTTCGGCCCAACCCCGGTAGAGGTCGGCGTCGCAGCTGTAGTTCATTTGGTCGATGAGCCGTGCTCCGCCCACCCGTGCGCCGATCTCTCCGAACACGACTTCGCCGTCGTCCTTGAGGTACCACTCCATGTGGGTGAAGCCCGACTCGAAGCCGAGGGCTTCGAGCACGCGAAGGCCCATTCGCACACCGCCGGCCAGTTCGGGCTGATCCGGATGCCGCAAGGCGACCACCTGCGGACTGATCCAGTGCACGGTCCTCGCCACCAGGGGGCGCGGACGGTACCAGGCCACGTTGTAGAACAGGGGGCGCCCCTCGGCGCAGATGGTGTCGAAGGTGAATTCGCGGCCCTCGACGAACTCCTCCACGCTCAATTCGGGGACGTGCCGGGTGGCCTCGATGACCCGTTCGAGCTCGCCTCGGTCGTCCACCCGGTGCGTGTCCGCCGAACCAGCGCCCGCGATGGGCTTCACCATCAGCGGGAATCCGATGCGCTCCGCCGCCTCCCACACCTCCCCGGCCGTGCGGGCCCGGGCGTGGTGCGGGGTGCGCACGCCCGCCGCGTCGAGCGCCTGCTTCATGCGCTCCTTGTCGCGAAAGGGCAACGCCTGCGTCGGTCGAAGGCCGGGAACGTCGAGGGCCTCGCGCAGCCGCGCGGCGAGGAGGACCAGCGGCTCCCAGAGGGTCTCCACCCGATCGACCCGCACCCCCGCGGACCGCACCTCGCGCGCGACGTCGCGCACCACCGCGTCCTCGTCGAAGAGGGACGGGACCCGCAGGTAGTTGCTCAGCGACCTCTGCACCGCCTCCGGCAAGGCCTCGCGAGGGGTCTCCCCGACCCCGACGACGCGGGCGCCAACCTCAGCCAGGGCGCAGGCGAAGCGCGGCATTTCGGCCGGGAAGGCGGGGTTCAGGAAGAGCACGGTCGGGGTCATTGCAGCTCCACGCGCACCCGGCGGTGAATGGTTCGTATGGCCTCTTCGACGGCCTCCGTGCTCGGATGCCGGACGATGACGTAGCCGTCGCCCTCGTAGCCGCCCACGCGCCGCTGCCCCGGGCGCGGCAGGCGCGCTTCCACCACGAGCTCCCCGACCTCGGCCTGAGCGCGCTCGAGTCCCCGGATCCCGGCCACCCGGTCCCCGCTCCCCTGCCCCCGCAGGTAGACGGCGCCCGCCGCGTAGTGGCGTTGCGGAGGATCGAAGCGCTCCTCGACCATCAACCGGGCCCAGGCGGCGTAGAGGTCCGCGTCGCAGGCGTAGCTCATGAGCGTCGTGATCTGCGCGCCCGGCGGCCGCGCCGCGACTTCGGAAACGGCCACCCCGCCGCTGGGGCGCTCGAACCACTCCAGATGGCTCATTCCCGTCCCCAGGCCCAAGGCCTTCAGCGCGCGGGCGCCGGCCTCGCGGATGGCGTGGTGGGCTCCGCCATCGAGGCGTCGCGGGAGGACGACGGCCCACTGGATCCAGTCGTTGCGCAACACCTCCAGGGGAGAGGGGTGGTAGTGGGAGACGCTCCACCACAGCAGCTCCCCGTTCACGCACACCGAATCGAAGGAGCGCTCCTCGCCGCACACGAATTCCTCGAGCATCAGCGGGGAGTCGCGACCGGGACGAAAGGCCGCAAGGGCCACGGCCAGATCGCCCGGGCCTTCCAGGCGATGCGTGCCCTGGGCGCCGGCGCCGGCGCGGGGCTTGAGAATGACCGGATAGCCGACCTCATCCACGAAGGCGCGTACTTCGGCGGGACTGCGTGCGAGGCAGTGCCGCGCGCAGGGGACGCCGGCCGCCCGCAGGGCGTCCTTCATCAGCGCCTTGTCGCGGAAGCGCCGCGCGGCCTCGGGCCCGAGCCCGGGGAGTCCGAGTTCGCGGCGCGCCAAGGCCAGCGGGAGCTGGAGCTGTTCGAGCACGCCGAGCAGGCGCGTGGGAGCGCCCATCTGCCGTTCGAGTCCGCGAACGGCGTCGACGAGCTGCCCCGGATCGAAGGGATCCTCCACCCGCCAGTGACCGCTCACCCGCCGGGCGAGGCCCTCCCCCAAGCGCTCGAGGGGCTCGGCCGCGACGACGCCCACCTGCACCCCCGGCAGGGCGATGGCGGCGCGCAGGAAGCGCAGCGAGGTGGGGAGCGCGTAGGGGACCACGAAGGCGACGCGGGTCATGGAGGAGAGCTCGGGCGGGCTCGGGGAGGGGCGAACAGGCGCTCAAGCTATCGGCAGGAGGGGCCGCGCACCAGCCTCGCGGCCGCCTTTCCGGGGGCGCAGGGCGCCCTCCCCCGCGCCCTCGATGCCGCTGGCCTGCCGGCGCCCGGCATGCGAACCTCCCCGCCTCCCCAGCCAGGAGTGGGTCCGTGCACGTCATCATGGTCGAGCCCGCCTTTCCCACGAACCAGCGCGAATTCGTGCGCGCCCTGAAGAGCGTGGGCGCCACCGTGAGCGCCATCGGCGAGCGCCCCTACCACGCCCTCGACGGGCAGCTGAAAGAATGGCTCACCTGGTACGAGCAGGTCCCCACGGTGTGCGACCTGCGGCTCATGGTGCAGGCCACCCGGCGGCTCCAGCGACGGGGCTGGATCGACCGCATGGAGGCCACCGTCGAGGCCCACATGCGCACGGCGGCCGAGGCGCGCGAGCACTGCCGGATCCCCGGGACGAGCGTCGACACCACCCTCAAGTGCCGGGACAAGCCGCTCATGAAGCAGGTCCTGCGCGAGGCCGGAATCCCCTGCGCCCGCTCGGGGGGGGTCTCGAACGCCGCGGAAGTGCGCGCCTTCGTGGCTGAGGTCGGCTACCCGGTCATCCTCAAGCCCCGCGACGGCGCCGGCGCCCAAGGCGCCTACAAGATCGAGTCGGAGGCCGACCTCGAGCGCGCGCTGGCGGAGACCGGCCTGTCCTCGGGCGAGGTCCCCTACGCCATCGAAGAGTTCATCTCCGGGCACGAGGGCTTCTACGACACCATCACCGTCGAGGGACGCGTGGTGCACGAGTTCGTCACCCACTACTACCCGAACGTCCTCCACGCCATGCGGACCCGCTGGATCTCCCCCCAGTTCGTCGCCACCAACCGCATCGATGCCCCCGGCTACGCCGAACTGAGGCGCCTGGGCCGCCGCGTCATCGAGGTCCTCGGCATCCGCACCGCTCCGACCCACATGGAGTGGTTCATCACCCCCAAGGGTCTGATGTTCTCCGAGATCGCGTGTCGTCCGCCGGGCGTCGGGGCCTGGGACCTCTACTGCGCCGCGAACGAGATGGACCTCTACGCGGAGTGGGCCCGCGCCATCTGCGGACTGCCGCCGCGCGACTTCCCCAGCCGCCGCTACGCTGCGGGATTGATCGCACTCCGCCCGGACCGCGACGGGACCATCGTCGGCACCGAGGGACAGCGCGCCCTCTTCGAGGACCTGGGCTCGTTCGTCATCGGGGCCCACTTCCCTGCCCCCGGAACGCCCACCCAGCCGGTAGAGGCCGGCTACAAGGCCAACGCTTGGGTGCAAATGCGCCACCCCGACTACGACACCCTCCGCGCGATGCTCGACCTCGTCGGGCGCAAGCTGCAGGTCCGCGCGCGCTGAAGTCGCCGGATTCCGGGCGGAATCAGGAGAGGATCGCCTCGTAGAGACCGCGGTAGCGGCGGGCAGAGCGCTCCCAGCTCGCGTCCCGCAGCATTCCGTTCCGCTGCAGGCGACGCCAGAGGCGCGGTGCGTTGCGGTAGCTGCCCACGGCGCGCGCCAACGCCTGGTAGAGGGCGCGGGGGTCCACGTCGAAGAAGAGGAAGCCCGTGGCCGCGGAGCCGGCCACGTGCGGATCGAGGACCGTGTCCTTGAGCCCTCCGACGGCCCGCACCACGGGAACGGTCCCGTAGGCCATGGCCTGCATTTGCGTGAGACCGCAGGGCTCGAAGCGGCTCGGGACCAAGAAGATGTCCGCGCCCGCGAAGATGCGCTGGGCGAAGGCGGGGTCGAAGGCGGTCCGCACGGCGAGGTGTTCGGGGAAGTCCCGCGCCAAGGCGTGGAAGCGGGCTTCGAGGGTTGGGCTGCCGCTGCCGAGGACCACGAGGCGCGCGCCGAGGCGCGGGAGGGCGGGGACGATGTCCGCGACCAGGTCCAGACCCTTTTGGGCCACGAAGCGCGACACGACGCCCAGCACGGGCTCCCCGTAGTTCGTCCGCAGTCCCACCTCCGCAAGCAGCGCCTGCCGGCAGCGATGCTTTCCGGACAGGTCGCCCGCGTCGTACTGCGCAGCGATGTGCGGATCGTTGCCCGGGGAACGCTGCGCCGGGGCGAGGCCGTTGAGGATGCCGTGGAAGTGGCGGGCGCGCGCGCGGAGGAAGCCGTCCAGACCGACTCCTCCCTCCCGGGTCAGCATCTCCCGCGCGTAGGAAGGGCTCACGGTGTTCGTGGCGTCGGCGCAGCCGATCCCGCCCTTGAGGAAATTCACGTGCCCGTAGAACTCGGCGAGTTCGGGGTCGAAGAGGGACCCCGGAAGGCCGATGCCACCGAGTACCTCCCGCTCGTAGATCCCCTGGTAGGCCAGGTTGTGAATGGTGAGCACGGAGCGCGCCCGCGGGTAGGCCGGACGGTAGCGGGTCCGCAAGTACATGGGAAGCGGCCCCGTATGCCAGTCGTGGCAGTGGAAGACGTGGGGGGGGCCTCCCAGGAGCCGAGGCGCCGCGTCGAGGGCGGCGCGGCAGAGGAAAGCAAAGCGGGCCGCGCTGTCGAAATAGGCCCCGCCCTCGTCTCCGTAGATGCCCGGTCGGTGGTAGAAGCCGTGGTGTTCCAAAAAGGCCCACACCACCCCGGCGTCGTCGACCCAGCGTTGGATCCGGCCCAGCTCCGCGCGCCCGAAGAGCCGTGCCGCGACCTCGATGTCGGTCGCCTCCGCCTCGACCCCTCGCTCGCGCAAGGCCTCGCGAACGCGCGCGTAGAGGGGCAGGAACACGCACACCTCCAGCTCGGGGTCCACGCGCCGCAAGGCCGCAGGGAGCGCGCCGACGACGTCGCCGAGCCCGCCGGTCTTGGCCCACGGGGCGGCCTCGGCCGAGACGAAGGCCACCCTCATGCGCGTGCTCCTCGCTGGCCGGAAGTCCTCACGCGGTGGGCCCGAAGCGGCGGTAACGCGGCCCCGAGGACATGTGGCTGTGGCGATCGCGCATCAGGATCTCGTAGCGCCCTTCGAAGGCGCGCATGGTGTCGGCCGTGACCGGGTCGTTGGTCAGGAGCTCGGCCATGTCGAAGGTGAGACGAATGGGGCCTTCCTTGGGGACTTGAGTGCCCTTGGGCAGGACCACGACCCCACGCTCGGTGATGAAGGGGAAACGTTCCCGGTCGGCCTCCGGGTCCTCCCCGATGACCGCGTCCTGCTCGATGGCGCAGTTCTTGTCCAGGAGGACCCGCTGGAGCCGCGCGCCGGAGCCGACGTTGCAGCCCGAGAGGAGGATGGAGTCGCGGGTGACGCTCTCGGCGTGGACGAAGCAGTCGTAGCCGAGCAAGACGCGATGCAAGGTCGCGCTGGAGACGATGGACCCCTCGCAGATGAGGGTGTCGACGACCTCCGCGGCGCCGAGGGTCCCGTGGCGGACGAAGCGCGCCGGCGGGTAGTGCCGCTGCGCCGCCCGGATGCGCCAGCGATGGTTGTAGAGGTTGAGCGCGGGCAGTTGGCTGCGAATGTCCATGTTCGTCAGGTAGTAGGAGTCGATGGTCCCCACGTCCTGCCAGTAGGGCCGCGCGTCCTCGGGCTCCCCCGGAATGCGGTTGGTCCGGAAGTCGTACGCGTAGACGGCCGCGCCGCCTTCGACGAGGTGCGGCACGACGTCCTTGCCGAAGTCGTAGCTCGTGTCTTCTCGCTCGTGTACGACCCAGTGGGCCTCCCGCTCGAGGACCTCGGTGCGGAAGATGTAGTTGCCCATGCTCACCAAGCAGGTGTCCGGCTGGCCCGGGATCGGCTTCGGGTCGCTCGGCTTCTCTTCGAAGCCGACGATCCGACCTTGCTCGTCGACCTGGATGACGCCGAAGCGGCTCGCCTCTTCGCGCGCCACGGGGAAGGCCGCCACGGTCAGGTCGGCCCCGACTTCCTCGTGGAAGGCCTCCATCTGGGAGACATCGAATTTGTAGATGTGGTCGCCTCCGAAGACGGCCACGTTGGGCGACTGGGCCTCGGCGAGCAGATTCAGGTTCTGGTAGACGGCGTCGGCGGTCCCCCGGTACCAGAAGCTTCCCTTTCGCATCTGGGCCGGAGTCACCTCGAGGAACATGCCCGAGGTCGCCGACCAATTGCGGGTCATGTGCCGGATCAGGCTGTGCGCCATGTACTGCGTGAGGACGAACACCCGCCGGTAACCAGAGTTGAGGAAGTTGCTGAGGACGAAGTCGATGATCCGGTAGCGACCCCCGAAGGGCACCGCGGGCTTGGCACGGTGCGTGGTCAGGGGGCCCAGCCGGCTCCCTTTCCCCCCCGCGAGGATGAAGACCGGAGTGTTGGTCATGCGCGCTGCTCCTCCTGCAGGGAGAGGAGGCACCCCGCGAGCGCATCGGCCACCCGCGCCACCCGCTCGGCGGCCGGACGACCCTCGCGGAAGGGCTCCCAGAGCGGATCGAGGACGTCTCGGCGGACCTCCAGGCTGAGGACCTGCCCCGGATGCCGGCTCGCCCAGGCGTGGCCCAGCGCCCCAGCGTGCAGGACGTAGGTCGCGTTGGCCTCTGCCCGCAGGCCCTGTGCGCGGAAGGCGCGCAGGAGCGCCTCCTCGCAGCCCGGGGGCGCAAGGAGACGCCCTTTCGTGTCCCGCGTCAACAGATCGATCTCGGGTCGCAAGGGCCACTGGGCGACGCGCTCCGGCGCGTAGGCCCAGCGGAGCCGCTCCACGATGCGCTCATCGACCCGATCGATGCCCACGGTCCGCGGCGCGAAGGTATGCGGGCTGAGCGCAATGCCCCCTGCGCCGCAGACGGCGCGGTAGGCGGCGTCGGCCACCTCCACGTAGCGCGCGTGCAACTCTCTGAGGAGGGCGCGGTCTTCCCGATGCTGGACGTAGGGGGCGAGCCCGGGCGTCAGCCCGCCCGGCGCATCGCTGCCGGCGTAGGTCGCTGGCCGGTTGCAATCGATGAAGGTGCGGGGGATGAGGGAACGCACCAGGAGCGCGCGGGCCTCGGGCCGCGCGGCCAGGAAGCGTTGGGCGGTGGCCCGGCCGTAGGCCCAAGCTCCCTCGTCCGTGTTGGCGTGGAAGAAGCATACGAGGTCGTCGGGGAGAGGGCCCCGCAGGCGCGCCGCGAGGGTTTCGTAGTGGGCGCGCTCATCCGCGCCGTGGGGGACCTCCACCAGCAGCGCGGGGGGAAGGTCGCCGCCGGCCGCGCTGCCGCAGAGCAGTTCCACCTCGGCCACGCCGGGTATGGACTCGGGAAGGAGCGGGTTCACCTCGGGGACCTCCAAAGCGCACAGGATCGGCGCAAGTCCCAACTCGGGCAAGGCCCGCCGGGCGGGAAGCCGTTCTCAACTCCCGGCGGGGTCGAGGGGCTGGGCGGGCAGGCGCCAGACCTCGCGCGCGTACTCGCGGATGGTTCGGTCGCTGGAGAACTTCCCGCAGCGAGCCGTGTTGCGCACGGCCGAGCGGGTCCACGCCGCGGGATCGCGGTAGCGTTCGTCGACGCGCTCCTGGGCTTCCCGGTAGGAACCGAAGTCCGCGAGGAGCATGAAGGTGTCCCAGGCCAAGAGCCCCTCCTCGACCAGCGAGGCGAAACGGCGCGGCTCGTTGGGCGAGAAGATCCCCCCCGCGATGGCCTCGAGGACGGCGGCGAGGCGCGGATCCGCGTCGACCAGGGCGCGGGGGTCGTAGCCGCTGGTGCGCAGCTCGCGGACTTCGTGGGCCTCGAGGCCGAAGATGAACAGGTTCTCGTCGCCGACTTCGTCCCGAATTTCCACGTTGGCGCCGTCGAGGGTCCCGATGGTCAGGGCGCCGTTGAGCGCCAGCTTCATGTTCCCCGTCCCCGAGGCCTCGTAGCCGGCGGTGGAAATCTGCTCGGAGAGCTCCGCGGCGGGAACGATGGCTTCGGCCAGGGAGACCCGGTAGTTGGGCAGGAAGGCCACGCGAAGCGCACCCGCGCTGCGCCCGTCCGCGTTGACCACCGCGGCGACTGCGTGGATGAGCTCGATCACCTGCTTGGCCACGTGGTAGGTCGCGGCGGCCTTCCCCGCGAAGATGATCGTCCGTGGGACCACGTCCGGGAGTTCCCCGTCGCGAAGGCGCAGGTAGCGATCGACGACCCACAGAAGGAGCAAGAGCTGGCGCTTGTATTCGTGGAAGCGCTTGATTTGCACGTCGAAGAGGGAGTCCGGATCGACGACGACGCCCGCCTCCCGTGCGATGCGCCGCGCGAGGTCGCCCTTGTTCGCCCGCTTGACCGCGCGGAAGGCCTCTTGGAAGTCTGGGTCGTCGGCGAACTCGTCCAGAGCGCGCAACCGCCCTAGGTCGCGCTCCCAGCCACGGCCGATGCGCTCGCTGATGAGCGCCGCGAGGCGCGGGTTCGCCTGCAGAAGCCAGCGCCGCGGCGTGATGCCGTTGGTCTTGTTGGTGAGCAGGTCCGGCCAGAGGTCGCAGAAGTCCCGCAAGATCCCTTCGCGAAGGAGCTGCGTGTGGAGGGCGGCCACGCCGTTCACCCGCGAACTCCCCACCACGCACAGGTTGGCCATGCGGACGGTGCTCGGGTTCCCCGGCTCCACCAGCGCCATGCGCCGCAGCCGTTCGCCTTCGCCCGGAAAGGCGGACCGGACGGCGTCCTGGAAGCGCCGGTCGATCTCCTGGATCAGCTCGACGTGGCGGGGGAGCAGTTCGCTCAGCAGGTCGAGGCTCCACACCTCGAGTGCCTCGGGGAGCAGCGTGTGGTTCGTGTAGGCGAAGGCAGCGCGGGCGACGTCCCACGCTGGTTCCCACTCCAGCTCGTGGTCGTCGACCAGCAGGCGCATCAGCTCAGGAATGGCCAGGGCGGGATGGGTGTCGTTGAGCTGAACGACGAAGTCCTCGGCCAAGCCCTCCGGTCGTCCTCCGCGAGCGAGATGGCGGCGAAGCACGTCCTGCACGGTGGCGGAGGCGAGGAGGAACTGCTGTTTGAGCCGCAGCAGCTTGCCCTCGCGGGTGTCGTCGGCCGGGTAGAGAAAGGTGGTGATGGCGCGGGCCTCGTGCTGGAGTCGGTAGGCGCCGGCCTGGAAGGCCTCGAAGTCGAGGCTGGGGCCCGAGGGCCGAGCGCCCCACAGGCGAAGCGTTCCCACCGTGGAAGTCCGGTAGCCCGCCACGGGAACGTCGTGCGGAACGGCAAGGACCTCGCCGGCGGGGACCCAGCGGCGATGGACGCGGCCGTTCTGGGCGTAGACCTCGACGTGCCCGCCGAAGCCGATCCGAACCGCCTCCTCCGGGCGAACGACCTCCCACGGCCAGCCGCGCTCCGGGGCCCACGCCCGTCCTTCCTCCACCTGGCGACCATCGCGGATCGCCTGGTCGAAGAGGCCCATGTCGAAGCGCAGGCCGTAGCCCCGGGCGGGCAGGTCGAGGGTGGCCAGGGAGTCGAGGAAGCAGGCAGCGAGACGCCCGAGTCCCCCCGAGCCGAGGCCGGGATCGACCTCAGCCTCCTCGAGTTCCTCGAGCGCCCGCCCGAAGACTTCCAAGGCGCGCGCCGCGTCGTCCTCGGCGCCGAGGGCGAGGAGGTTCGCCCGCAGCAAGCGCCCTAGGTGGAACTCCATGGAGACGTAGCAGAGCTCGCGGGCCTTGCGCTGTTCGTAGGCCTCCTGGGTCCGCAGCCAGCGCTCGGCGAGCAGTCCGCGGACGGAATGGGCGAGGGCCTCGTAGAGTTCGCTGACGGCGCCGCGTTGTGGGTCGCGGGCCATCTGCCTGCGCAGGACTTCTTCGATGCGGGCGCGAAGGTCGGCGGCTGCGGCGTCGCTCGGGCTCATGGGCTTTCCTCCGCGGCGGCGGCCGGGGGCAGGGGCTCGAAGACCACGGCCGCCAAAGGCGGCAGGTCGAAGACCAAGGAGTGCGCGAAGCCGTGCGCGGGGCTGCGTTCGAGCCGCAGCGGCCCGACCGGCGCGCCGCTGCCTCCGAACTCCTCGGCGTCGGTGTTCAGGACGAGGCGGTAGCCCTCCGCCGGAGGGACGCCCAGCCGGTAGCCAGGTCGCGGGACCGGGGTCAGGTTGAGGACGACGACGAGTCGGTCCTCGTCGGCCTCGCGCAGGTAGGAGACGATGGTCCGCTCCCGGTCCTGGCAATCGATCCAACGGGTTCCTGCGGGGTCGGGGTCGCCCCGCCACAGGCTAGGCCGCTCGCGGTAGAGGGTCCCCAGGGCAGCGAGGCAGCGCCCTACCCCCGCGTGCGCGGGGACCTCCTCGAGGTGCCAGGGCAGGCAACGCTGGTGGTCCCACTCCTCTTCGGGAGCGAGTTCCGAGCCCATGAAGAGCAGCTTCTTGCCGGGGCGGGTGAGCTGGTAGGCGTAGAGGAGGCGCAGGTTGGCGAAGCGTTGCCAAGGGTCCCCGTGCATCTTCCGGAGCAGCGAACCCTTGAGGTGGACGACCTCGTCGTGGCTCAGGGGCATGAGGAAGTGCTCGCTGTGCTCGTAGAGCATGGCGAAGGTGAGCTGGTCGAGGTGATGTCCCCGGTGGATGGGGTCGCGCGCCAGGAAGGCCAGGGTGTCGTGCATCCAGCCCATGTTCCACTTGAAGGTGAAGCCCAACCCACCCTGGTCGACGGGGCGGGTGACTCCCTCGAAGGCGGTGGACTCCTCGGCGATGGTCACGCAGCCTGGACACTCCTCGGCCACTGCGGCGTTGAGTTCGCGCAAGAAGTCGATGGCTTCGAGGTGTTCGCGGCCGCCGTGGACGTTCGGCTCCCACTCGCCGGGTCCCCGGCTGTAGTCGAGGTAGAGCATGGAGGCGACGGCGTCGACGCGGAGTCCGTCGGCGTGGAACTCCTGCAACCAGTAAAGGGCGTTGGCCAAGAGGAAGTTGCGGACCTGCGGTCGTCCGTAGTCGAAGATGAGGGTCCCCCAGTCGCGGTGTTCCCCCCGGCGCGGGTCCGGGTGCTCGTAGAGGGGCTTCCCGTCGAAGCGCGCCAGGGCCCAGTCGTCGCGAGGGAAGTGGGCCGGAACCCAGTCGAGGATGACGCCGATCCCGGCCTGGTGGAGGGTGTCGACGAGGAAGCGCAGGTCGTCCGGGGATCCGTGGCGCGCCGTGGGAGCGTAGTAGCCGGTGACCTGATAGCCCCAGGAGCCGGCGAAGGGATGCTCCATGACGGGCATCAGTTCGACGTGCGTGAAGCCGTAGCGGTGCGCGTGCTCGACGAGGAGCGGCGCGAGCTCGCGGTAGGAGAGGAGCCGGTCCGGTTCCCCGGGAGCCCTTGCCCAGGATCCCAAGTGCACCTCGTAGACGAAGAAGGGCTCGCGGAGCGGGTCGCGCCGGCGGCGCTCGGCGAGCCAGCCGGCGTCGCCCCAGGCGTAGTGGCTCGGCGCAACGACACGCGAGGCGGTGGCGGGCGGGCGCTCCGCGGCGCGGGCGAGGGGGTCGGCCTTGAGGAGGAATTCGCCGCGCTGGGTCTCGATCTCGAACTTGTAGAGCGCCCCGGGTTCGACCCCCGGCACGAAGCCCTCGAAGACCCCGCTGTCGCCGTGTTGCGCGAGGGGCCAGGCGCTGCCGTCCCAGTCGCAGAAGTCGCCCACCGCGCTAACCCGCAGCGCATGGGGTGCCCACAGGGCGAAGCGCACGCCGGGGACGCCATCGAGCACCTCGCAGTGCGCACCGAGGGCCTCCCACAAGCGAAGGTGCCGTCCTTCGCCGATGAGGTGCAGGTCGAAGTCGCTGAGGAACACGGGCGCAGATCTTCGCAGATGGTCGCCCCGCGAACAGGCGGGAGGGCGCACGGCCTCGCCGGCGCGGGCCTTCCCCGAGAGAAGTTCCTGGCGTAGGCTCCTCTCGCTCGGAGGGCACGCGCGGAGGGATCATGCACACCGAGAACCTCGACGCTTGGAAACACGAGCACGTCTTCGGCCAAGACGAGGTCGCCCCGGGCGAGCGCCGCACCTTGGTGGTCGCCCTGCTCACCGCGTCGTTCATGGTGGTGGAAATTGCCGGTGGCCTCCTCTACGGCTCCATGGCGCTCCTCGCCGACGGCCTCCACATGGGGAGTCATGCGGTTGCCCTGGGCATTGCGGTCCTCGCCTACGTCTACGCGCGGCGTCGCGCCCGCGACGCGCGCTTCAGCTTCGGCAGCGGGAAGGTCAACGCCCTGGGCGGCTTCGCTGGCGCCTTGCTCCTCGCCGTCTTCGCCCTGCTCATGGCCTGGGAGTCGGTCGAGCGCGTGCTGTTCCCGACGCCCATTGCCTTCGACCAGGCCATCGCGGTGGCCGTGCTCGGCCTCCTGGTGAACGGGATCAGCGTGTTCGTCCTCGGCGCGCACGACCACGACCACGACCACGACCACAACCTGCGCTCGGCCACTCTGCACGTCTTCGCCGACGCCCTTACCTCCCTCACCGCCATCGTCGCGCTCCTCGCGGGCAAGTTCTGGGGCGCGAACTGGCTCGACCCCGTCATGGGGATCGTCGGCGCCCTGCTCGTCGCGCGCTGGTCTCTAGGGCTCCTGCGGGAGACCGCCTCGGTCCTCCTAGACTTTCAGGCGCCCGAGCAGGTCCGCCGCGAGGTACGCGAGGCCATCGAAGGCGACGACGACCGCGTGAGCGACCTCCACGTTTGGTCCATCGGCCCCGGCGTTCGAGCGGCCTGCATTTCCGTCGTCAGCCACCGGCCCCAGAGCCCCGACGCCTACCGGCGCCGCCTCCCGGCCCGTCTCGGCCTCCGCCACGTGACGGTGGAGGTCCATCGCTGCCCCGGCTCTCCCCCCAGAGCCACCGCCGCCTGACGCCTTCTGTTCCTTCCCCGTACCGGCGAGGCGAGGCGGACCGCACGCCTTCGCCAACCCTCCCGGCAGGGGGGGGAAGCGCGACGACGCGTCCACCCGACCGGTAGGGGGAAGGG
>RFHU01000269.1 GCA_003695705.1 Planctomycetota bacterium
CCGTCGGTCGTCCGCTGGGAATCGCCGGCGCCGGGAAGGGTCGCCCGGCCCCGGCCGAGCCGCTGGCGGACCGCCGGAGCGAAGGCGGGCCGCGCACCTCGTCGGCCGCACCCGACGGTCGCTGGACCTCCAGCGCACCCCCAAGGCTTCCCGGACGACCTGCTAAGCTCCCCGACATGCCCAAGAGCGACGGACTCGAGGCGGCTCGGGCCTTGGCGCGGGAGGCGCTCCGCGAGGCGGCCGTGGACGAGGCCTTCGCGGCGCTGCCCGCCGCGTGGCGCTCGCTCCTCGCCGACGGCGCCGGCGGCGACGAGGCGGCCTGCGCGACCCTCCTCGAGCACACCGCCGAGGCCTGGGTCGCCGAGCGCCTGGTGCAGCGGGTCGCCGGCGCGCAGCGGGCGAAGGCGCTCGGCCCGGGCGATCCCGCCGATCGGCTGCGGCGGCGGCTCCCCCCATCGACGCGCCGTTCGCTGGCGCGCCGCATCGACGCCCGCCTGCCTGCGTCCGCCCCCGACCCCGCGACGCTCTGGCCTGCCTCGGGGACCGCGCGGACGCGCAAGCGACGCGGGGGGGTCTACACCGAGCGCCCGCTGGTGCGCTGCCTCCTCGACTTGGTCGGCTGGCAGGGCGAAGGGAGCCTCCTCGAACCCGCCGTCGGCGATGGCGCCTTCCTCGGGGAGGCCCTGCGCCGCGGGCTGGCCGCGGGAAAGCAGCCCGAAGAGCTCGCCGCGCGGCTCGCGGGCGTGGACGTCCATCCCTTCGCCTGCCGCGCCGCCCGCACCGCCCTGGCCCTGACCCTCCCCCCGGAGGCCGCGCTCCCCGAAGTGGTATGCGCCGACGCCCTCGCGGGACCCCCGGAGGCCCCGAGCGAAGCCGAGGGTCGCTGGGACTTCGTGGTGGGCAACCCCCCCTTCGTGCGCGGGGAGCGCCTGCCCGCGGCCCGGCGGCGAACCTACCGAGAGCGCCTCGGCCGCCTCGGCCCCGGCAACGTGGACCTCGCGGCCTACTTCGTCGCCCGCGCCCTCCGCTGGCTCCGTCCCGGCGGCCGCTTCGGTCTGGTCGTTCCCCAGGGCCTCTGCGAGGCGCGCGCGGCGGGCGCGCTCCGTGCCCTCCTCGCCGAACATTGCGTCGAGGCCCTGGTGTCCCTCGAGTGGGCTCCGCCCCAGTTCCGCGGCGCGACCGTCATCCCCTGCCTCCTGGTCGTCCGCAAGGAACGGCCTGCTCCGAGCCATCGAGTGGCCCTCGGGCGCGCCCACGCCAAAGCGAAGGAAGGGCTCGAGTTCGAGTGGACCCGGCTCCGCCAGGCGCGCTGGCTCTCCCTAGGCGGCGAGCGTTGGCCCCTCAGCCTGCCTCCCGGCGGCCTCGGCTGGCTCGAAACCCTGCGCGCCGCCCCCACTCCCCTCCGCGCCGGCTACGGCCTCGCCGTGCGCACGCGGGCCCGGGCCGGAAGCCTCATCGCCCAGGCCCCCGCTCCGCCCAGCTTCCGCACCCCCCGCCCCCTGGTGGACGGTCGAGAGGTGCGGGCCTGGTCGGTGGACTACGCCGGACGGGTCATCGACTACCGCCCCGAGCTCCTCTCCGACCCCAAGAGCGAGGCCTTCTTCGCCTGCCCCAAGGTGCTCGTGCCGCGCATCGCGCTCACCGTCCAGGCCGCCGTCGACGAGGGCGAGCACGGCCCCCTCGTGGCGCGCAACACGGTGATGGTCCTGCGCGCGCCCGGGACGCCCCTCGACGAGGCCCCCCACGCCGTGGCCGCGCTGCTCAACTCCCTCCCCGTGCGCCTCTACGCCTTCTACCTGCTGCGCGCGGGCGTCCTCGCCGGCTCCCATCGCGCCACCTTCTACGCCCGGCTCCTCTCCGCCCTGCCCGTTCCCCCGGGGTTCCTCGCCGACTCCGCCCTGCGGGCCGACTTCGCCCGCCGCGGCCGCGAGGCCCAGCGCCTCGCCCGCGCAGGGGCAACGGCCGCCCTCGCCGAGCACGAGCGGGCCCTCGACGCCGCCGCGGTCGCCGCCTTCGGGCTCGGCCCGCGCGTCCTCGCTCGCCTCCGCGCCCTGGCGGCGCGCGAACCCCTGCGCACGCTCCTCGCGCCCCGGCCCCCCGGCGCGCGAACCAGGCGCATCGCGGTGGTCGACTACCCCGCCGGGGCCCGCTACCGCTGATCGTCATCGGCGGCGGGGGCCTCGGCCGCGGCCGAAGCCGCCGCTCCCCCGGACGACGCGCCGCCGCCTCCGGTCTCCGCGGAGGCGTCGGGCACGGTTGCCCCCGCGTCGGGCTCCTCGCCTTCTGCAGCGACGGCGCCGTCGGGGCCCTCCGGCGCGGGAAGGCGGGCAAGGGGCGCCGTCTTCTCCACACCGCTGCTGAGGCCCTGGTAGGCCAGCCAAGCCAACCAGGGCCGCGGAAGGAAGCGGAAGAGGAAGGCCGAGAGCGCGTTCAGGAACCCGGTGACCACGTTGCGGCGACCGGCGAGCATCTTGCGCACGGCGATGCGCGCGCACGCCTCGGCGCTCATCATGGACCACTCCCCCGCCTGCTTGAGGCGCTGCCCCGCGGCGTCGAGGAACTCGGTCCGGGTGCCGCCGGGGTTCACGCACGTCGCCCGCACCCCGGTGCCGCGGAGTTCGAAGTCGATGGCTTCGGTCAGGTTTCGCACGTAGGCCTTGCTCGCCGCGTAGACGGCGAAGGTGGGGCACGGCGTGTAGGCGCCCAAGGAGGCCACGTTCAGGACGTGTCCGTGGCGGCGCGCGATCATCCCGGGAAGGAAGCGGTGCGTGAGCTCGGTCAGCGC
>RFHU01000270.1 GCA_003695705.1 Planctomycetota bacterium
CCGTCGGTCCGCGGAGCGCACCGCAACGGCAGGGCCCCCCCAGCCACCGTCCGCATTCGGTCGAGCCATGGACCCTCCCCTCCTCAGCCGACCAGTCTACGATCGCAGACCGGGCAGCGGGCGAGCCCCGCACGCACCCTTGCGAGCGGAGCCGCGACGGCGCGCCCGCAGTGGCAATCGAGCCGGACCACCTCGTAGGGTGGCGGAACCGACGGCGGGGGAGGCCTCAGGTCCGGAGCCTGGAGGGCGCGTTCGCACTGGGGGCAGCGCCCCCACTCTCCGGCGAGGTGCTCGGGCACCCGAAAGGCAGCGCCGCAACCACACGCGAAGTCCAACACGCCGCGTCCACTGTAGCAGCCCGCCGCCCGCAATCGCCGGGCCGGCCTCGCCTCGGCGGGCACGCCCGGCGCGGGGGTCCCTACCAAGGCGCGGGCGGGAGGCGCTGGAAGGCCAGCACCGGCCCTTCGAGGCAGGTGCGGCGGTTGCGGTAGCCGCCCTCCGGCGAGCGCAACGGGAGAACGCAGGTGAAGCAGACTCCGTAGCCGCAGGCCATGTGCCGCTCCATGCTGGCCCAACCAGGAACGCGGGCCTCCTTCGCCCGCGCGACCACCGCCTCCATCATGGGCTCGGGACCGCAGGTGTAGACGGCCCCCACCGTCTCGGGCCCTCGAGCCGCCAGTTCCTCGTCGAGGAGGAGGGTTACGCGCCCACGCCGGCCCGCCGACCCGTCTTCGGTAGCCACGGCGACGCGCGCCCCGGCCGCGGCCAGCTCCTCGCGTAGATAGAGGTGGGCCGCGTCGCGAGCGCCCAAGAGGACCACCGTCTCGCGGCCCTGCGCGACCAGTGCGCGCACGAGGAGGAGAAAGGGAGGAATGCCCACCCCACCCGCCACGATCAACGCTGCGCCCGGCCGGCCGGGCAGCGGGAAGGGCCGACCGAGCGGACCCACGACGACCGCGGAATCGCCGGGGCGGAGCGCCTGCATGCGCCGGGTGCCCCGGCCCAGGACCTGGTAGAGCAGGGACAGCCAGCCGGACCCCTGGTCCAAGATGGAGAACGGGCGCGCGAGGAGCGGATCGTCGCCTTCCCAGGGACGGAACTGCAGGAACTGCCCTGGCGCGAAGCGGGGAGCGCCTCCCTCGGTGCGAAGGCGCAGGATCCCCGCGTCCTCGGCCACGACCTCGTGCCGCTCGACGCGCGTACGGAAGCGAACGGGAGGAACGCAGGCGATCTCACTCACACGCAGAGCTTACGGGCCAAGGGGCGCGAAGGGGAGCGCGGGCGCGGCGCGGGCGAACCGCCTCCGAGGGCGTTCTCCGCCCGCTGCGGAGAACGCCGTCTCGCCCCTTTCCGCCGCCTCCGCCCCAGGCGCGGCGAGGCCCCTTGGCACGCGCTCGTCGCCGCCGCTACACTCCCGCAGCGTCCCAACCAGAGGTCCCGATGAAGCACTTCCTCGCCCGCCCCCGCGCCCTCTTCCTCCTCCCCGCGCTCCTCGTCGCCGCCTGCCTAGGGGGCGCCGCTGCCTCGCGCGCCGACGATGGCAAGGGAGACGCCGACCGGTTCCGCGAGCACCTCGAACTGCTCAACTACACCTGCACGCCGCAGGGCGACGGGGTCCTGCTCTTCCAGACCGAGGGCGCCAACCCCAACTTCCTCTTCGCCCCCCAGAACGGCGGCTACATCCTGCGCTCCTACTGGTCGGCCACCGAGGCCGGCAAGGCGCAGCGGGCGGCCTTTCTCGACCTCGTCAACCAGCTCAACGCCGAGGCCGTCGCCTCGCGCTACTTCCTCGACGGCGACGGCGACCTGGTCGCCGAAGCGTGGTTCCCCGGCGGGTACGAGAAGAAATCCTTCGGCAACTTCCTCTCCCGCTTCAACGCCGACTGGACCGTCTGCCTCGGCAAGCACGGCCCCGCCCTCCAGACCTTCGTGGAGTAGCCCGCCGCGGGGCGACCTCCCGAGGCGGGGCCGAGGATCGCGGGAAGGAACTCGCTGCGGCCTGCTTCGAGAGGCGCCGACCGCACGAACCGGCGCCCTGCGCCGACCCCAGCGAGCGCCGGCAGGAATCCGCGTCCTTCCCGAATCGGAGGCGTCTCCTGTCGCCAGCGTTTGCAGGCAAGAGCCGCAACCCGTTGCGTTGCAGTCGGTACGAGGCGTGCGCAGGGCCGGTCCAGGCCCCGCGCACGACGGGGCGGGAGGGACTGCATGACAAAGGACCACGGAGAGCCCACGGCCCCGGCAGCGACGCGACGCGAGCCAAGGGAACCCCCCCGGCCCATCGGACCCCGAAGGCGCCGCCGGGCGAGCCCCGGCCCCCCGCTCCGCGGCCCGGCCTCGCGCTCCGCCGGCCCGGGGCGTGCCCCTCGGCGAGGACGGCGAAGGGTCCGAGCCTCGGGGGCTGCGGCGGAGAGCGCGGGGACGACGGCCTTGATCCTCGGCCTGCTGGCCTTCCTGGTGATCCCCCTTCTGGGGCCCTTTGCCATCGGCAAGGGGAACGAAGCCAAGCGCCTCGCCCTGAGGGCACGCGCTCCGGTGCCCACCGGCGCGACGGTGGGCCTCGTCCTCGGCTGGCTGGCGACCGTCGGGTTGGTCCTGGGTGCGATCCTTCTCCTTGCCGTCTTCTTCCTGACCCTCGCGGCCTCCTGAGGGAGGTCGCGGACCGCGCCGGCCGGCCAAGGGCGGGGCGGGTCAGTTGCCGTGCGGGGCGTCGTCGCGGGTCTGCGTCACGGCAAAGCGCCGGGTCATGAGCGGGCGCCCCTTGCAGGAGAGCTCGAAGGTGTAGGCCCCGAAGCGGGGAAACACGAAGCCGCGGATCTCGAACACGATGTCCACCACCGCGTGGGGGTTGTCGGCCGGAAAGCGAACCAGCCCGCCGAGGGTGAGCAGGTCGCGCTCGTATTCCTTGTCGTAGCAGAGGCGCAAGGAAATGGGCACCTCCCCACGTCCGCCGGTGAAGGCCGCGAAGGCGCACAACTTGTCGTGGCGCACCGGGACCGCCGGGCTGAGGATCCCGTTGAACATGTTCACGAGCGACTTGTTGCGGGTGCGCACGTCCTCGATGACCGTGTCGCAGAGGACGAGGGCGAGGCAGAGGGGCTCTATGGACGCCATGCCGCACCCTAGCACGGCCTGGCCCCCGCGGACCCGCCGCCGGCCCGAGGGCCCGGGGGCCCGCGGAGGGCCAAGACCCTAGCGGCCTTCGCTGCGTGCTGCCCGACGGAGCTTCCGCCGGAGGGCCCGGAGCCGCGCGCTCTCGGGAAAGCGCGCCAGCGCACGACGGAGGAGGGCCTTGGCTTCGGGGAAGCGCCCCGCCTGCAGATCCGCGCGGACCAGAAGCTCCAAGCCGCGGTCGAACCTTTCGGAGCGCCCGAAGAGCAGTAGGTCGGCGTTGGGCCGGAGGAGGCGCGCGGCCCGCTCCACCTCCTCGGGTCCCTCGACGAAGAGCGCGAGTTCCTCCGCCGCGCGGCGGAACAGGTTCGCCCGCCAAGGATTCGTCTGACCCGACTCGCTGCGCGGCGGGAGGAGGAGAACCCACTCCAGGAGCTCCTCCAGGGCCCGCCACGCGCGGGCGCGCGGCGCCCAGCGCCGGCAGAAACGCGCGAAGCGGAGGTGCAGCAGACACCGCTGGAGGGCGGGGGTCGAGTTCATGCCGAGATCTCGCCACTCCTTGGCGGCGCCCTCGAAGGCCTCGAGGGCCGCCTCCCAGCGCTCGAGCGTCTCCTCGGGCTCCTCCACCCAACGCGAGGCCGCGCACTCCACCTCCAGCGCGCGCCGAACGTAGGGGAGGCGCGCGCCGGCGAGGGTCCGCACCCGCGACGCAGCCTCCACGATCTGCGCGAGGGGCGGCGCCCTCTCTTCCTTGCGCGCGAGTTGAAAGCGAAGCTCGGCGACCCGCAGCCAGGCGTAGGCTCGGTGCTCGGGCAGCGCGTCGTGCACCGGAGCCGCCAGCGCGCGCTCGTAGGCGGCGAGCATCTCCGCCGGGTCCTCGACGCGCGGCATTTCCGAGAAGCGCGGCCCCACGTCGCGACAGGCGGCCGCCAGCAAGCACACCGACTCCCGCTCGGGGTAGCGTTCGAGCCAGGGACGCAGTTCCGCGGGGCCCACCTGCAACTGGTTCGCAGCGTAGACCGGCAGGCGCTCGACGACGCGCAGGGCGCCCAGGCCCGCCGCCACGCGCTCGTCGGGGCGGTATTCCTCGGCGCGCGCGAAGAAAGCGAGGCCGATCATGTCGTGGTACTTCTCCGGGACGGGCAGCCCGTCGCAGGCGAAGTTCAGCCGAACCTCGACCTCCGCGAACACCGGGAAACGGCGGCTGCCAAGGGCCTCCTGCTTGCTCAGGCGAGTCGCTTCGGCTGCGAGGACCTTTCCCAAGGCCGCCGCCAGACGAGGACCGGTGCGGGGACGCCCCCAGGCGCGCAAGAGGGCGTCGAGGCGGAAGACGAGCGGCAAGGCGCGGTGGGCGGCGAGCGCCGACTCGAGCGCACCCCCCCAGGCAGCGCTGGCTTCCTCGAAGGCCTCCCGCAAGGCCGCGGCACGCTCCTCGCGGGGCACCGCGCCCAAGGCGGCAGGAAGCTCCGCGAGGTAGGGGACGGGACGCTCCGCCTCCTCGCGAACGCCGCGCGCGACGAGGTCTCGCCAGCGCGTCGCGAGCACTCGAGCCGCGGCCTCGTCGCGACGCGCCGAGCGCACGAGCGAGCCCGGGTCCGCTTCGGCGAGGAGCGCGGCCCGCGCGAGGCGCGCGGGCCAGCAAGCCGGATCGGCCCGCAGGGCGCGCGCGACCAAGGCGCGCGCGCGGTCGTGCTCGCCGGCGCGGAGGCTGCGCAGGGCGTCCGCCGTGAGGGCGAGGGGGTCCTCGGTCCCGAGCACCGGCATGCCGGAAGGGGTGGGCGGGAACTCGCCCGCGACCCGCAGGTGCGCGTCGAGGAGGCGCAGGTGGGGGCGAGCCTCCTCGGGCAGCACCCGCGCCGCTTCCAGCAGTCGCTCGCGACGCGCCCCGAGTTCGCCGGGAGCGCACCGGGGTTCCCCGAGGATTCCGAGCGCGGTGGGAGCGAGGACGCGCGCCTCCCAGGCGCGGTGCTCGGTGAGGACGCTCCGCGCGCGCCAGCGGGGCCCAAGCCACGTAGTAGCGCCGAGCGCGAGGACCGCGCCGACCGCCAGGAGGAGACCGGCGCCGGAGAAAGCGACGCGGCGCACGCGCCGCCGACGCTCCGAGCGCAGCGCCTCCGGAGCTTCGCCGCGCAGGGCGCGCTCGAGGTCGTCGGCGAAGGCGCCCGCGTCCGGGTAGCGCTTCTCGGGAGCTCGCGCGAGGGCGCGCCGGCAGACGGCAGCCACCTCCGGCGACACGCTCGGCGCCGCCTTCGCCGGGTCGAGCGGGGGACCGTAGGCAATGGCTGCGAAGACCGCGTTCAGGGAGTCTTCGGCGAAGGGCTCCTCGCCGGTGAGCACCCGGTAGAGGATCACCCCGAGCGCCCACACGTCGGTCGGCGGGCCGTATTGCTCGGCGTCGCCGACGACCTGCTCGGGCGCCATGCACCGCGGCGTCCCGACCAGGGCGCCCGTCCGGGTGAGCCGTTCGAGGTCCGCGGCGGCCGCCAGGCCGAAGTCGGCGACCCGAGCCCGCCCGTCGCGGCCAACGAGCACGTTGCTCGGCTTGAGGTCGCGGTGGATCACCCCACGCGCGTGGGCGTGGGCCACCCCGCGCGCGGCCTGGAGCACATACCCCAACAGCTCCTCGCGCGGCCGCTCCTCGAGGAGCGAGGAGAGGTCGCTGCCCTCGACCAGCTCGTAGACCAGGTAGGCGCGCCCGTCGTGCTCGCCGCCCCCGTGGACGGTGACCACGTTCGGATGCCGAAGGCGCGCGGTCAGCTCGCCCTCGCGGCGGAAGCGCTCGACGCTCCGCGTCCCCGCGCCCTGCAGCTTCAGCGCGAGCGAGCGGCCTTCGGGGTCGACGACTTCGAGAACCAGGCCCATGCCGCCCTGCCCGAGCCGACGCACCACCCGGTAGGGACCGATCCGTCTCCCCGCCAGGGCCGGGACGGACTCGTTGGAGGCTTCGGGGCCGCTGGTGTAGGACCAGCGCACGGCCGCCGGGGGGACTTGCCTGGGGTCGCCCTGCACGCACCGAACATGGCAAAGGGAAGGCCGACGAGCCAGCGCCGCGCTCCGCGGAGACGCTCCCCAGCGCCGGCGGTGCCGCGACGGGGGACGGCCGCCGAACGCGACGCCTCCCGACCGGCCCGCCTCGCGCAAGACGAGGCGTCCCAGGCCGTTGGCCTTGTCGGTGGGTGCCCGTTGAATGGGCCCCATGAAGGACTGGTCCATTCCCGAGCGAATCGAGGACGCCGCGCTGGCGCGCGCCGTGCGCGTCTCCCCGGTCACAGCGCACCTCCTCGCCCTCCGCGGCCTGAACGAGGCCGACCGAGCGCAGGCCTTCCTGCGCCCCAGCCTCTCCAGCCTCCACGAGCCCGCCCTGCTCCCCGAACTGGAGACCGCCACCGAACGGCTGGCTCGGGCGGTCGAAGCCGGCGAGCGAATCCTGATCTGCGGAGACTACGACGTGGACGGATGCACGGGGGCGGCGATCCTGGCGCGCACCCTCGACCACCTCGGGGCTCGGGTCGAAGTCCACATCCCCAATCGCGACGAGGGCTACGGCGTGAACACCACGCGGCTGGCCCAGGCCGTCGACGACGGCGTGCGCGTCGTGGTCACCGTCGACAACGGCATCGCGGCCCTCGCCGAGGCCGCCTTCTGCAAGCAGAAGGGGCTCGATCTCATCATCGCCGACCACCACGGCTTCGCCGACGCCTTGCCCGAAGCCGTGGCGCGCGTGCACCCGCGC
This sequence comes from Planctomycetota bacterium, assembly GCA_003695705.1. Taxonomy (GTDB): domain Bacteria; phylum Planctomycetota; class J058; order J058; family J058; genus J058. The sequence continues at coordinate 6,842 of RFHU01000270.1, forward strand.
CTTCCCGGCTCGGAGTATCCCAATCCCGACCTGTGCGGCGCCGGCGTCGCCTTCAAGCTTGCCTGGGGGCTGGCCGCACGCCTCAGCCCGGGCGGACGCCTCGACCGCCCCACCCAGGATCTGCTGCTCAACGGGCTGGCGTTGGTGGCGCTGGGGACGGTGGCCGACGTGGTCTCCCTCACCGGCGAGAACCGGGTCCTGGTCAAATACGGCCTGCGCGCCCTGGCCCAGGGGCGTATGGCGGGGCTCACGGCCCTGCTCGAGGTCTCGCGGGTGGAGGGGACCCCCACCGCCGAGGACGTCGCCTTCCGCCTGGCGCCCCGTCTGAACGCTGCCGGCCGCATGGGCGACGCGCGCCGCGCCTACCGGCTGCTGATCACCGACGACCCGGCCGAGGCCCGCGCGCTGGCGCGCGACCTCGACGCCGCCAACGTGGCGCGGCGCAAACTGCAGGAGCGGGTCGCCGCCGAGGCGCGCGCCCAGGTCGAGGAGGTCTACGGCGACCCCGTCTCGTGCGCGGGCATCGTCGTGTGGAGCGAGGGCTGGCCGCACGGCGTCGTCGGGATCGTGGCGGCCAAGCTCGCGGAGGCCTACCGGCGCCCGACGCTGGTCGCCTCGGTGGAGGGCGAACGCGCCAAGGGCTCGGGCCGCAGCCACGGAGGGATCGACTTGCTGGCCGCCCTGGAGCCCCACCGTGCCCGCTTCGAGCGGCTTGGCGGACACGCGGCGGCCCTGGGCTTCACCGTGGACCCCGCGGAACTCGAGGACGTGCGCAAGGCCTTCGACGCAGGCGTGCGCGCGGTCGGTGGCCTCGCCCCCGACGCGACCCCGGGGGAAGTCCGCGCGCGACTCGAAGGCTACGCGGTAGAGGCCGACGTGGAGGTACGCCTCGAGGAGCTCTCCCGCCAGCTCCTCGACGAGCTCGAGACCCTCTCGCCGTTCGGCCAGGGAAACCCCGAGCCCCTCTTCGCCGCGCGCGGCGCCCGCGTAGCCGGCGCCCCGCGCCTCCTCGGCAGCTCGGGGCGCCACGTCGCCTTCCAGCTCCGCCAGGGAGACTGCGTCGTGCGCACGGTGGCCTTCAACCGCCCCGACCTGTGGGAGGAGCTACGCAAGCGCACCGCAGGACCCGGGGAGCCACCCACCTGCCAGGTCGCCTTCCGCCCGCGCCTCAACCGCTGGAACGGAACCACCACCGTGGAGCTCGAACTCGAAGCAATCCAATTCGACTGAGGCCATCCCCTCGACTCAGCCGTCGTCGTCGAAGGGGTCGAAGGGCGTCACCGCCGTGACCGCGTCAAGGTTGAGGGGCCCGTGGAGGTGAGGGAAGCGCTCCCCCGGACGGACCTCTTCGTAGCGCAGCTCGGCAACCAGCCGCCGCGGATCGACGGTCACCAGCAAGAGGTCCCGCTGGCCGGCGAAGTGGCGGCGGGCGGTCGCGAGGACCTGCCCCGGGGTAGAGAAGTGGATGAAGCCCTCGCGCTCCAGGCTCTCGGCCCGGTACTCCGCGCCGTCGGCGACGGCCGCTTCCCAGCGCTCGCGCGGCACGATGTGCAGGATCAGAGGACACCTCCTCGCGGAAAGGACCGAGGCAGCGACCCGCCCCCGCCCGCCCAGGACGACTCCGGGATCTCTGCCACGCCGCCCGGCCGCGGACGTGTTCCGGCGGCAGGCGAGGGAGCCCTCCCCTGCCACCGGGTTCCCTACGATACGAGCCGCCGCCGCTTGACGGGGTCCTGGGTGTGATCTCGGTGAGGTATCGTCTTTCGTCATGATTCGCGTCCAGGACCTACGCGCCGGTTACCGGACGGGCTTTCGCCGCCGCTGGCGCGAAGTAATCCGGGGGATCTCCTTCCAGGTGGAACGGGGCTCCGTCACCGGCTATCTGGGGATCAACGGGGCCGGAAAGAGCACGACCATCAAGGTGCTCGTGGGGGTGAACCCCCCGGCGGCCGGGGAGGTCCGCATCGACGGGCATCCGGCGGGCTCGCGGCCTGCCCAGCAGCGACTGGGCTACTTCCCCGAGTCCCCGGCCTTCACCCCGGGCCTGACCGCGCGCGAGCTCCTCGACTTCTACGGTCGCCTGGCCGGCATGGAGCGCGCCGCCCGGGCGACGCGCGGCGACGCGCTCCTCGAAGAAGTCGGCCTCGCCCACGCGCGCGACCTCGCCGTCCGCGAGTTCTCCAAGGGCATGCGCCAGCGCATGGGCCTCGCGCAGGCCCTCCTCCACGATCCTCCGTTGCTCGTCTTGGACGAACCCCTCGACGGCCTCGACCCCATGGGGCGCCTGCAATTGCGCGAGATCATCGCGCGCCAAGGCGAGCGGGGAACCACGGTCTTCTTCAGCAGCCACGTGCTCAGCGACGTGGAGGCGGTGTGCGACCACCTCGTGGTCCTCAACGGGGGAGAAATCGCCTACGCAGGCCCCGCCAGCGGCCTCCGCCGAGACGCCGACGACCGCTACCTGCTCCGCCTGAGCGCACTGGGGGACGAAGGGCTGGACGCGCTGCGCAAGGCCACGGGCCGGGAGGTGCACCGGCGCGCCGACGGGCTGATCGAGCTGAGCGGGCTCGACGGGGAGGCGGCCGCGCGGGCCCTCGACGCCGCCCGCGCGGCGGGAGGGAGAATCCTCGAGCTCGTTTCCCAGCGCCCGAGCTTGGAGGAGACCTTCCTCGCCCTCTACGGAGACCCCACGCAGGACTCCGCCGCGCGCGGCGGCGACGCCTCGCGGGCGGGGACCGAGGAGGTGCCCGCGCACGGCGAGGGGGGCGAGGAGGCCCGGAGCCGAGGGGAGGACGCGTGAGCGCAGCGAACGAGCCGACCCGCGCCGACGGGTGCGAGCCCCGCCCGGAACCGTCGGGCGGAGGCCTGCCAGCGATCCTCGCCGTTGCCGGACTCGCCTTCCGCGAGTCGGCGCGAAACCGCGTACTCCACGCCCTGGTGGCCGCGACCCTCCTCGCCTGCGGCTCCTCGTACCTGTTCAGCTACGTCTCGGGAGGAGACGGCGACCCGCTCCGGCACCGCAAGGTCGTCCTCGACCTGTCCCTGACGGCCATCACCGTCCTGGGCACCCTGGCCGTGATCTTCCTGGGCACGAACTTGATCTACCAAGAAGTGGAGCGACGCACCATCTACAGCGTCCTCGCCCGACCGATCTCGCGCCCCGGCTTCCTCCTCGGCAAGTACCTGGGCCTCGCAGCCGTCTTGGGCGCCGCCCTCGCGGCCATGAGCGCAGGCTTCCTCCTCCTCTTCGCCCTCGGCGGAGGGACGGTGACGCCCTCGATCCTCCTCGCCCTGGCCATGATCTACGTGGAGCTCCTCGTGGTCCTGGGGGTGGCGCTCTTCCTCTCGGTCGCCACCCACCCCATCGAAGGCGCGGTGATCGCCTTCGTGGTGGCCGTCACCGGACACGTGACCCAAAACCTCAACGACCTCGGTCGGGAACTAACCCGGCCCCGGCCCGATTTCCAACCGGGAGCCTTCGAGTTCGCCTTGCAGAAGTTCCTTTGGGTGATCTACGTCCTCTTCCCCAACCTGGAGTTCTTCAACCTCAAGTCCGAAACGACCTACGGGCTCCCCATCGACCCCGGTCGCGTCGGGCTCTCCCTCGTCTACGCCGTGGTCTACGTGGTCATCATGCTCGCGGCCTCGAGCCTGGTCTTCCGGCGGAGGATCCTCTGACCGTGCGCTGGCCAGCCCTGGCGAGCATGGCGACCGGCATCGGGCTCTTGTTCCCGCTGGCGAGCGCCATCGACGCGCGGCGCCCACCCCCCCTCGAACTCGACGAGACCCTCCTCCCGGCGCGCCTCCTTCCCCTGCTCGCTTTCGGCCACCGAGAGACGGCTGCGGATCTGCTCGAGATCCAGATCACGAACTTCGTGATCCGCCGCATCGACAAGATCGGTCGCCCCGAGGCCGACCGGCTCTGGACCGTCTACGAGGCCATCCTCAGCCTCGACCCTCAAAACGCCGACGCCTGCTGGCGAGGCTCGGTCTACCTGTCCTCCGTGGCCAACCAGCCCGAGGCGGGCATTCTCATGCTGCGGCGCTCGCTGGGCGAAGAAGACCCCGAGCACCCCTTTCCTCCGGGACTTCCTCCGCGCGAGCCGGTGCACCCCCTGCACCCGCGCCGCTGGCTGCTTTACCACGAGCTGGCCGCCATCGAGTTCCTCATGCTCCGCAACCGGGCCAAGACGGAGGAGGAGCGCCTGCACCACACCCGCAGGGCCGGAGAGCTGTGGATGCTCGCCGGCCAGCAGAAGGACGCCCCCAAGTGGCTCATCGACGCCGGGCGCAAACTGGCCCAACGCGGCTGGAGCGCGCGCGAGGCCTTCGCCTACGAGGTGCGACTCTGGGAAGCGCGCACCCGCTCGGGCGACGAGGCGCAGCGCAAAGAAGCGCAGCGACGGCTTCAGGAGGCCCGCTGCGCCTTGGTCCGCGAGGAACTGCAAGAGCGCGTCCGGCTCCTGCGGGAGCGAGGCCACCCCCTCGAGCGCCTCGGCGACCTGCCCGGCCTCGAGACCCGCGCGCCCGACACCCTCGCCGACCTCGACCCCCTCGGCGTAGGCTACGTCCTCGTGGACGGTCGCGTCGTCGCGCCGGCCTTCGAGGCGGCCAGGCTGCAGCGCGACCTGGAGGGCCGCTTCCTCGGCTGGCGCGCCCAGCACCCCGACCGCGTGCCGACCCTCGAAGACCTCGGAGTCCACAAGCTCTCCAAGTACCTCGAAGCAACCATCGACGCCCAGGGCGTACGGGTGCGCGGGCGCATCCCCTGACCTCACGGACGGACCGCGGCCCTCGGACGGAAGCCCCCACGGCGCGAATTCCCAGACCCGGGAGGCCTGCTTCGCCCACTTCTGGAACACCGGCCGCAAGGCAAGAGCGCTGCCCAACTCGCGGCGTCCCCCCTGGCCCCGGGACCGCCGCGCCGTTACCCTTGAACGGGGGAGGGGCTTCGCGCGACGAAACCCCGTGGGGCGCCGGCCGTTAGCACCCCATGGAGAGAGGCTCATGAGCTCCGAGCGCCTCGTGGTCCGTGAAGTGGCTGGGTTCTCGCTCGTGCGGGCGCTCGGAGCCGGGGGCATGGGCAAGGTCTTCCTCGCCCGACAAAAGAGCCTCGATCGGCTCGTCGCCCTCAAGGTCCTCCAGCCGAAGCTCGCCTCGGACCAGGAGTTCCTGAGCCGCTTCCATCGCGAAGCGAAGGCCGCTGCGCTCTTCCAGCACCCCAACGTGGCCGCGGTCATCGACGCCGGCCAGGATCCCCGCAGCGGGGTCCACTACATCGCCTTCGAATTCGTCGACGGAGGCTCCCTCGAAGACCTGCTGCGCAAGCAACCTCGGCTGCCCGAGGAGCAAGCCCTGTTCATCGCCCGCGGCATGGCGCAGGCCCTCGCCTACGCCGAGAGCAAGGGCCTCGTCCACCGCGACGTCAAGCCCGACAACATCCTCCTCTCCACCGACGGCACCCCCAAGCTGGCGGACCTCGGGCTCGCCAAGCAGGCGGCCGACCCCGGGGCCAACCTGACCCAGACCGGTGTGGTCATGGGAACCCCCCTCTACATGGCCCCCGAACAAGCGCTCGGCGAAGAGCCTCTCGACGTGCGCGCGGACATCTACGCGCTCGGCTTGTGCCTCTGGCGCATGCTCACCGGGATCATGCCCTTCGACGAGGACGGGACGAGCAGCTCCCTGGCAATCCTCACCAAGCACATCAACGAAGACCTCCCCGACGTTCGCTCGCGGGCCCCCCACGTGTCCGAAGACACCGCGACCCTCCTGCTCGGCATGACCGCCCGGGATCGGGCCGACCGCTACCGCCACGCCGCCGCGCTCGCCAAGGACATCGACCGCCTCCTCGCCGGCGAAGCGCCCCTCGGACCGAACGGCGGCTGCGAAACCACCGTCTCCTTCGACGCCGTTCCCCGCAGCGAGCAGAGCGCGTCCTCGCGGCGCACGCCGGCCAAGACCGCGCGCGCCGCCTCGTCGCGCCGCTCGCCGCCCCACCGCGCGGCAGGTCTCCGCGGCGCGGGCCCGCCGCCCGCCGCGGGGATCCCTCTCGCGCTGGTGGCAGGCGTCCTGATCGGCGCGCTGGGCATTGGCGTAGGCCTCGCTGTCGCCTTGGCCGGAGGCTCTTCGGCGAACTTCCCCGGCGACGAAGCCCTCGCCGTCGAGTCCGGATCCGCAGACCCCAGACCCGCGGATCCAGGCTCCTCCGCGGGCGAGCCCGCCGCCACCGACGCCGACCGCACCGACCCCGCCGACCCCGACGC
>RFHU01000271.1 GCA_003695705.1 Planctomycetota bacterium
CCGGCCGCCCGAAGGGCGGCCGGCCAGGGTCGGAGCGGGGGAGGAGGGAAGGGAGGAGAGACGGGGTCCGCTCCGGGTGTCTTCGAGGCGCCGCCCGCCGCGCGGGTTGGTCGGCGGGCCTGCGGACCGGCTTCGACGGCGGTCGCTGCCGCCGCCGTCGAAGCCGGAGTTCAGCGGCGTGGGTCGTCGACGCGAACGAGTTCCTCGCCGCTGCGGCGTCCGTCCACGATGCGAACCCGGTCGCCCAGGAAGGAAGCGTCGAGGCTCACGGCGTCGCGAGGAACGAGGTCCATGAAGGCAGCCAGGACGATGTGATCGAACTTGGCGCTCTTGGCGAGCCGCTCGAGGGCCTTGGCCCGCGCCTCCGCGTCGCCGGCGTCGCGCAACTTGCCCACGCTCTTGACGAAGTCCTCGGCGCGGTCGAGCTCGGCGCGCGCAAAGTCGTCGCTGCTGTCCTCTTCGTCCCAAGCCCACTCGAGGCGCTCGCGCTCGTCCGGATCGGCCCACGAGGGCTCTTCTCCGTGGACAACGGTGTAGCCGGCAACGTAGGCGAGGAAGAGGCGCTCGTCGCTGGCGGAGAGGGCCCGGCGCAGCCCGCGGTCGGAAATTTCGGCGCGGAGGCGAAAGCGCGTCTCGCCGTATCGGCTGTGGCCGAAACGACGGGGGCCGGTGGGGATCGCCCCCTCGCCGTCGAGCCCCAAGAAGGCGAGAAGCCGCTTCACCGGGTTTCCCTCCCAGCTGAAGGTGTGGGGGTCGAGGATGTCGAGGCTGAAGCGGAGGCTCGTCCGCACGCGGTCGGCCGGATCGCCGGCGAGGAGTTCGCGGCGGATGACTTCGACCTTCATCCGCTTGTGGCGCTTGCGGAAGAAGCGCAGGTGCCGCCTGCGCTCGAAGCGGAAGATCTCGTAGTTGCGAGCCCCCTTGGCGTCCTCCACGTCGAGGGTCGAGACGCGCACGTCCCGGCTCGCGCCGGCGGAGAGGAGGACGGACAAGTCGAGGTTCACTCCGAGATGCGTGTGCTCCTCGACCTCGAGAACGCGGAATTCCTGGTAGACGCCGCTGTCGGGTTCGAGGCTGAGGGCGGCCGCGCGGGTGAAGTCGCCGCGGACCGCTCGCTCGTAGGCCTCCCGCCCAGCCGGGGCGGCGAGGTCGCAAACGTACGAGACGTCGATTTCGTCGCGCAGGCTCTCGCTGGCGCCGGCCGCGAGGCGGAAGCGAAGGACCTGCCGCACCTTGTCGGACACGGCCCCCGTGAGGGCGTCCGTGGCCTCGTCGACGACGAGCTCTCGTACGGCGCTGGGGAGGGCCTCCAACGAGACCAAGCCCTCCTCGATGTAGTCGATGGCCGGCGAGAACTCGTCGGCAAGGGCGGCGCGGTCGACCGAGGCGCCGAGGAACAGGTTCGCCGAGGCCCCGCGGCTCGAGGTCTTGCCGCGGCGCACCCGGACGCGCACACGATCGGCGAGGAGGCGCTCCACACTGATGCGCACGTCGCCTTGAATGCGGTAGAAGCCGCCGACGTGGGCCGAAGCGCCGATCTTGATGGTCTTGGAGACGTCTCGGGCGGTGATCCCGCTGTCGTTGCGCGTGCCGTAGTCGACCACGTCGTAGCCGATCCCGAGGCTGCCGCTGATGGCCACCGAGCCCTGCCCGTCGAACACCCGCCGGGCGCCGACGTTCATCCGCAGGGCCTCGTCGGCATCGATGGGCAAATCGAAGCTGCGCGTGGCCATGCGCCGCAGGTCCTCGAGAGCGGTCTCGAGGCCGTCGCGGGAGACGCCCTCGGGAATCGGGTAGAGGTCGGTGACCTCGTAGTCGACGCGGGCCGCGGCGGTCAGCCCGACGCCGATGGTGACCTCGCCCACGGGAATGGACGTACTGAGCGGCACGCGGACGCCGCCGTGGACGGCGTTGACCAGCCACACGCGGTCGGGGGCCCGTTGCGAGGTGTGGATCTGCTCGGGCGTGAGTTCCGAGTCCCGCAGGGCGCGCACCTTGCCGCCCACCCCCACGTGGAGGAAGCGGGAAACCCCAAAGTCCCGCTCCAGCTTCACTCCGTCGTAGACGAGGCGATCCCCCTCCTTGCGAATCCGCTCCTTGACCGCCTCCTCGGCCACCGCGAGCAGGTGCTTGCCCTTCTGCACGAAGCGCCCGAGGGTCCTCTCCGCGTCGCCCCGGTCGTCGGCGGCGCCGGCCTCGGCCGCGCTCCCCGCGGCGTGGCTCTCGCTCTCGCCGGTGCGCGCGCTGCTCTCCAGGCGGCCTTCGGAGAGTTCGAGTTCGAGGTGGGTGGGCGGCGCGGTCTCCTCGTTCCCCACGACCCCCGCCGCGCCGCGATGGGTGCGCAGGGTGGCGCGCAACACGCCGTTCTCCACTCGGCCCACGCCCCGCTGGATCAGCACCCGCTCGGGATCGGCGTCGTAGCGGACGGTGCGCACGACTTCGACGGATTCGCTCGCCTCGCCGGCGCCGGGATCGACGGTCACGACGCTGGAGAAGGACCCCCGGCGGTCGTCCTCCCCGCGCAGGCGGTAGGTCGTCCGGTCGGCGGGCGTTTCGAACTCGGCCAGGGCAGGACCGGCCAGGGCCAAGGCCACGAGCAGGGCGGTGAGCGGGCGGGGGGGGGTCACGGGCGGGCTCCTCTCGTCTCGCAAGCCGAAAGCGCAACCGCAATGCCGGAGCCGCGCGCCTCCCCGGGACCAGTGTAAGTATCTATCTACTAACGGCCATCGGCCGCTTTCCGTCCACTTCGGACCCTCCCGATCTTCGCGTCCCAGGCGAACCGCACCGCGCGCCGGGTCCGGTGCGCTTGCGTCCCAGGGCGTCCCGTTCCGTGGGAAGAACGAGGCGCCCGACGCGCTGCCGGCCCGCGACCTCCGCGCCGGAAGTCTGCCCCCGTGGGTCTTGCGGCGCAAAAGGCTGCACCCCGCGAGGACGGAAGCTCCCCGCGGAAGGCGTCGCGAGCCCACGCGTTCGCCACTAGAATCGCCGCGTGGAGCCGCTCCTGCGCCGAGCCGCCGAAACCATGTACAACCTCGGGCTCGCCACGCCCGAACAGGTCGAACCGCGGCTCCTCGCCTGGCTGAACCGCCCCCCTTCGCACGAAACCCACGACGACGACGCCGAGCTGGCCGGCTTCCTCACCGAGCTCTTCCGGGCGGGCATCATCGGGCGCAGCCAAGGCCGCACCCTTCTCGCCATGCTCTCCGAACGCCCCGCGCCCCCGGCGGACGACCCCTACGTGGGCCGCCGCTTCGGCAGCTTCATCGCCGAGGAGCGCGTGGGCGAGGGGGCCATGGGCAAGGTCTACCGCGCCTCCCGCGAGGGGACCCTGGAGCGCGACTTCGTGGTCAAGGTCTTCGACCAGAGCCGCGAGGACAACGCCGTGCGCCGGTTCCGCCGCGAGGGCGACGTCATGTCCACCCTCGACCACCCGAACATCGTCAAGGTGGTGGGCGCCGGCGAAGAAGGCGGGCTCCTCTACTTGGTGCTGCAGTACTGCGAAGGACCGACCCTCGCCGAGCTCATCGAGCAGCGCGGTCGCTTCTCTTGGAAGAGCGCCACCCGGGCCGTCAAGCAAATCGCCGCGGCGCTCTCCGCCGCCCACGAGAAGGGGATCATCCACCGCGACGTCAAACCGCAGAACATCCTCGTGGCGCCCGGAGGCCTCCTGAAAGTCTTCGACTTCGGCCTCGCCAAGACCCTCGACTCCAAGGCCTCCTCCCTCTCGCAAGCGGGCGACATTCTCGGCTCGCCGGCCTTCATGGCACCCGAGCAGTGGGGCGACCATCAGGTCGACGAGCGCGCAGACCTGTTCTCCCTCGGCGTAATCTACTACCTGCTCCTCTCGGGCCAACTCCCCTTCAAGGGCCGCACGCCGGCGGACTACGCCCTCGCCATCCGCGAGCGCTCCTACACCCCCCTGCGCGAGCTCGTCCCCGAACTCCCCCTCGACGTCCAGGCCGTGGTCGACCAGCTCCTCGAACGCGACCGGGCCTGGCGCTGCCCGAGTGCGGCCCGCCTCCTCTCGGACCTCGACCGCCTCCTGCGGGGCAAGGCACCCAACCTGCCTCGGCTCGAACGCCTCGGCGCCGCAGAGCAGGTCGAAGAGCGGATCTACCTGGTGGGCAAGGCGTCCTTCACCCTCGGCCGCGACCTGGAGGCCCATGGTTTCTTCGACCTCGAAGGGGTGGAACTCCTCCACGCGCGGATCGAACGCGCCGACGGACTCGTCCTCGCCGCGCACGGACCCGTGCTCGTCAACGGCAAGCCGGCCCGCGAAATCGCCCTCCGCGACCGCGACACCATCGCGCTCGGCGCGGAGGGCCCCCGCCTCCGCTTCCGACTGGGCAACCTCTCGCGCCGCTCGAGCACGCGCCTCCACGATCCCCTGCGCGAGAGTTCCCTGGAGGAGGACGCCAGCAGCCCGAGCCCCGGCCCCCCCACGGCCGTCCCGGGGCTCCTCCTCTCCGCCCTGGCTGCCTCCGCGCACCCCCGTGCCCTGGTGCACTGCTTCGAGTCCCTCGACCCCCGCGCCGCCCGCGGGGCCGCCGAGACCGCTCGCGACCGCCTGCGCGCGGCTGGCCTCTCCCCAGAAGAACTCCAAGAACTCCCCGCCCGCACCGAGCGGCTCATTTCCGACGCCGGCTGGAAGACCGCCGACGCCTTGTTCACGCGCACGCGCGAGAACCTGGGGCGCGAAGTGGTCCCGTGGCTCCGCTGGTGGTTTGGGACGCGCGCCAAGTTCCCCGCGCAGTTCATGCCGCCGGTCCCCCGTGCGGCGGGCGAGCTCAAGGTGCGCCCGCGCCCGGAAGCACGCTCCTTCCGCTTCGACTTGCTCGGTGCCGAGGACTGGGTCGTAGGACGCAGCGAAGACTGCGACCTGTGCATCGAGGAGCGATCCGTCTCCCGACAGCATCTTCGACTGCACCGCCTCAACCGACGCTACGCCTACGTCGACCTGGGCAGCCGCTTTGGAACCACGGTCGCAGAGAAGCGGGTGAGCGCCGGGCTCCTCGACGACGGCGACTCCCTCCGCCTCGGTCGGGCGAAGCTGACGTTCCGCGACCATCTGCGCACGACCACCGAGACGACGGCGCCGGGCGCGCCCGTGGAAGTCGACGAGCACACCTTCCGCGCGCTGGTGGACCTCCGCTCGCGGGCCGTCGTCCTCACCCTGGTCCGGCTCTTGGACACGCCCGCGCTGACCGCCTTCTGCGAGCGCGCGCTCGCGGTCCACGAACCCCCGGAGCCCGCGCGCCCCGGCCTGTCGGCCTTCCTCGAAACGCAGCGAGAACTCGCCCTCGAGGCCCTGCCCGCGATCTGTGGCTGCAACCACGGAAGCGACGCCGTCGCCTGGCAACGGTGGTGGTCCGAGCGCGGCGCCGAATTCGGCCCGCAGGCCATCCCCGCCGGCTGGGGGAAGAGCGCCCACTGGGGGAGGTGAAGCCAACCTCGATTCGTGCTATGGGTAGGGGACGCGAGGTTCGATGTCGGGGAAGGGCTTCAGCGATCACGGCCTGCGCGTAGCGCGCTGGGTCGTTCAGGGTGGCGCCGACAGGGGCCTCGTCGAGCGCCTCTACGCGGAGTATTCGGGCTTCCTCGCCCGCGGCGTGGAGGGCAGCTTCACGCAGTTCCTCTACGCCCGCGGTCGCATCGACAAGGAACTCTTCGACCGGCTGGAGGTGCTCCTCCCCGCGCCGCGCTCCGCCGCGCACCACGCCACGCCCCAGGTCGGAGTTCGTCCTCAGGCAGCTTCCCCCCCGCCGTCGGCCGCGCCGGCCCTCCCCGCCGCGGGCCTCGCCTGGGGTTCGGGCGTCCGCAAACTCCCGGACCCAACGAGCGAAGCCTCGAGCGCGTCGGAGCGTCTGCGTCTCCCCCCCGACCTGTCGCGCGTCTTCCGCGAGACCCAGGAGCTTCCTCCCGAAGAACTCAACCAGGCGACGCTGCGCTTCTCGGCGGTCATCCCGCCCGGCACCGCAGAGTCCAGCGAATACCAACCAACGCTCGACTGGAAGCTCGACTCCACCGCGCAAGACCTCGAGGAGTCGCAGGACGAACTGCGGCTCTCCGGCAGCGACGCCGAGTGGGAGCCGCGCAGGCTGCCACCGCGCGCGCCGCGGGTCGGCGAGCGCCTGGGTCCTTACGAACTGACCGAGCGCATCGGTCGGGGTGGCATGGGCCTGATCTACCGCGGCCGCTCGCCAAAGGGCGAGGACGTCGCCCTCAAGGTGCTCCTCCCACGCGAAGGGGCGGCCGCCGACAAGGCCCGAGCACGCTTCGAACGTGAGGTACAGGTCCTCTCCCGCCTGGAGCATCGCCACTTGGTCCGCGTGCGGGACTCGGGAACGAGCGGCCCCTTCCAGTGGTTCGCCATGGACTACGTGGAGGGACGAAGCCTGGCGGAGATCGTCGTCGAAGGCGGACTCACCTTCGAAGGACGCCTGCGCCTCTTCGGTGAGGTTTGCGCGGCGCTGGCCCACGCCCACGCGCAGGGGGTGATCCACCGCGACCTCAAGCCGAGCAACATCCTCGTCGATGGCGAGGGGCGTGCGGTGGTGCTCGACCTCGGCCTCGCCAAGCTCACCGGCAAGGAGGAACTCACCGTCACGCGCACCGGAGCCACCCTGGGGACGCCGTTCTACATGGCCCCCGAACAGCTCATGGACCCGCGCAGCGCCGACGCGCGCGCAGACGTGTTCGCCCTCGGCGCCATCCTCTACGAACTGGCGACCGGGCAGCGCCCCTTCCGCGGCGAAACCTTCGTGGAGGTCAGCAAGCAGATCCTTCACGCAGAGCCGACTCCTCCCAGCCGCCTGGTCGAAGGGTTGCCGGCGGCGCTCGACGAGGTGTGCGCGCGCGCCCTCGCCAAACGCCCCGAGGCGCGCACCCCCAGCGTGGAAGCACTCAAGGCCGAAGTCGACGAGCTGCGGCGCATCGGCGAGAGTTCCGTCGACCTATCGGGCGAAGGCTCCTCGGGAGACGCCCGCGCCCAAGCGACGCCGCCGACTCCGGAGAAGAGCCCGGGGCGCACGGCAAGCCCGGCCGAGAGCCTCCCCGTCTCCAGGCCCCCCAGCGCGGGCCGTGCCTTCGTCGCCGGCGTGCTCTTCGGCCTCTTCCTCGGCTTCGGGGCCGGCTTCCTGGCGGGCAGCCTCTGGTCGAGCCGGGAACGCGACGGGGATGGGCCCCGCCCCGCCGGGCCTCCGACC
>RFHU01000272.1 GCA_003695705.1 Planctomycetota bacterium
CCCGTGCTCCGACCCGCGGGTGCGGCCCGCGGAACCGGGCAGGGGGGGCGGGGAGCCTCGGTGGGAAGGTCAGGGCGGGTCGGCGAGTTCGCGAGGGCGGGCCACCGTCTCGGTGCTGGCCTTGGCGGGATCGGAGGTCGCGCCCCCGAGTGCCTCTTCGGACAGCGCCTCGGCGGGAGGCTTGGGATCGGGCTTCGCGCGCAGTCGCTCGCCGTGCTCTCGCCACCAGCGACGCGCGTCCGCACGCGACCACGTCCCGGCGTCCTGGCACCTTTCGAGCCGCGCAGCGAGCTCGTGCATGCTGCTCGGACGCTCGTCGGGATCCTTGGCCAGGCAGGCCATGACCACGGTTTCCAGGTCGCCCGGCACTCGCCGTCCAAGACGGGCAGAGGGGCGCTCGGCCGGCGACTGGGCGTGGGCCACGATCATCTTGAGCGGACTCTCCTCGGGGAATACGTACTGTCCGGTGAGCAGCCAGTAGGCCACGCAGCCCAACGAGTAGACGTCGGCCCGACCGTCGAGCTCGTCGCCGGTGGCCATTTCCGGGGGCAGGAAGGCCGGCGTCCCCACCAAGTAGCCGTCTGCCGTGAGCTTCACTGCCTCCTCGGCGCGCGCCGCGGAGTCTCGGCCCACCAGCCCGAAGTCGAGGACCTTGACGAAGTCGTAGCTGGTCCCCAACCGGCAGGCATAGAGGTTCGCCGGCTTCACGTCGCGGTGGATCAGGCCTGCCTCGTGGGCTTCCGCGAGGGAGCAGCAGGCTTGCAGAAGGAGGTGGATCGCTCGCCCCGGCGGGACGGGTCCGCAGCGCTGTACAAGGGTTTCGAGGTCGCTCCCGTCAAGAAGCTCCATGACGTAGTAGAGGCGTCCGTCGGGCGCCACGCCGAAGTCGTAGAGGGCGATGGTATGGGGGGAACGGAGGGCTGCCGTGGCACGCGCTTCCCGTTCGAAGCGGCGCAGCGCCGTCTCCCGTTCGTCGGGGTCGACGCGGTCGGCGGAGAGGACCTCGGGGGCGACGATCTTGACCGCCGCGGGGCGCGCGAGCAGTGCATGCTCCGCACGCCACACCTCCCCCATGCCCCCCTTGCCCAGCAGCTCCACCAGCTCGTAGCTCCCCAGGCGCTGGGCCTGCTCCTCCGCCGCGGAGAGCCGCCGACCCAGCCCGAAGAGGATCTGCCCGGGAACGAGCCCCATGGCCGCGGCCACCGCGACGGGGAGGAAGTTCGCCACGAGGAGGCGGTCGGGGCACAGAGGTTGCCCCGTGGTCGTGTGCCAAGCCAAATGGAGGGTGAGCGGGGCCGCTGCGCCCAGGAAGGCCGTCAGGGCCGCCTGGCCCAGCGGCAGGGGGACGACGAGCGGGACGAGGGCGAGCCACAGCCCCGCCCAGGGGAGGTGCGCCAGGTCTCGTTGGAGCCCGTGGTCGCCCCAGAAGCCCGGCGCGCTGACCAGCAGAGCTCCTAGGACCACGAAAGCAGAAGTCAGGCCGAGGAGTTTGCGCCCCGAGCAGTCGTTGTGGCGCGTCGCCGCGAAGGTGACCAATGCAAGGGCCGTGAGCGCGACCTGGGAGACGAATTTGGCGCGCGCACTGGCGGACTCCGCGACGTCTCCGGTGAGATACCAGTCGGCGCCCGCAAGGATCACGACCGCTCCCACCAGGACCAAACAGAACAGCCCCAGCCGGCGGCGCAACTGTTCTTGGAGGCGAGGGGAGAGCCCAAGGGAGTCGACGGCCTCCCCGGCGTCGCTCGCAAGGGCGAATTCGCCCCAGGAGAACGCCCGCGAGCGAAGCAGGCGGGGGCTCACCCCGAAGCCGCCAGGTGCGGGGTGGGCCGCGCGAGGCCGGAGGGCCCGTTTCCATGGGCCTTCCAGCACTCCGCCTCCAGACAGGAGAGCAGGTGGCGGGCCAGGAGGTGGATGCGCGCCACGCCGCTCAGGTGCCCTCCGGGAGTCTGCGTCACCCGCGCGCGGGGGACCCGCGCGTAGGCCGAACGTTGGGCTTCCCAGCGGAAGAGGCGGTCGCTGCGAGCCAGCAAGGGGCGCAAAGGGGAACCGCTGGCGCCGCGCAAGCGGGCGCTCAGGTCAAGGACCTCGATCCACGATGCCCGGCGAGCCTCCCGCAGCCAGCGCCCTTGGATCGTGCGTGCGAAGCTCGAGCGCAGCACGACGTCGCGCAAGTCGGGGCCGGCCACGAAGGGAACGTAGAGGTCGTAGCGGGAGCGGTGGCTTGCCTCGAGGAGGGCGATGACGCCGCCCATGCTCACGCCGCAGACCGCGCGGTGGAGGTAGCGTCCCCGGCTCTGCGCGGCGATTTCGCCCACGAGCGCGGCCGAGGCGGCCAAGCAACGGACGAAGGAGGGGAAGTCGCGCGTGAGCTTCGTCCCCACGTCGCGAAAGCGCATGTGGTGGGGGCCCTTGATGGCGATCACGTCGCAGCGCTCGCGCAGCGTTCTCGACAGCCGAAGCAACCGCGGCACCAGCGCGTGCGGGGTTTCTCCGAGCCCGTGGTGGTAGACCAGGAGCGTGTCGGCGCGGGGGCTGGAGGCGGGGAAGCGGTCGAAGAAGGTTTCTTCCTCGCTCCAGGGCAGGCTGACGGGGACCCGTTCCCGCCCGCTCGCGACGCGCCTCCGTTCCCAATGGATGCGGGGAGGAGCCCCGTCGAGGCTGCGCACGAGTCCCTCGGGTTCGGGCGGAGGACCCGGCGGGGAAGCGGAGAAGCTGCGGTGCGCACCCAGGACGGTCGTCGCGGAGAGGACTAGGTCGTCGAGGAGTGCGCCGAAGGTGGGTGGGGAAGGGGTCATGCGGCGGCCCCAGCATGTTGGCTTTTCAGGGCTGCGGCAAGGGGTATCTTGCCCGGGTGCCCGATCCGTCCATGGCCCTTGCCTCCGTCCGCGCCCTTCACGCGGCCGTGGACCGCGCGGCGAGGCCCCTGCTCGCCGCGCACGCGGAGCGGCTGGCCTGCCGCAGGGGCTGCAGCGACTGCTGCCGCGACGGGCTGACCGTCTTCGAGGTCGAGGCTCTGCGCTTGCTGCACGACGCTCGCGAGGCCCTCGACGCGGGCCCGGGGCCCGAAGGCGCCTGCGCCTTCCTCGACGAAGAGGGCGCCTGCCGGGCCTACGCCGCGCGCCCTTACGTCTGCCGCACCCAGGGTCTCCCCTTGCGCTGGCTGGAGGAGCGTGCCGGCGAGCTCGTCGAACTGCGCGACGTTTGCCCCCTCAACGACCCTCCGGGCGCGCTCCCCGTCGAGGAGTTGGAGGCACGCGCGTGCTGGACCCTTGGCCCCTACGAGGAGCGGTTGGCCGCGATCCAGCGGACTCACTTCGGCTCCCTGCGCCGAGTTTCGTTGCGCAGTCTGTTCGAGGAGCGCGGGCCAGGGCTCCCGGCCCGCCCTTGACAGCGAGCCGGCGCGCGCCAAAGTCGAGGTGTGCGTCCTTCGAGCCTCGCGCTGCTCTTGGCCCTCTCGCTGCTTTCCCTCCGTCAGACCGCAGCTCAGGAGTTGAGCGAGGAGGACCGCGCGCTCCTCGCGCGCTTCGAAGGGCTCGGTCTCGACTCGGTGGCGAGGGGTCCGCTCGTGCGGGTGCAGCCCGGCGAACCTCCGCGCGGGTGCTGCCGGGCGGGCCCTGGTCCGGCTTGGCGCTACGGCTTCCTCGTGGACGAGGATGCGGAGAGCTTTACCGTTGTTCACACCTTTTGGAGGGAGCGATACCTCAAGCAGCCACCGCCCCTCCCCATGGTGGGAGCCCCTCGCTACGAGCGGCTCGACCTCGCCGTCGAACTCTCGCGACTGCTGCGTGAAGAAAACCCGCAAGACGAATGGTACGCAGCCTGGCCGCACCTCGTGCGGGAGCGCGCCGTGCCCTCCCGCAATCTCGGCTTGCTGCTCCTGGCCCGCGCAGTCGCCGCCCGCGGGCGCGCGGGCGACGCCGCCGCGCTGATCGAACGGGCGCGCCGCGAGCTGGTCTCCTCCCGCGTCTGGTTGCGCAATCGGTGGCGCCGGCGTGTGCCGCAGCGCCGGACGCCCGCGACGAGGGGTCGCCGTCCGGCGCCACCGCCTTCGCCAGTGAACCTCAGCGAGTTGCTCGACCGCGAACTCCCACCGACCCTCCTTTGGGCTTGCGTGGAGTCTTGCGGCGACCCCGACGTGAGCTGCGCTGCGCTGGTGGAGCGCTTCCGCTCGCTGATCGGAGCCTTCCCCGACTCGAAAGAGGCCGCGGTGGCCCGCGGTTTCGTCGCCGACTTGGAGGCGCTCGGGACGGAGCCTGAGGCCGCGGAGGACGCCGCGCGCGACAGACCGCGTGCGCTGGGAAGCGTGCTCTGGGAACTGGGGCCGACCACCGAGCAGCTCGTCGCCCAGCTGGCAGGCCTCGCTCCGCGAATGCGGTTGGTCCACCCCGTGCCCACCTGGCACCTCGACGATCCCGAGTCTCCCTCGGCCCGTTTGCTGGAGCGCGGGCTGGCCGCGGTCCCTGCGCTGCTTGCGGTGTGCGACGACCCTCGCCCGACCCGGATCGTGACCCACTATCCCGCGCGGCGAGGCGATCCGCGCGCCTACTTGCTTCGTCGCGGCGACCTGGCCCTGCAGATCCTCCAGAAGACGGCGGGCCGCGCCTTCTCCGACGCCGAGGCCGCGCGTCGCTGGTGGGCCCTGGTCGAGCGCTACGGGCAGGTCGGCGCGCTCGACCGCATGGTGCGCGAAGGCCAGGCCGACGCGCTGCAGTTGCTCTCGCGCCTCGAGGCGCTCGACCCCCAACGCGCCCTGGACGCGGCCATGGCGGCGACGGTGGTCGCGCCGTCCCATTTGCGCTCGCGGTTGGTGTCCTACGTGGCCAACCGGCGAGGGGCTCGCGTGCGCGCGTTCCTGCTCGACGAAGTCTGGCGCGGGCCCGACTTGCGCGGCCGCCTGGTGGCGGCCCGCACGCTGCACGAGCGCGGTTGCACGGCCTGGGCGGAGCCGCTGGCGGTCGAGTTGATCCGCAAGGCGGAGGCGGGGGAGGGTCTGGGGACCCGCGACGTGCGGGAGGTGCTGCGCCTGCTCGCCTTGGCCGACCGCCGAGCGGGCCTCGAGGTTCTGCGTCGCCGCTACCCTGCCTTGCCTGCGCAGGCCAAGCGCGCGCTCCTCGACGCCTGCGGTCTGCTCGTGGGCAGGGAGCCTGCCCTCGGAGAGCGCGTGCAGCCCTTGCTCGTGACCGCCCTCGAAGACCGCAGCGTCTACCGCGGGACGTGGTCCGGGGCCGGGGTGATCCGCGCTTGCAACGCGCCCCTCGGCGAAGGCGCAGCCATGCTGCTGGCCTACAGCATGGGGCGCGCGTTCGACGCGCACGCGCCTCCGCCCTTGCGACGGCGGCAGGCCGCCGTCCTCGCCAACGCGTGGCGACGCTCTCGAGGGCTGCCCGTCAAGCCCTTGCCCTCGCTTCCGCAGGCACCTCCCCTCGATCGCGCCGCGTTGACCGCGGCCGAAGCGCTGTTGGCCCGCGCGCGCGGCCCACGCGACCTCGCGCCCGCGCTGGCGGCCCTGCGCGCGCTGGGGGTCCACGGCCTTGCGCCGCTCGAAGCGGACCTAGAGCGGCGGCGCCGCTCGGGGCGCCCCGGCGATCGCGCCTGCGTGGAACCCCTGCAGGCCCTGCGTCGTGCCCTTGCCTCGACGGTGACCTCGGTGGAGGTGCACGATCCCCACGGCCTCCTGCCTCTCGAGGACCGTGCCCTCTACGACGCGCTTACCGGCCTGCAACTCGGCGCGCGCCTCGCGGTCGGTCTGCTCGGGCGCGAGGTGCGGCGCCCCGGCACCGCGAGCTGGCTGCGCGTGCACCGGGACGGGCGCGGGCGCGGAGTGAGCGTCGTGCTGGCGCTGCGACCGCGGCGGGGGAGGGTCGACGAAGTGCGGGTCGACGTCGGGCTGCGCGAGGGGCGGCGCCTGCGCCGCCACAGCCTTCGCTTCGCTCGCCCCCTCGGGGAGAAGGAACTCGGGAAGCTCGCTGCGCTGGGGGCTCGATGGACCAGCCTCGTGGTCGCCGAGTCGAACCGCGAGTGGGAGCTGGACGCCCTGATCCTGCCCCCTGAGTGAGGGGCCGGGACCTGCCTGCGGGCGGCGGCCGTTCGGGCGCCGGCAGGAGGCGGAGTGCCCTCGCCCTTGGGCCCTCCGCGGCGTGTCCGGCCAAGCGAGGTCCGCGAGGCGAGGGCGCGTGCGCGCGGGCGGTTCGCGTCCGCGCGGATCTTTCCACGAGCGGGAAACCAAACCGCGCACGTCGTTCCCGCGCCCTTCCCCAGGCCGGGGCCAAGAAAGGGCTTAGGGGAGGACTGTCGCTTGCTCTAGGAGGGGCCAAGGAGGCACCCCATGGGTCGGCGAGGGAGAGAGCGGGGCGTTCGGCCGGCCGACCGCGGGGGACAGCGTCCGCGTCGGTGCTTCGATCGGGACCGCGAGGAAGCCCAGGGAGTGCTCGGGTTCTCCTTCGACCGCGGCACGGGCAAGGTGCAGCGCCACGGGCGACTGCGGGACGACTCGGGCGCCTCGCGGCCCGCCCTCGAACCGCACCCTCGGACGACGGACGGCGCTCGGAGCGGGCCGGTCGCGGCGGCGGGGGGGGCTGCGGCGGAGGCTCCGTCCGGGGCGACGGCGTCCTCGCATGCCGACCTGGATTCCGCCTTGGCTTGGATGGACGCCATCGAGTCCGAGCGCGTGGTCCAGGGCAAGCGACCGCAGCCTGCGCGGCAGGAGGGCCGGTGCGGCGAGCGGCCCAACGCAGCGAGGGGGCGGCGGAGGGCTGCGCGCTCTGGCTCCACGTCCGGGCGGAGGCGCACGAAGCCTGCGGAGGCGAAGGCCGAGCGCGCTCGGAAGGGCGTCCGCAACGCTCCCGAAGCCGCAACGCCGCTCGCGGCGAGCGGGGACCGGCCGGGGTCCGCGGGCGTCGAGGACGCTTTGGCGTGGATGGACCGGGCCGCCGAGCGGGTCGTTCGCGGGAAGACGGTCGGCCGAGCCCGGCGGGCGGCACGAGGCGAGACCTCCGGCGAGGTGGCGCCCCGCGGCCGGACTCCCCGCGCGACCGAGGCGGGGACGCGCGGGCGGCTCTCCAACGACGCCGCGCGCGCGGAGCAACTCAAGGCGCGACGTCGTGCTGCGGCGCGCGCTGCGCTCGACCCGCGGCGAGAGGTGCCTGCGCGGAGTTTCGAGAAGACCGGCGAGCGGAGGGTGAGGGGGCGACGGAAGGCGTCGGCCCGGAGGGCGGAGGCCGCGGGCGAGCGGAGGGCGACGGGGCGGCGGAAGGCGTCGCCCGGGCGGAGGCCTTCCGAGCGCGAGGAGGCTGCCCCACGGGCGGCACGCCCTCGGCGTCGGGGGCGAGGGGAAGCGACGCCGCGTCGCGGGACCGTCGACGACCGCGCGACGGTCTCCCTGGGCTGGCTCGATCGGGTGGAGGACCCGCCGAGAGCCTCGGGGCGCAGCGGTGCGCGCGGGCCGCTTGCAGAGCCTCGCGGCGACGCGGCCACGTCTTCGGGACGGGAAGTGGCTCGTCCGCCGACCCGGCGCACGGGCCCTCCTCCGCGCCCGCCGGCGTTGACACCGCCTCCGCTCCCGCGCGTGGCCCTCGACGAGTCCTCGGTCGACGGCTGGGCTCCCTTCCCCGCGCCGTGCCTCGAAGAGAGCGAGCAGAGGGACCCGATCCCCATTCAGTTGCCGCCGACGCCGAGCAAGCTCTGCCGTCTCAAGCTGCAGCAAATGCTCGAGAGCGACGAGTTCCCCGCACCCTTCGTCGCGGCGCGGGGATCCAAGGCGAAGGCCGAGGACGAGCTCGTCCCCTCGGTGCTCGACACGGCCCCTTCGGTGCTCGATCTGGACCCCGACCTGCTCGACCTCGCCTCGCAGAGCAACGAGGACGGTCTCTTCGGCGACGTCTTCGCCACCGACAGCGAACTCGACGAGCTGCTCGGTGCGAGCGATTCGAGCGGGCTCGCAGCTCCGGAAGACCTCGCGGACGACCTGCTGGGATCGGGCGTCTGGGACGGGGTGGCCTCGGGCTCGGACCTCCTGCCCGTTGGCTGAGGGGGCAGGCCTTCGAAGGCCTGCGGAGGGCGGTCCCGGGGGGCGCCTTCTCCAGTGCGGTGCGAAGGTCGCGAGGAGAGTCCTCGAGGCGGTTCGGACGTTGCAGCGGAGCGACGCGGCGGGGAAACTGCTCGGGTGGCCGAAGCGGTGCTCACGATCTACCCCGGGCGCGACGGCCTCCCCTCGCCGTCACCGCCGTGCACGAAGGTCTTCTTGGCCCTCCGCTATTGCGGGCTGCCGCACCGGGTCGTCGCGCCCAAGGGCGATCCGCGCCGGGCGAGCCCCACGCGGCGCCTCCCGGCGTTGGCCCTGGGAGGGGAGGTGCTCTGCGACTCGGTGCGCATTCTCGATCGCCTGGAGGCGCTGGAGACCCCGCGCTCCTGGGCACCGAAGGAGCCCCGGGAGCGGGCCCGCGACCGCGCCTGGGAACTCTTCGCCAACGAGCACCTCTACTGGCGCGGAGTCTACCTTCGCTGGGTCGAGCCGGAGAACGCCGCCCGCACCGTGCGGAGGGTGCTCCCGCCCTTCCCGGCGCCGCTGCGCGCTCTCGTCGGTCGACTCGCCGTGCGCACCGCCCGCCGGCGTGCCCGGGGGCAGGGGATCGGGCTGTTCTCTCGGGAGCGTGTGCGCGACGACGTGCTGCGCGCTCTCGACACCTACGAGGAGGCCCTCGGGGAAGGCCCCTTTCTCGAGGAGCGCGACCGCCCCGGCCGCGCAGACTTTGCGGCTGCCGCGCACCTTCCTCAGTTCACCTACGCGGGCATCAGCCCGTGGGCGGCGGAGCGCCTCCGCGAGCGTCCCCGGCTCTGCGCCTACGTGGGCCGAGTCTACGAGGCCTGCGACCTCCCCGCCCCCGACGGCCTCGGGCTCCGCTCCGAGCAGGCCTGAGCGCGGACCGCCGCTGCTCTCTCCTCAGGGATCGGCGGGGGAGTCGGAGGGGCCGGACGCCGGTGCGTCGCGGGGGGCACCTCGCGTGGCGAAGAGGCCCACCAACAAGAAGACGCTGGCCGCGAGGTGCAGGAGGACCCAGGGGCCGTTCAGCGGCGAGGCCCAAGCCTGTTCCACCAGGACCTGCTCGCCGCCGAACTCTGCGAGGACGCGCTGGGCCACCCCGAAGTGGAAGCTCTCCCCGAAGAGCGCGCGCAGCGCGGGAAGGCTTCGGTCGGGGTCGCTCGCGAGCCAGAGGAGGCCGGACGCGCCGGCTCCCAAGACGCCGATGCCGGCCAGCCAGGGCCAGGGCGAGCGCGCCATGCGGCGCACGCGCTCGCTGGCGAAGGCGTCGAGCGCCAGCGGGATCACGAAGGGGAACAGGATGTAGGTGATGCGCGCCTCGCGGACCATGCCCAGGGTCCACCCCGTGGCGGCGGTGGCGAGGAAGCAGAGCCCAACGGATCGCCGGGAGAGAAGCGGGTGTCGTGC
Organism: Planctomycetota bacterium; assembly: GCA_003695705.1. GTDB lineage: Bacteria > Planctomycetota > J058 > J058 > J058 > J058. Next base: position 9,446 of record RFHU01000272.1, read on the forward strand.
CGGCGTGTCCTGCGCAAGGAGGCGCCAGCCCGCAGCGATCCACAGGCAGCCGAAGCAGGCGAACAGGTAGAGGAGCGCTTCGGCGGGGCGTTCCAGGGTGGGCTGGAGGCTGACGCCCAGGTAGTCGTAGCGGGGCTGCCCGGCGCCGCGCACGACGCGCAGGAGCAGCCAGGAGGCTCCGGGGAAGGCGTAGGCCACGAGCACCTGCCTCCGGGGCCGACGCGAGACGAGGGCGTAGGGGAGGACGCCCAGGAGGCAGGTCTCGCGCACGGCGGCCCCGAGCACCCCCAGGGCCGCGACCGCCGTGGGGCGGTCGCGGGCGACGGCGACCAGGGTCAGGGCGATGCAGGCGTAGCCGAGGAAGTCCTCCCGGGTGTGAATGGGCATGTCGTGGGAGAAGAGGACGGGGAAGCCGAGGAGGAACAGCGCCATGCCCCCGAGCGCCCACGGGGGTTCGTAACCCAGCTCCCGCAGCAGCCATTCGCAGGACAGCGCCGCGAGGAGCAGCGAGAGCGCGCTCAGGGCCACGAACACCCCGTAGAAGGTCTCGGGGGAGGGGGGCAGCAGGGCGTAGACCGCGAGGGTCAGGGCGCGGAAGAGCGGTCGGTAGCGGTAGGGGAGTTCCTCGCCGAGGCCCCAGGGGCGGGCGGCGGGGTCCGCGGGGTCGGCGTGGAGTTCTGCGAGCAACGCGCCCGGGCTGGAGAGGGCGCCGTAGCCCGCCACCTGGTGCCCCAGGACGAGGGCCACCAGCAGCGCAGCGAGCGCGTGGCGAGCGATCCACCAGTGGCTTTCTCGATCTTCCGGCCGCTCGCCCACCCGCCCAGCCTACCAATCGACTCGTCGGGTCCCGGCGGCGTCTCCGGACGCGTTCGCCTCAAGGAGAGCGGAAGGCGCGACCGATAGGCTCGGGGGAGGGTCCCATGAGCAAAGCCCAGGCGGGCGCCGTCCCCTACCGAGACGGCCCCTTCGGCCACGAGGTGCTCTTGGTCACTACGCGCGGCAAGGGCGGCTGGGGGATCCCCAAGGGCGGCGTCAAGAAGGGGCATAGCCTGGAGCAGACCGCGCGGCTGGAGACGCTGGAGGAGGCGGGGGTGCTCGGACCCCTGGACCCCGTGCCGCTGGGCTCCTACGTCCACCCGAAGAAGGGGTCTCGCCGCGAGGTGGTGGTCTACGCCCTCCGCGTGGAGCGCGTGCTCGACCGCTGGGCCGAGGACGCCGAGCGCCACCGGGTGTGGGTCCCCCTGGCCGAGGCGGGGACGCTGGTGGAGCGCAAGGAGCTCCAGCGGCTGTTCACACGCCTCCGGCACCGCCTCCTGGCGGCTTCCCTCAGCCTGACCCGCCGCGCGGCTTGAGGGCGCCTGGCTCAGTCGCCGCCGCCGGCACCGAGGGTCACCTCGAGGGCGACCCGCTCTCCGCCGCGGTCGACGACCACCGGCACGCGCTCCCCGGGGCGGTGCTTCTCGAGGGCGTTCAGCAGGTCGTCGAGGCGCCGGATGGGCTGGCCGTCCACCGCCACGATGACGTCTCCGAGGATGACCTGCCGCCCGCGGCGCACGGTCGGTCGCAGGCCCGCCCGCGCGGCGCCGGAGCCGGGGACGACGCCGAGCACGAGGAGTCCTTCGAGGCCGGCGCGTGCGCTCACGTGCTCGGGGGCGAGCTGGACGCCGAGGGTGGGGCGGATCACCCGTCCGTGCTGGATGAGTTGGGGGACGATGTGCCGCACGGTGTCGATGGGCACCGCGAAGCCGATCCCCGCGCTCTGCCCGCTCTCGCTGTAGATCGCGGTGTTGACCCCGATCACGCGCCCCGCGCTGTCGAGGAGGGGCCCGCCCGAGTTGCCCGGGTTGATCGCCGCGTCGGTCTGAATGACGCCGTCGATGACCCGTTCGTTGAATCCTTGGATCTCGCGCCCGAGGGCGCTCACGATGCCGGCGGTCAAGGTGTGGTCGAGGCCGAAGGGGTTGCCGATCGCGAACACGTTCTGCCCCACCAGCAGGTCCCCGGAGGTGCCAAGGGCCACGGGCTGCAGAGGGCGGTCCGGCTCGATGCGCAGGACGGCGATGTCCTTGTCGGGGTGCGCCCCGACGAGCTCGGCGGGCCAGGTGGACCCGTCGGCGAGGGTGACCTCGGCTTGGCTGCCGCCGGAGATGACGTGCACGTTGGTGACGATGTGCCCGGCGGCGTCCCAGACGAAGCCGGTCCCCGTTCCCTGAGGAATGCGAGCCACGTTGAAGCTGAACGGGCTGCGCCGCACGGCGATCGAGGTGATGAACACCACCGAGGGGGCCGTGCGCTGGAAGATTTCGATCTGGGTCTTCTCGGCGGCGCTCAGATCGCCGCGCGGAGCGACGGGCGCCGGCGGGGGGAGCGCCTCGCGCACCGAGCGCCGGCCGACGGCCCAGCCGAAGGCGCCCACCAGGAGCGCGACCAGAAGGAGTTGCAGGTGCCGGAGGCGGCGCTCGGCCTCCAGGCGGCGGAGGAGGAGTTCGTCCATGGAGCGCATGATACGGCGCTCCGCGCTTTGCCGTGCGGGCTTGTCGGAGGCGCCGTCGTCAGACCGTGCGCAAGCGGGGGATCGGGATCAGGAAGGTCCCGCCCTCCTCGCGGTAGGCCTGCTGCTGCGCGAGGATCTCGTCGGCGAAGTTCCAGGTGAGCAGGAGCACGCAGTCGGGGTGGTCCTCGAGGAGGACTTCCGGAGGGCGGATCGGGAGGTGCGTGCCGGGGGTGAACTTCCCTTGCTTGACCGTGCTGCGGTCGACGACGTAGTCGAGGAACTCGCGGCCGATTCCGAAGGCGTTGAGGAGGGTGGACCCTTTGGCCGACGCCCCGTAAGCGACGATCCGTTCGCCGCGGGCCTTGCGGGCGCGCAGTTCGGCGAGGAGCTCCTCCCGAAGGCGCGCGACGCGTTCGCCGAAGTCGGCGTAGTAGCGGTGCTCGTGCATGCCCAGCGCGCGTTCCTCGGCGAGGAGCGCTTTCACGCGGGCGCGTCCTTCGGGCTCCTCGCTGCGTGCGAGGGTGACCCGCAGGGAGCCGCCGTGGATGTCCGGCAGACGGCGGACGTCGGTGAACACCAGCCCGTGACGGGCGAAGAGGGCTTCGACCGCCAGCGCAGAGAAGTAGCACAAGTGTTCGTGGTAGATGGTGTCGAACTCGGTTCCCTCGATGAAGTCGCGGGCGTAGGGGAACTCGAACTCGGCCACGCCGTCGGGGGCGAGCAGGGTCGCTACGCCGGCGACCAGGCCGCCTAGGTCGCTCACGTGGGCGAGGACGTTGTTGCCGAGGATCACGTCGGGGACTTCGCCTTCGGCGCGAAGGCGCGCGGCGAGGTCGCGGCCGAAGAACTCGGGCAGCGTCGGCACGCCGCGCTCGTTGGCCGCCGCGGCGACGTTCTCGGCGGGGTCGACCCCCAGGACGCGGACGCCCGCGCGCTGGAAGAACTGCAGCAGGTAGCCGTCGTTGCTGGCGATCTCGAGGACGAGCTGCTCGGGGCCCAGCCCGCGGCGAGCGATCAGCTCCTCGGCGTGGGCCTGGGAGTGGGCCAGGATCCGGTCGCTGAAGGAAGAGAAGTAGACGTAGTCGCGGAAGAGGATCTCCGGCGCCACCGTTTCGCGGATCTGCAGCAGGGTGCAGGCGGGGCAGAAGACCAGGGTCAGGGGGTAGCGCGGCTCGGGCTCCGCGAGGGCATCTGCGCTGAGGAGCCGGTTGGCGAGGGGCGTCCGGCCGAGGTCGAGGACCTCGCGGAGGCCCGTCGCGCCGCAGCTGCGGCAGCCGTCGATGAGCTCCAGCCCTTCGGGGCGCTCCGGTTCGTGCGACATGGCGCGCCACTATAGCAGGCGACCGGCCCCGCCAACGCCGGCGGTCTCCCCCGCACTCGCGCGGCTTCCCGAAGCGGCGCGTCTCTCCGGCGCGGCCTCGCGTGCGACTGCCCGGGCCCGGGCGCAGCGGATAGAATGCGCGCCTTCCTTCGGCCCCAGCGGGGGCTCAGCGGGGTGCGCGGTGAAGGTGTTGATCCTCTGCGGAGGCTACGGGACGCGGCTCAGGGAGCACACCGAGACCCTCCCCAAGCCCATGGTGGCCATTGGGGGGCGGCCGATCCTCTGGCACATCATGAAGGGCTACGCCCACCACGGCTTCTCGGAGTTCGTCCTCTGCCTCGGCTACCTGGGCGACAAGATCAAGGAATACTTCCTCAACTACGAAGCCATGAACTCCGACTTCACGGTGGAACTAGGCAAGAAGGACGCCATTGAGCTCCACGGCGCCACACACCAGGAGGACGGCTGGAAGGTGACCTTGGCCGAAACCGGCCAAGACGCCATGACCGGGGCACGCGTCAAGCGGGCCTCCCGCTACCTGGGAGCGGACGACGCCACCTTCTGCGTCACCTACGGAGACGGCGTCGCCGACGTGGACCTGCGCGCCGCCTACGCCTTTCACCGGGCCCACGGGGGCCTGGCCACCGTCACCGGAGTGCGTCCCCCGAGCCGCTTCGGCGAGCTGCAGCTCGACGGGACGCGCGTGACCTCCTTCAGCGAGAAGCCGCAGGTCTCCGAGGGGCTCATCAACGGTGGCTTCTTCTTCTTCGAGCGCGGCTTCCTCGACTACGTCTCGGAGGACGCCTCCTGCGTGCTGGAGCGCGAGCCCCTCGAACGCGTGGCGCGCGAGGGGCAGCTCCACGTCTACGAGCACACCGGCTTCTGGCAGTGCATGGACACCTACCGCGAGTGGCAGGGGCTCGAGCGGCGCTGGCGGGACGGATCGGCGCCCTGGGCGGTGTGGAAGGCGTGAGCGCCACCGCCCCCGACCTCGCCGAGCTCGAGCGGGCGTACCGCGGCCGCTCGGTCTTCGTTACCGGGCACACGGGCTTCAAGGGAGCCTGGCTGACCCTCTGGCTCCATCGTCTGGGCGCGCGGGTGAGCGGCTACGCGCTCGCGCCGCCCACCGACCCCAGCTTGTTCGCGGCCGCGCGGGTGGAGGAACTCCTCTCGGCCCACCACGAGGCCGACCTGCGCGAGACCGAGCGCCTCGAGCGCGCGGTGGCCGATGCGGCGCCCGACGTGGTCTTCCACCTGGCCGCCCAGGCCCTCGTGCGCCCCAGCTACGCGGCCCCTCGCGAGACCTTCGCCGTCAACGTGGTGGGCACGGCGGCGCTGCTCGACGCGGTCCGCGCCCTCGGGAGGCCCTGCCCCGTGGTCGCCGTGACCAGCGACAAGTGCTACGAGAACCGCGAGCAGGTGTGGGGCTACCGCGAGGACGACCCCTTCGGCGGGCACGACCCCTACAGCGCCAGCAAGGGCGCGGCGGAAGTGCTCGTCGCCTCCTACCGGCGTTCCTTCGGAATGCGCCTGGCGAGCGCGCGGGCGGGCAACGTGATCGGCGGCGGGGATTGGGCGGCCGACCGGATCGTGTGCGACCTTGCACGCGCGGTCGCCGCCGGCGAGCCGCTCGAGGTTCGTAGCCCGCGCGCGGTCCGCCCCTGGCAGCACGTCCTCGAGCCGCTCTCCGGCTACTTGCTCCTCGGCGCGCGCCTCCTGGAGAGCGACGACCCTCGCTGGGCGAGCGGTTGGAACTTCGGTCCCCTGCCGGGCGACGAACTCACCGTCCGCGAACTCGTGGAGCGCTTCCTGGCCGCCTGGGGCGAGGGGAGTTGGCGCGACGCCTCGGATCCGAAGCAGCCCCACGAGGCGAAGGTGCTGCGCTTGTGCGTCGACAAGGCGCTCTGGGAGCTCGGCTGGCGACCGCGCTGGAGCGCCGACGAGGCGATTCGCCGCACCGTGGAGTGGTATCGCGCCTTCCACGCCGGCGAGGGCGACCCACGCGCGCTCGCCCTCGCGCAGATCGACGCCTACCTCGCCGCTCGCTGAAGGACCGGGGCGGAGGGGGTCAGGCGCGCGGCGCGCTCCGCCGTCCGGCGCCGCGCTCGCCGTAGAGGCGCTGGTAGTAGTCCGCGTAGGAGCCGTCGAGCACGCTCTCCAGCCAGTCGTCGTTGGCGAGGTACCAGTCCACGGTCCGCGCGAGCCCCGCGTCGAGGTCGCGGACTTCGGGCTCCCAGCCGAGCTCGCGCCGTGCCAGGGAGGAGTCGATGGCGTAGCGCCGGTCGTGCCCCGGGCGGTCGCGCACGAAGCGGATCAGCGAGCGGCGCGGGGCACCGGATGGGAGCGGCCCCAGGCGCTCGTCGAGGAGCTCGCAGATTCGCTCCACCAAGGCGAGGTTCTCTCGCTCGGAGCCTCCGCCGATGCAGTAGGTCGCCCCCGGACGGCCGCGCTCCAGGGCGGCCAGCAGGGCAGAGCAGTGGTCGCTTACGTGCAGCCAGTCGCGGACTTGCTTCCCGTCGCCGTAGACGGGGAGTTCCTCGCCGCGGCGCGCGTTGTTGATCACGAGCGGGATCAACTTCTCGGGGAACTGGTAGGGGCCGTAGTTGTTCGAGCAATTGGTGACGACGACGGGCAGGCCGTAGGTGTGCGCGTAGGCGCGCGCGAGGTGGTCGGCGCCCGCCTTGGAAGCGCTGTAGGGCGAGCGCGGCGCGTAGGGGGTGCGCTCGTCGAAGCGGCCTTCGGGCCCCAGGCTCCCGTAGACCTCGTCGGTGCTGACGTGGACGAAGCGGCGCCCCGCGGGGTCCTCTCCCCAGGCCTGGCGGGCCGCCTCGAGGAGGGTCAGGGTGCCGAGGACGTTGGTCTCGACGAAGGCCCGCGGGCCGAGGATGCTGCGGTCCACGTGCGACTCGGCCGCGAGGTGCAGCACCGCGTCGAAGTCCTCTTCGGCGAAGAGGGCGGCCACGAGTTCGGGGTCGCTTACGTCGCCGCGCACGAAGCGGTAGCGAGGTCCTTCTTCGATCCCCGCGAGGCTGCGCAGGTTCCCCGCGTAGGTCAGTTTGTCGAGGTTGACGACCCGCCAGTCGGGGCGCTGGGCGCGGAGCGCGCGCACGAGGTTGGCGCCAATGAAACCGCAGCCGCCGGTCACGAGGACGCGCTTCATGTCGTCCGCAGGATAGCACCCGCCCTCGGGGCGCGGATCGGCTTCGCCCTGGAATGCGCAGGCCGGCTCTGTTCTGATGAAGTGTCGTGCGGCGCCCGCTTTGCGGGCGCCCGGAGAGGGGGAGGTATGCCGGAGAGGTCTCGCTGCGCTCCTGCGCTCTTGCTCGGCGCGGTGGCGTCGCTGAGCGCGCAGGTCGCCCTGGCTCAGCCCAGCGAACCCAGCTTCGGCATGGAGTTCGAGTTCGCGGGCGCGGGGAACCGGATCGTCCGCTTCGAGGAAATGCCCTTCGAGAACTACCGGGAGATCCTCTCGGCGGTGGTCGAACACTACGGCGGCCGGCCCAGCGAGATCCGCAAGGTCACCTTCACCAAGCCCACGACGAACCTCGAGCGCTACCCCTCGGGCGAGCGCGAGCTCTTCCGCGCGGAGTGGACCGACCCCCGGGGGAGGACTTGGCGGCTCGAGCCCGAGTTCGTGGCCTCGACCGGCTACGACGGCTACGAGCTGGTCACTCCGCCCCTCGAGGACCCGCGCGAACTCGAAGAGGTGCTCGAGCAGGTGCGCGCCAGCGGGCTCGTTCGCGAGGGGCGCCGTTCGGGGGTGCACCTCACCGTGGACGCCCGCCGCCTGGTGACCCCCGACGGCGACGCTCGGGCCTTGGCCAACCTGATCCTCCTGCACGAGAACGCCCAGCCCTTGCTGCGGCGGCTGTTCAACCCCGTGCGCGGGGGCGGCTACCGCAATTACTTCTCCCGCGACCTCGGGGTCGACCACCTCGACTTGCTGCGCGAGATCGATCGTCTCCCGGAGAACGAGCGCACCGCCGAGCGCCTCGCCGAGCTCTTCCGTCGTCGCGAGGGGCGCGAGGCGGCTTTGCACGAGGCCGACCCCACCGATCCCGTCTCCTGGTCGAAGTTGTGGAAGTACCGCAGCCTGAACCTCGCCAAGGCGCTCGAGCTGAACCCGCTGCACGACGGGAGCGCGCGCTTGGTCGAATTCCGTATGTTCGACCTCGCCGACCCCGAGACCCATCGCCTCGAGGCCGAACTCTACCGGCGCATGGTCGCCCGTGCGGCCGAGCTCGCCGAGCGCGGCGAGCGCGTCCGCCTCGAGCGGCAGCCCACGCCCGAGGGGGCCGACCCCGCCGAGGCCAACCTACCCCGCGACCCGGCCGAAGCGCGCGCCGAGGCGCGCGCGTTCATCGAGGGGCTCGGGCTCGACCCCGCCGCCTACGAGCCCCTCCTGGAGCGCAACTTCCAGCCGCGGGCGGTCCCTGGCGAGCGCGAATTCCGCGGACTGGTCGACGGGCTCCCCGAGGGACGCATCGAGCACAACGGGGAGCCGTTCACCTACGGCTTCGAGTTCGAGGGCCGCGGCGCGGACATCGTCAACCTTACCGTCCCCACCGATCCCGAGGTCGCCCGGCGCTGGGGGTCCATGACCGTTCGCGAGAAAAAGGCCTACTACCGGCGGGTGGTCGGCGACGACCCCCACAGCGTGGAGGACTTCTTCGAGCCCGACGTGCGCCGGCACCCCTGGCTCGACCCCTACTGGTACGTGGAGGGCACGGGCAACTGGGAACTCCACTCGCGCGTCCTGGAGAACCTGGCCGAGACCGCCGAGGCCATGCGCAAGGCCAAGGAACTCGCTGGCAAGAGCGGCAAGGGCTTCCACCTGCACATGCGCGACAACGCCCCCGACTGGGAGCGGCTCGAGGCCAACGGCTCCCGCTACGCGGACTTCCTCGAGCGGGCCTCCAACTGGATCTACCTCAAGCGCGTCGAGCGCCTGCGCACGGACTTGTCCCTCAAGAGTTGGTCGAACGCGCGCCTGAGCCCCGGCGACGTCGAGAACATCGCCGACCTCGGGGAGACGGGGCGGGCGACGCTCCGTGTCGCCGAGGTGAACCGCGGCGACTGGGGGGGCGAGGACTACATCGACCTGGAGATCCGCGGGCTCACCAAGTACGTCGACGACGTCGAGGTCCTCGCGAAGCTCTTCGCCAACGCCATGCGGACGGGCAACTTCGGCCCCTGGAGCCATACCGACAACCCCATGCCCACCGCCGGTGGCGGCTATTGGGGAGGGGATCGGGTCCCGAACGAGCTCAGCTTCGCCGAGCGGGTTGGCGAGTACCTGCGCACCGTCGAAGGGCGCGAGATGAGCCCCGAGACGCGCGAGATCCTCGAGGGCTTGCAGGGGCCCTGGTCGTCGCGCGCGGGCGGCGAGAACCGCGCCTACGCGACGGGCGTGGCGACTCCGCTCCTGCCCTGGGGCGAGGAGGCCGCCCTGCCCGAGCCCGACCGCCGGGCGGCCCGCTACGCCCAGGAAGAATTCCTCGGCTGGCTGAACCGCTACGCCGAGCGGATCGCCGCCGGCGAGTTCGGGGTGGACCTCTCCATTGCCTCGGCCGAGGGGCTCGAGCGCGCGCTCGGGGTCACGCCCGAGGAGGCCCGGGCGCTGGTCGCCTTCCGCCGCGGCGGCGGCACCCTGACCCCGGAGGCGGTCGCCCGCGTCCTCGCGCTGCGCGGGGGCTCTGGGCGGGACGCGGCGCGGGTCGCTCGCCTCGACGGCGTGGACCTGAACGCCGCCGACGAGCGTACCCTGCGCTCGGACCGCTTCGGCCTCTCGGCGAACGACGCCCGTCGCTTGCTCGACTACCGCGACGCCCACGGCGTCGACGCCAGCCTCCGGAGGGCAGGGGTCTCTCCCGCCGAGCGCGCCCGCCTCCTCGAAGCCGCCGCCGCCTTCGACCTCAGCGCTCCGGCAGCGACGGCCGAGGCCATCGCGGAGCGCACGCCGCTTTCCCCCGAGGTGGCGCGGCGGGTGGTCGCTTACCGCGACGCGCATCCCATCCGCGGAGAGGCCGACCTCCTCGCCGCGGGCCTCGACGAGTTCGAGGCCCGCGAGGTGCTCGAGGCGGTCAGCGAGGGCTTCGACCCCAACCGCCTTTCGGCGGAAGAACTTGCCCGGCGCCTCGGGGTCACGCCGGCCAAGGCCCGCGCCTTGGTCGAGGCCCGCGAGGCCGCCCCCTTCCGGCGTTGGGCCGAGGTGGCCGAGTTCCTCAGCCCTGCCGCCGAGCGCAAGCTGCGGGAGCGCTTCCGCACGCTGCGCGCCCTCGGCGCGGCGGACCGGGCCGCGCTCCTGGCCGCGGGGCTGACGCCGGGCCAGGCCGAGCGGCTGATCCTGCGCCGCGACGCAAACGACCTGCGCGACCTTCGGGTGCTGGCGAGCCTCCTCGGAGAGACCGCCGCCCGCCGGGCGGCGCTGCGCATGGCGGGCCTCGATCCCGCCCGCAGCAGTTTCGATCGCATGGTGGAGGCCGGACTCGACGAGGACGTGGCCCGCAGGATCGTGGACTACCGCGACGCCCACCTGCTCGGCCGCGGGAGCGAGGCGGCCAACTACGAGGCCCGCCGCGCGGTCGACATGCTGGTGGACGAAGGGATCGTGTCCTACGGCCAGCGCGACGCCCTTCTGCGGGCGGTCGAAGCGGTGGACCTCGCCAGCGCGAAGAAGTCGGTGCTGACCCGCCGTCTCGGCCTCGACGGAGCGGTCGCCGACGCCTTCCTCGCCTACCGCGACGCGCACCGCCTGACCCTGGCGAACCTCAAGAAGGCCGGCCTCAGCGAGGCCCGCGCCAAGAAGGTGCTCGCGGCGGCGAAGGCCCTCGACCTCGGCCGCGCCACGCCGGCCGAGATCGCGGCGCGCACCGGCCTCTCCCTCGAGGCGGCGCGGGCGCTCAAGGCGCGGGCGGAGCTCGGCTACGGTTCGATCTCCGCGGAGGAACTGGTGCGGGCCGGCCTCTCCCGGGCCGCCGCGCGGCGGATCGTGGCCGCCCGCGAGGCGGCGCGCGCCGCCGGTGGGATCGACTACAAGGAAGTCGTCCGCCGCCTACGCTTGCGGGTGCGCAAGTGGGTCCGCGACACCAACCTCTCCGACGCTTTGCTGCGCACGCTCTTGCCCGCCGAGGCGGCCCGCGTTTCGGTGGTGCGCCCGACGGCCGGCGAAGGGGAGGGCTTCGCTGCCGCCCGCCGCGCTGCGCCGGGGCCGCTCGAGCCCTCGCGCGTCCCCTACGAGGTGGTGGCCGGCGTCTTCGCCGCCGTGCGCAACGGCGCGGTGGCGCGCTTCGCGGCGCGGGCGGAGGGCGCCACCGGCGAGGCCGAGCGGGCGAACCTCGCTCGCGGGCGGGAGACCCTCGACGCCCTGCGCCTCGAGATCGTCGAGACGAACGACCTCCTCGCGGACCGCCGCGGGGAGGCGGTCCGCGTGAGCACGGGCGTCCTCAACGAGATCGACCGCCGCGCCGAGGCCCTGCCCGAAGGCGAGCGCGCGGTCTTCCGCAGCCGGGTGCTCGGCCTGATCCTCGCCCACGAGGCGGCCCACGCGGGCGGTCTGGGGAGCGAGAAGCTCGCCGACGTCGAGGCCGTCGAGATCCTCAAGGGGGCCCGGGGCATTGCCGGCGCGCTCGGTCTCGACGTGGAGGTGGCGGCGCGAGAGGTGCGGGCCGCCGTGGACGTGTTCGCGCGGCCCCTGGGTGCTGCCCACGTGGATTCCTTCTTCGCCCGCTTGCGCGAGCGCTTTCGCTACGGTTCGCCCGGGCGGCGCGCCTCCGACCTCGAGCGGGCCGTTGCGGGCGAGCCGGTCGACCGCCTCGCCCGCTGGCGCCGGGCCGACGGGACCCTGGACTGGAAGCGCATGACCCGCGACGGCGCGCTCCGCGAAGCCGGCGGAACGGCGCACTTCGCCCTGGCGCTCTTCCTCAAGGAGCTCGCCGTGGTGGTCCGCACCGGCGACCGCCTGCGCATCGAAGAGTTCTTCGACGGGCTCATGACGACGGACTTCTACGCGCAGTACGGCATGTTCGTGATCGGCGCCCGGGCCGGCGAGGTGGCCTACGTGCGCTACCTCGAGCGCTACGTGAAGCTGCGCTTCGTCAACGGCGTCCTCAAGTCCAACCTCGTCCTCGCCGCAGGCTTGGCGCTCCCGGAGATCGTCGGCGGGACCTTCACCGGGAAGACCTTTGCCATTTCGCTCACCTCCCTGGGGCTGGCGTCCGCTGCGGTCAAGAGCGGCCTCTCCGCGATTCGTTGGGTGACGCGCCTCGGCCAGGCGCGCGAGGCAGGGACCCTTGCGCGCACGGGGCTCGCCGCCAGCCGCCTCGCGCGGGCCGGTGCCTGGTTCTACACCGCGGCCGAGCTGGGGGTCATTCTCTTCGTGGCCGAGGACATCGACCACGCGATCAGCGGCTGGCTCGATCGCCGTGAGGCCCGCGACGCCCTGGCCGACGCGAGTTACGCCTTCTTCGCCGCGGTCGGGAGGCCGGACGCCACCCCCGAGGCCGTGGCCGAGGCGGCTCGGGACTACCACGCGGCCTGGACCAACTACCGGGACTTCCTCTACGCGCCCCTCCACGCCGACGA
>RFHU01000273.1 GCA_003695705.1 Planctomycetota bacterium
GCCGAGGTGCTCTGCGGCGGCGATCCCGCCGCCCACGAGCTGGCCGCGGTGGACCTCCTCGACGCGCAGGAGGCGCTGGGGCAGCTCACCGGCGAGCGGACCTGCGACGACTTGCTCGACGCGCTGTTCGCCTCCTTCTGCGTGGGCAAGTAGGCGCCGAGAGGGGCGTCAGAGGCGGTCCAGCAGCTCCTCGAGGCTCGGGCCGGCGCGCACTTCGAGGGCGTAGCGGGCGCGCACGCAGCGGGGCAGGTCGAGCAGGGAGCCGAGGTCGATGGGCGTCCCCGCGACGACGACTTCGGCGTTCGCGGCGACGATGGTGGCGCGCAGGTCCTCGACCTGCGCCTCGCCGTAGCCCATGGCCGGGAGGACGGGGCCGAGGTGCGGGAAGCGGCGGAAGGTCTCGGCGAGGGAGCCGACCGCGTAGGGGCGCGGGTCCACGAGTTCCTTGGCGCCGGCGCGGCGGGCGGCGACGGCGCCCGCGCCTTCGGGCATGCCGCCGTGGGTGAGGGTGGGGCCGTCCTCGACCACCAGCACGCGCTTCCCCCGCACGGCCTCGGGGTCGTCGAGGGTCACCGGAGAGGCTGCCTCGGTGATGCTCGCGCGGGGGTTGAGGCGGCGCAGGGAGGCGCGCAGGCCTTCGACGTCTTCGGCGGGGGCGCCGTCGACTTTGTTGATGATGAAGGCGTCGGCGGCGCGGGCGTTGGCCTCGCCGGGGTGGTAGCGGGCCTCGTGGCCGGGACGCAGGGCGTCGGCGACGACGATGTGCAGGTCGGGGCGGAAGAAGGGGAGGTCGTTGTTGCCGCCGTCCCACACGATCACGTCCGCCTCCGCCTCGGCGGCGGTCAGGATGGCCTCGTAGTCCACTCCGGCGAAGACCACCGCGCCGGCCTCGATGTAGGGCTCGTACTCCTCGCGCTCTTCGATGGTGCAGCGCTGGCGGGCGAGGTCTTCGCGCCGCGCGAAGCGCTGAACCGCCTGGGCGGCCAGGTCGCCGTAGGGCATGGGATGCCGCACGGCGACCACGCGTCGCCCGCGGGCCTGGAGCGCGGCGACCGCGGCGCGCGCCGTCTGGCTCTTCCCGCAGCCCGTCCGCACGGCGCACACGGCCACGACCGGCCGCGCGGCGCGGAGCTGCGTGCTCGGCGCCGCGAGGAGGCGGAAGTCGGCACCGGCGACGATGGCGCGGCTGGCGAGGTGCATGACCTCTTCGTGGGAGAGGTCGCTGTAGGAGAAGACCGCCTCCTCGACCCCGCGCCGACGGAAGATGTCCTCGAGTTCGTCCTCGGGGAGGATGGGGATCCCCTCGGGGTAGAGGGGGCCTGCCAGCGACGGGGGATAGCGTCGACCCTCGATGTTGGGAATCTGCGCGGCGGTGAACGCGACGACTTCGCTGTTCGGGTCGCTCCGAAAGCGCAGGTTGAAGTCGTGGAAGTCGCGACCGGCCGCTCCCAGGATGACCACCTTGCGGCGCTTCTCTGCGTTCATGCTCCCTCCTCGGCCCGCTCGGCCGCTCGTTCTCGCGGGAGGACGAGCGCCCGGGCCCCGGCCTCCTCGTCCTCGTCTGCTTCGGCGAGGCGCTCCGCGAAGGCGGCGAGCCGCTGTTCGACGCGGCCGAGGACCGACGTGGGCGGGAAACGCCCGTCGAGCCCGCGTTCGCCGGCCTCGAGCCCGGTGAGGACGGCGAGGCCCTCGGCGACGTCCTCCACGGCCCACACGTGGAAGCGCCCGGCGGAGACCGCCTCCACCACCTCGTCCGCGAGCATGAGATGGCGCGCGTTGCTGCGCGGAATCAGCACCCCTTGCTCGCCGGTGAGGCCCTTGGCGCGGCACACGGCGAAGAAGCCCTCGATCTTCTCGTTGATGCCGCCGACGGCCTGCACGCGGCCCCGCTGGTCGATGGCGCCCGTGACCGCGATGCCTTGGGCGAGGGGAACCCGGCCGAGGGCCGAGAGGAGCGCGTAGAGCTCGGCGGACGAGGCGCTGTCGCCGTCGATCTCGTCGTAGCTCTGTTCGAAGGCCAGGGTCGCGCTCAAGGAGAGGGGGCGCTCGGCACCGAAGGTGTGCAGCAGGTAGCCCTGCAGGATCAGGACCCCTTTGCTGTGGATGGGTCCGCCGAGCTCCACCTTGCGCTCGATGTCCACGATCCCCTCGCGGCCCACGCCGACGCTGGCGGAGATGCGGCTCGGCCGCCCGAAGCGATGCCCGCCGAGCTGGCTGACGGCGAGGCCGTTGACCTGACCCACCGCTTCGCCTTCGGTTGCGATGCGCAGCACGTCCTCGACGATGCGCTCTCGGATCCGTTCCTCGACGAGCGCGTCGCGGTAGCGGCGCTGCTCGAGGGCCTTCTCCACGTGAGGACGGCCGACCGTGGCGGCCCCCTCTTCCTTGGCCCAGAAGGTCGCCTCGCGCACCACGTCGCACAGGACCCCGAACAGCCCCGAGAGGCGCTCCTGGTCGCCGGCCAGTCGGGTCGAGTGCTCGAGCAGGCGCGCCGCGGCCGGGGCGTCGAGGGGCAGACCGCAGCCCTCCACCTCGCTCAGGCCGCGGAGGAAGCGCAGGACGTCCCGCACGCGCTCTTCTCCCGCGTCGAGCTGCACGTCGAAGTCGGCCTTGACCTTGAACAGTTCGCGGAAGTCGGGGTCGTAGGCGTAGAGGAGGTAGTAGGTCAGGGGCGGCCCCACCAAGACGACCTTCAGGTCGAGGGGGACGGGGTCGGGTCGGAGGCTCTTGGTGGAGACGAGGCCCAGGCGTTCGGTGGGGTCCTCGATGACGATCTCCCCGGCGCGCAGGGTGCGCTTGAGAGCGTCGTAACTGAAGGGGTTGCGCAGCAGATCCACGGCGGGGAGGACGAGGTAGCCCCCGTTGGCTCGATGGAGGGAGCCGGGCCGGATCATGGTGAAGTCGGTCGAGAAGACGCCCCCGAGTTCGCCCTCCTTCTCGATCTTTCCGAACAGGTTCACGTAGCTCGGGTTGAGTTCGAGGACCACCGGCGCGCCCGCGCCCTCCGCTTCGCCGACGAGCAGGTTGACTTCGAAGTCGCGCAGTCCCTTCCGGCGGAGGAGGGCCAGCTTTTCGGGGGGGACGGCGCGCAGTTCCCCCGCGCGCTCGAGGAGGGCCTCGCGTACTTCTTCGAGGTAGGCGGTGACCTCGGGGAAGTCTGCGTAGCGCTCGAAGAGGTCGCCGAGGAGGTGGCCGACGGCGTAGAGGGCGACCTCGCGATCGAGGTCGGCGCGGGTCTTCTTGGCGGCGGCCTCGGCGATGCGGACGTCGCGGAGGGTCTTGCGAATTTCGGCTTCGAGCGCTTCGGCCTTGCCCTGGAGGCGTTGGCGCTCGTCCTCCGGCAAGGCCTCGATGTCCTTCTCGTCGAGTTCCTTGCCGTCGCGCACGGGGGTCATGACGATTCCCACGGGCGTGATCTTGATCTTGTGTTCCGCTGCGGCGGCCTTGCGGTCGAGCTCCCGGAGGAGTTCGGTGCGCTTGGCGTCGAGGGCCTTGCCGATCTCTACGATGGCGGCGCGGTATTCTTCGGAGTCGAAGGCCCGCGGCAGCTCGCTGAGGACGTCCTCCATGGCCGCGCGCATGTCCTCGCGGAAGCGACGGCCCTGCCCGTTGGGGAGCACCAGGGCGCGCGGGGCGTAGGGGTCGCGGAAGTTGTTGACGTAGCACACGTCGGGGGGCTCGGGGCGCCCCGCGGCCAGCTCGCTCAGGAGGCGGCGCAGGGCGGTCTGCTTGCCGATGCCCGGCGGCCCCGCGGCGTAGACGTTGTAGCCGGGGGCCTCGAGGCCCAAGCCGAGGTGCAAAGCCGCGAGGGCGCGGTCTTGCCCGGCGAGGCCTTCGAGGGGCTCGAGCTCGGCGGTGGTCCGAAAGCCGAGGCGCTCGGGATCGTAGCGCCGTCGCAGCCGCTCGGGCGCCAGGCGAAGCTCGTCTGCTCGGGGCATCTCCCCCTCCTCCGCGGA
>RFHU01000274.1 GCA_003695705.1 Planctomycetota bacterium
CCTGTGCCTCCGCTTCGTCCCCGGAAGACGACGCGGCTTCGCTTGCGTCGGCCGGAATTCCTTCCTCGAGCTCGGTTTCCCTCCCCTCGGGCTCTGGTTCGAGGAAGCGGGCGTGCTCCTCGCCCTTGAGCGACGAGAAGCTGGCGCGCCGCCACCCTCGCTGGAACTCGGTCCGCTCGAACCGACGGACCGCGGCCTCTCCGTCTTCGCTAGTTCCAGGCGCCGCGGGCGCCCAGGTCTTGCGCTCGGGAAGGGGAGCGCGCGTGAGCGACATGCGCGGAGACTTGTCCGCGTTGGTCGCCTCGACGAGGGCCTGCCAGCGGACGAAGGCCGACGCGCCCTCGAGTGCGCCTCCCCGATCCTTCTCGGAAAGGGCGGCGGCCTTTTCGGGGTCGAAGCCTTCGGGCCAGGAGACGCTGGGATCGTCGGCGGAGAAGGGCTCGGGCGGGGCCTCGTCGCCCTCGAGGGCGCAGCCGAGAGGAGAACCCCGGAGGCCTTCGAAGTTCCCCGCGTAGACGTAGGCCGCGTGGCGGGCGCGGGTGAGCGCGACGTAGAACAAACGCCGCTCCTCGTTGAAGCCTTCTTCACCGTCCCAGGCCTCCCGGGCGCGGCGCTCGGAGATCGAGCCCGGGGGGAACACGTCGAGGACCTTGTGGAGGGGATCGCACACCTCGGGGTCTCGAGGGCCGACCAGAGGAGGGAGGACCTTCGTCTTCGCTCCCCCGGGCACGTACCAGAGGAAGGGGGCGAAGACGATCGGGAACTCGAGGCCCTTGGCCACGTGCGCCGTGAGCACCCGCACGGCCGCGTCGTCGCGGTCGAGGCGCAGCCGTCGCTGGTCGGTCGCGAGGTCGCCGGCCGAGCGGGTGCGCTCCAGGCGGAGGAACTCGATCAGGCCCCTTAGCCCGCAGCCTTCGCGGACCGCGTGGGCGTCGAGGAGTTCGACCGCGTGGAACAGATCGGTGACGAGGCGTTCCCCCTCGGGCTGGGACAGCAGGCGGCGGTGGAGGAAGGTCTCCCGCGCGAGCACGCGAAACGCGTGGGCGAGACCGTGACGCCGCCAGGCTTCGCGGCTGCGAGCGAGCGCCTCCAGCCAGGCCCGCCAGGCGGCGAGGCCCTGGGGCGTCTCGCGCTGCAAAGCGACCAGCCCCTCGGCGTTCCAGCCGAAGGCGCGGGTCACCGCGCAGCGACGCGCCGCCCCGTCGCTGCGGGGCGCGTTCAGGGCCTCCAACCAAAGGAGGAGCTCCGAAGCCGCCTCCGTTTGGAACACGCTCTCCGCGGCCAGGAGAACGCCCGGCACGCGGGCGCGGCGCAGCGCCTGCAACACGAGCCGAGCCTGCCAGTTGGTCCGCACGAGCACCGCCACGTCCCGCGGGCAGATCGGGGCGGACGGGGCCGTCGAGCCACCGTTCCGGGGCGCGATCCGTAGGCCCGACGTGAGGAGGCGCACCACGTCGTCGGCGACGAGGGAGCACACGCAACGGACGGCCTTGCTCTGCTTCAGCGCAAGCCACGGTGTGCCGCCCGTGTGCTTGGCGTCGACGAAGCGCAGGTTGAGCGGGGCGAGCGGCAGATCCGGGCTGGGGGAGGAGGGGAGGAGCAGACGGCTTTCCGGATCGGGATGGTGTGCGCGGACGGGAACGAAGGGGACGTCCGGGGAGCCGAAGGGCGCCTCGCCGCGGAAGAGCGGCTCGATGGCCTCGAGGTAGGCAGGGTCCGAGCGGTGGTTGGTGGCGAGGCTGGCCCTCGAAGCGCTCTCCTCCTGGGCGCGCAAGTACACGTGGAGGTCCGCGCCGCGGAAACGGTAAATGGACTGCTTGGGATCTCCGACCAGGAAGAGGTAGTGGTCGGGGCTCCCGAAGAGGCTCGAGACGATGCGCCACTGGTAGCGGTCGGTGTCTTGGAACTCGTCGACGAGGGCCGCACGGAACTGTCCGCCCACCGCGCGCACCAGCGCCTCGCGGGCCACGGGATCCGCCGTCGCTTCCAGTCGGCGGCAGAGCCCCAGCAGCAGGTCGTGGTAGCCCTGCACCCTTCTCCTGCGTGCGTCGAGGCTTCCCACGCGGCGGTAGCGCGCCGCCCACTGCGCGCGCACGGCGCCGCAGCAGCGCGCGCGGGCGTCCAGGAACCCGGCGAAGGCCTCGAAGAAAGGGTGCTCGAGGGGAGGGGCTCCTTCGGGGCGCTGGTCTGCGAGGCTCCCGGGGTCGAGGAGCGTCGCGTTGGCGGGGAGGAAAGCGAACCACGCCGCCTCGGGATCGGTCGTGGCCAACCACTCCGCAAGCTCGCCCAGCGCTGTCCGGCAGAGTTCTTCGTTGAAGTCTTGGCCGGTATCGCACAGCCACCCCTCGGCGAAGGCCTGAGAAAGGAGCTCCTCGACTTGGCGCCGCCCCTCTCCCTGCAGGCTCCGCTGCAGGTCCTCGAAGCGCGCTCGCGCCGCGGCGCGGAAGCCGTCGAGGGATCCCGCAGGCGGGTCGAGGGGAAGGTCCACGTCGGCGAGGGCAGCCTTCCCCAGCGCGCGGAGGCTGGTGGCCTCGAGCCCGCACTCGATCGAGAGGTAGTGCGCGAACTCTTCGTCTGCGGTCGTCAACTCGGCGACGAGCAAATCGGCGCTCGTGCGCTCGACCAGCTCGCCGCGGTCCGGCTCGAGCTCGAGGCCGAGGTCGGCTCCGCTGGCGAAGGCGTAGCGCGCCAGCACGCGCTGGCAGAAGCCATGAATGGTCGCAATGGAGAGGGTGTCGAAGCCCTCGAGGGCCGAACGCGCCCGCCCGAGGCGCAGGGCACGTTCCGCGGCGTCGTCCGTCCAAATCGCCCGCAGATCGTCCTCGCGGGGAGGCCGTTGGCCGGCCAGCGCCCGTGCGGCGGCGGCGAGGCGGGCGCGCACGCGACCGCGCAGCTCGGCGGTGGCCGCGCGGGTGAAGGTGACCAAGAGGAGCTCGTCCACGGCGAGCCCCACCTCGAGGAGGAGCTTGAGGGCCACCGCCGCGAGGGCGTACGTCTTGCCCGTGCCCGCGCTGGCTTCCAGGAGGGTCGTCCCCCGCGACAGCTCGTGGGCGAAGTCGAAGGCTGCGTCCGTGGAGGGGCTCATGCCTGCTCCCTCGGCTGGCGGGAACGGAACTCGGAAAGCCAACGCTGGACCGGTTCGCGTCCTTTGGAGGCTCGTTTGTGCGTGCACCGCGCGGCCAGGAGAGGCCTCCACACGCCCAAGGACCAGAAGGCGAAGTCCCGGTGGACGGGGCCCTCGAACCCTCCGCTTGCGGTAAGGGGCACGTAGCCGCGAAAGAGGAGCGAGGTGTAGGGATCGTCGACTTCGCAGTACCCCCAGGGGTTCTCGTACAGCTTGAGGGCCGTTGCCAGGGCGTCCGCAGCGACGCAAGACGCTTCGCGGGAAAGCCCGCGAGGCTCCGCAAGCTGCTCGGGGGAGAGGGAGGAGTGCTTTCGGAGCTGCCAAGCGTAGATCCGTGAGCAGTCGCGCAAGTAGCGCTCGGGGCGGCGGGAGCCGGAGCGGTAGAGCTCGAGGAGGTGGGCCAGGCATTCGA
>RFHU01000275.1 GCA_003695705.1 Planctomycetota bacterium
GATGGCCCGCGGCATCGGGGTGGACGAGGACGCGGCTGCCAGGGAAGGCCTCGCGGATGCTGTCTCCGATGTCCTGCACGGCGCGATGCACGGCGCCGAGGGGGGCCTCGGCAGGGAAGACGAGGTGGACTTCGATGAAGCGCACCGGGCCGCTGCGGCGGGTGCGCAGGCCGTGGAGGTCGAGGTAGCGGTCGCGGTGCGCGGCGAGGATGGCCTCGAGGCGGGAGAGCTCTGCGGGGGGCAGGCTCTCGTCGAGGAGCTCGGCGAGCCCCTTGCGAAGGACGCCGGCGCACTCGCGCGCCATCAGCGCGGCCGCGCCGAGGCCGAGGAGGGGGTCGATCCAATGGCGACCGGTCGCGCGGACCAGGAGCAGGCCGGCCACTCCGGCCGCGGCGGCGGCGAGGTCGATGCGGTAGTGGGCCGCGTCGGCGGCCACCACGACCGAGCGCCCGCGCACGCGTCCGAGGACGAAGGTGAGGAGGCCCGAAGAGATGCCCGAGACCAGGAGCACGGCGACGCCGGCCAGGGGCCAGCGGACCTCCTCGGCGCGGATCAAGGCCAGGGCGGCGCTCACGCAGATGCCGCCGACGATCCCCAAGAGGAGCGTCCCTTGGCCGACCGCGAGGGCGCCCTCCCACTTGCCGTGTCCGAAGGGGTGGTCCTCGTCGGCGGGGACGCGCGCCTGGCGGTAGCCCCACCCGTTGGCCGCGGACATGAGGGCGTCGGCGAAGCTGTCGGCGGCCGACGCGAGCACCGCCAGCGAGCCCGTTGCGAGCCCCACAGCGAACTTGCCCAGCGCGAGGACGGCCGACAGCCAGGCCGCCGCGCTCAGGGCGCGGGCCCCGGCGTCGCCGGGCGAGGGAGTGGCGGGCGCTGCGGGCTCACGCTCCTTCACGCGGCGGGGCGGCGGCCGAGGCAGGCGAGGTAGGCGCGGACGGCCCCGGCCATGCCGAGCTCGAGGGCGTCGGCGATGAGGGCGTGCCCGATGGAGACCTCCTGCAGGCCGGGAACCGAGCGGCGGAAGCGAGGCAGATTGCGCAGGTTGAGGTCGTGCCCGGCGTTGAGCCCCAGCCCGAGCGCGCGCGCGCGCTCGGCGGCGCGGACGTAGCGCGCGAGCACCTCGTCCTCCTCAGGGCCTCCAAAGGCGCGCGCGTAGGGCTCGGTGTAGAGCTCGATGCGGTCGGCTTCGAGCTCGGCGGCCGCCTCCACCTGCTCCTCCTCGGGGTCGAGGAAGAGGCTCACGCGGATTCCGCGCGCGCGCAGTCGCGCCACGATGGGTCCGAGCCGTTCGAACTCGGCCGTCGGTGCCCCGTCCGCGCGCAGGCAAAAGCCGTGGTCCGAGGTGGACTGCTCGGGCGCGTCGGGCACCAGGGTGCACTGGGAGGGAGCGACCTCGAGCACCATCTCGAGGAAGTCGGGGAAGGGATTGCCTTCGATGTTGAACTCGACCCCCGGCTGCGCGGCGAGCAGGCGAGCGAGGTCGTAGACGTCGCCGCGGCGGATGTGGCGCTCGTCGGGGCGGGGATGCACGGTAATTCCGTCCGCCCCGGCCTCGATGGCCCGGCGCGCGGAGTCCACCACACTGGGGATGCCCACGTCGCGCTGGTTGCGCAGGAGCGCCACCTTGTTCACGTTCACGCTCAGCGAGGTCATGCCCACGTTCTAGCCCCCCCCTTGCGGCTGGCAAGGGCCGGCGGCAGGTGTCAACCTGTCCCTGCCATGGGATTGACCGCCGCCGACATCATGACCCGGCCGGTGACGACCATCCGTCACACGGAGACCGTCGAGAGCCTGATTCGCCTCTTGCGCGAGAGCCACTTCACCGGCGTCCCCGTGGTGGACGACGAGGGGCGCGCGCTGGGGCTGGTGTCCGAGACCGACATCCTGCGCGCGCTCGCCTACGCCCTCAGTCCGCCGGGCTCCGACGAACTGCGCGTGCCCAGCCGCGAGCTCGACGCCGGGCGAGACCGCACCGCCACGGCGCGCCTCCTGCGACCGCTGCGCGGCTTCGAGCGCTCGGTGCGGGAGCTCGTCTCCCGCCAGGTCCGCGAACTGATGAGCCCGGTCCTGCACTCCTGCCGGCCGGAGGACCCGCTCCACACGGTGTGCCAGACCATGACCTGGAAGGAAGTCCACCGCATCGTGGTCGTCGACGGCGACGGCAAGGTCGTGGGGCTGATCTCCTCGTCGGATGCCGTGCGCACCTTCGGAGAGCTGCTCAGCAAGGGCGAGCTTCCGCCCTCCTGATCCAGCGCTCGCGCCGCACGGCGGGGATGGCCCCCGGAGTCACTCCCCCTCGAAAAGCCGCTCGCCGAGGCTGTTGGGAAGGCCGCGCGTGCGGAAGATCTTGTCGGCGGTGCGCTCCACTTCGTAGGGCACGCGGCGGAAGGAGAAACTTCCGTCCTCGCGCGCCAGGACCCAACAAGCGCGCGGGTCTTCGTCGCGGGGCTGACCGACCGAGCCCACGTTGATGATCGCCTTGCGCCCGTTGAGCTGGTAGCGCTTGCCGTCCTCGGGCTCGACGTAGTGGATCTCGTCGCGTTCGCCGAGGAGGAAGATCCCCGGCACGTGGGTGTGCCCGAGGAAGCAGAGGCGGCTCTCGCCCATGTCCTCGAAGACCTCGAGGGCGGTCTCGGCGTCGTGCACGTAGTCGAGGTTCGACTCCACCGAGCCGTGCGCCATGAGCCACACCCCCAGCTCCCGGGTGCGGGGCATCTTCTTCACGTAGGACCAGCGCTTGCGTTGTTCTCGGTAGCCGGGCGCGCGGCGGGGCTTGATCTGCTTGCGCGTCCAGAAGGCCGCCTGAGCGGCGAGGCGCTTGAAGCGCTTGGGGATCTTGTAGCTGATGGCCTCGTCGTGGTTGCCCTTGATGACGAACTCGAAGTTCGCCATGGCGACTTCGATGCAGGCGTTGGGGTCGGGGCCGTAGCCGATCAGGTCGCCCAGGCAGTAGATCTTCTTCACGCGCCGCCGGGCGATGTCCTGCATCACCGCGGTCAGCGCCTCCAGGTTGGCGTGCACGTCGGAGACGATGGCGATGCGCTCAGGCATCGCGCGCGCCCCCCCGCGCCGCCGCGAGCAGGGCGCGTGCCTTGTCGCAGGCCTCGCGCTCCTCCGCCTCGGGGTCGCTGTCGAGGAGCACCGCCCCTCCGGAATGCACCTGCGCGGAGCCCCCCGCGCAAACGACCACACGAATGGCGACCGCCAGCTCCACGGCGCCGTCCCAACCGACGGTACCGAAGGCGCCGCAGTAGAGGCCACGCCGGACCGGTTCCAGGCGGTCGATGAGTTCCATGGCGCGGATCTTCGGCGCGCCGGTCACCGAGCCCGGAGGAAAGGCGGCGCGGACGAGGTCGGTCCAACGCCTCCCCGGAGCCAGACGGGCCTCCACCACCGCCACCGTGTGATGCACCGTCGGCCAGCTCTGCAGACGCCGCGGGTTGCGAACGCGGACCGATCCCGGCGCGGCCACCCGGCCCAGGTCGTTGCGCACCAGATCGACGATCATCGCCAGCTCGGCCGCGTCCTTCTCCGAGCCCAGGAGTTCGCTCGCCAGAGCGCGGTCCTCTGCGGGGGAGCGGCCGCGGCGGCGGGTGCCCTTGATCGGCCAGGACTCCGCCCGCCCGTCGGGGGAGAGGGCCAGGAAGCGCTCGGGCGATGCGGAGAGCAGGCGGCGGCCGTCGCCCAGATCGAGGTCGGCCATGTAGGGCGCGGGCGCGAGCGCGACCAGACGCTCGTAGAGGGCGTCGGGGTCGACGCCGTCGAGGTCGATGCGCCGCGAGAGGTTGACCTCGAAGACCTCGCCGCGGCGGATCGCCGCCTGGGCACTCCGGACCGCGTCTCGGTAGGCCTCGGCGTCGAGGGAGGAAGCCCGCAGCACCGGCGGGGTCCCCGGGGGGAACGGCGGAGGCGGGCAGGCTCCGCCCGCGAGCAGGCGGGCGAAGGCTTCCCGCGCCCGCGCGCTCGGTCGCCCGACGATGCGCGGAGTCCTGCCGCGAGGGACAGCGAGTCCTCCGGAGTAGATGGCCGCGTGAACGTCGGGGACGGGAACGTCGCGGCGCGCGCGCGAGCCGATGCGTTCGTAGCGGCGCCCGAGGTCGTAGGCGAGCGCGAGCACCGCTCCGCCCGCGAAGCCGAGGTGCGGGTCCGCGCGCCCGTCGGGCGGGCGGGTGGCCTCGAGCAGGGCGTCGACGGCGTCGAGGGGGTCGGCCGGCAGGGCTCGCGCCAGGGCGGCAGGCCCGGCGAGGAGGCGCAACGGCTCGTCGGCCTCGGCCGCGGCCAGGACGAGGGGGTCGGCCAGCAGGTAGGAGCAGGCGCCCAGTCCGTCGACGTCGAGGGCACTCTCGAGAAGGTCGGCCCGCAGTCCTTCCCGGCGAAGCCCTCGGAGGGCCGAGGCGAGGGAGAGGGTGGGAAGGGCGGGGGCAGCCGGCGAGGTGTCGGACACGCGGCACGATCTTACCGCCCGCCCTCGGGGGCACGGTATGACCAGCGGAGCGCGTCCGCCCGCCGTGGATCCGCGGAGCGAGGTGCAGTTTGTCCGCGGTGCCGGTCGAAGGGGAAGGAGGGGGGAAACGTGCACGAAAGGGAAGAGCTGCTCGTCGCCTTCGACGACCACCTGCGGGTGGAGCGAAACCTCTCTCCCCACTCGCGGCGCGCCTACGTCGCCGACGCGCGCGCCCTCGTCGACTTCCTGGCGCCGGGCGACGACGACTTCGACCCCGAGCGGGTCGACCGCGCGGCCCTGCGCTCCTTCCTCGGCCACGCGCGCCGGCGCGGGCTCTCGCGCGCCTCGGTCCAACGCCGCCTGGCGGGCGTGCGCGCCTTCCTCGCCTACCTGCGCGGACGGGGGCTCATCGAAGGCGACCCGGCGGCCGCCTTGCGTTCGCCCCGTGGGCGGAGGCCCTTGCCTCGCTACCTGCGCGTGGAGGAGGTCCGCCGCCTGCTCGACGCGCCGGGCGTTGGCGACCCCTACCCCCTCCGCGACCGCGCGGCCCTCGCCTGCCTCTACGGAGCGGGGCTGCGCATCGCCGAGCTGAGCGCCCTCGACCTCGGCGACGTGGTCTGGGGCGGCGTGGCCAGCGCCTGCGTGCGTGTGCTCGGCAAGGGGCGCAAGGAGCGCATCGCACCCTTGGGGCGCCGAGCCGGCGAGGCGTTGAGGGCCTACCTCCGAGACGAGCGGGACGCGCTCGCCGCCCGACGCCGGCGCGGACCGCCCTGCGAGAGCCTCCTGCTGAACAAGAACGGCGCGCGCCTGAAGGTGCGCAGCATCCGACGCCTGGTCGAGCGCGCGGCCCGCCGCGCCGGCCTGCCCGACTGGGTGACGCCCCACACCCTGCGACACTCCTTCGCCACGCACCTGCTGGAGAACGGCGCCGACCTGCGGGCCATCCAAGAACTCCTCGGGCACGCCAGCCTGGCGACCACCCAGGTCTACGCCCACGTCTCGCCCGCCCATTTGGTGGAGGCCTACGCGCGCTGCCATCCGCGCAGCGCCTGACGGGAGTCCTCGGCGGCGCTCCGTCCCTTGGGGCGCGCCATCGCGCGGGTCGGCGAGGGAGCGCGCTGGAGCCGGGCTAACCTTCTGCCAGTCAAGATCATCGGCCGGCGACGCGCCTTGACACCCTCGACGGCCGCGCCGATCATGAGCCCCGAGGGAGCGCGCGGATGGGAGCCTTCAAGATCGTCCTCGAGGAGGTCGTTCTCGGCAGTCCGGACGAGCTTGGAAACCCCAACGCGCAGCGCGTGTGCCAGGAGCTGACGAGGTTGTTCAACCTCGAAGACGGCATGGCGCAGACCATCGTCCAGTCCATGCCCATCATCATCCTCGACGGTCTCGACGCCCGGACCGCGGGGGTGGTGCGCGATCGCCTCGGCGACCTCGCACGGGCCGGCTGCCGGTTCACGACCACCGACCACCCGTCGGAGACCATACCCCGGGTCAACTGGCCCGAACTGCCCGCCATCGCGCGGGTGGATCCCGAGCCCCCCGCGGCGGTCCCGCTCTCCGCCCCGCACGGCTTCGGCTGCCCCAACTGCGGGGCCGCTCTGCACCTCGTCCTGGCGCCCGAAGGGTCTCGCTCCGCGGCAGCGCTCCCCCCCCCCCCCCCCCTCCCCCCCCTCAAA
>RFHU01000276.1 GCA_003695705.1 Planctomycetota bacterium
CCGCGGAGGAAGTCGGCGGCGTGCGCGAGGCCGTAAGCGCCGCCCGCGCACCCGCGGCCCCACACTGGCGTGTGCCGCACGTCCCGCCGCAGCCCCTCTCGATCTGGGCTCGGGGCAAGGAAAGAGAGGAAGGGAGCCCCTGAGGCCGGAGGGCTCCCTTCCCCTAGCGACCGCGCGCGAAGGCCTCCGCGCGGGCCGCCGGTCGCTCAGGAATCGGGTGCCTACTTGGCGAGTCGCTCGAAGGCCTGCGCGCCGTAGGCTCCGGCCTCGACGGCCTCGAGCGTGCGCTCGGCCCACGCCAGCGAGTCGTCGAGAACGTCCTCCCAGCCCTGCTCCAGCAGGGTCCAGTGCGTGCGTCCCACGTAGCGCCGGAGCACGGTCGGCGGCGCGCCGGGGCGGAGCTTCCCGCCCCGGGAGAGGGCGTCGATGTACTTGCGGAAAGTCTGCGCGACCACCTCGGCGGGCACCGTGCGGTCCTGTCCGCCGGCGACCATCAGCAGGGGTGCGCGGAGGCGGTTCCCGAAGTCGATGCGTGTCTCCTTCCGCAAGACTCCCAGCCGATAGACCTTCGCGGTCGTGGGCCGCGCGTAGGTCAGGAACAGGCCGGTGCGCGCCTCCACCGGCTCGTGGTGGACGAAGCCGTTCACGAACTCGCTGAACTCGGGCATGAGGACGTCGGCCCGCCGCGCACGCCGGAAGGCCGGCAGATTCGCCGCGAGGAGGGTCTTGGCCGCCCGCAGCGATGGAGGAAGCACTCCGGCCGGCGGCGCGGGGTGAAGGGCAATGCCGGCGGCTCCCAGCCCGCGATCCAAGAGCATCTGCACCCAGAGGCCACCGAAGGAGTGTCCAATGAGAATGGGCTTCTCCGGGAGCTTGCGGATGATCTCGGCGTAGTGGGCGACGATCTCCTTGGGGCCGTAGTTCCCGGCCTCGGTCGGGGTCCGCAGAGGGAAGCCGCCGTGGCCCGGCCAGTCGGGGGCGATGACCCGGTAGCCGGCTCCCTCGAGGCGGGCCTTCCAAGCCCTCCAGCTCCCGGAGTCGAGCCAGGCGCCGTGGATCAAGACGATGGGACGCTTGGTGCTCCCGGGCAGGGACTCGAACTCCGCGCCGCCGAGGGTGACGCGCAGCCGCCCCCCGTCGTCGAGGATCCGGATCCCGTACTTCTTGGGCAGGGGACGGACCGCGCTCGCCCCCTGAGCCCCGCCTCCCAGCGGATTCGCGAGACGGCCCGCCGCGCCGGGCCGCGCGTCCAGCTCGGCGAAGGGGTCTGGGAGGCGTTCGACGGTTCCTTCGTAGAGGAACGTCCCCTCCAGGAAGCTGCGCGTTGCCGAGCCGCGGAACTCGGCGGGACCTGCGGAGCGGTCGATCCGGACCTCGACGGCGAAGGCGGTCCCGTCGCCCGCGTCGGTGAGCTTCACCGTGCCGGTCTCCCGCGGAATCGGCCGCGGATGGTTCCCGCGCAGGCGCATGTCGCGCACGTCCACGCGGCGGCGGATGCGATGGGTCTGCTCGGATTGCGCCAAGGCGACGCCCGAAAGGAGGAGGGAGCCGAGCGCAGCCAAGGCCAGCGGGCGCAATTGGGTCGAGGGGGAGGGAAAGGTCATGGGGATCTCTCTTCTTTGGATTGGGCCCCTGTCCGTGCTCCGGTCGAGCGCGCTCCGGGGCGAAGGGTTCGTGCCGGACTTTCGAGCGAAGCCCGTGCCGCCCTGCCCGCCCTTCGCAACCCCGGTCTACGACGTCCACTTCCTCGCGACCTGTCCCGCAGAGGACGACCGCCGGCGCGCGAACGCGCGCAGCGAAGCGCTTCCCGAACCTCCGCGCCCCGCCTCCCGTCGGCGTAGGCCTCCCCAATCCCCCGGGGCACCATGCCTTGGGCCGATGAGCCGCAGCGAGACGGGAACGGAGCGGCCCGCGGGGAGCGGCAAGGGCGGGGGCCGCCTCCGCCCGCCCTCTACAGATAGGAGTCGAAGTCCACCCCGCGGCGGCGGAGGACCTCTTCCCCCGCACGCACGCCCCGGTAGAAGGCCTCCTCGAAGAGGGACAACCCCGAAAGGTCGCTGTGGGCCCGCACCAGCGGCCCTTCGTGGGAGGCCGCCAAGCGGCGGGCCTCGCCCCAGATGAAGCCGGGCACGGGGCGGATCATGGCGTGGCCCCAGCGCCAGACGTCCACCGCGCGGACCGCGTCGGCAAGGCTCGGGTGGGCGGCGAGGAGATCGTCGACGACGAGGCGCGCGGCGGTCGCGTGGTCGAGGGCGAGGAGTCTGCGCCGCTCCTCGCGCGGGTCGCCGGTGAGGGGAAGGTACCAGGTCACGACGGTCGGTCCGCGGGCGCCGCGGTTGGCGACCACGTAGCCGAGGGACCGAGAGGCGCGGAAGACGTTGTCCCAGGCGAGGGGCGCACCGACTCCTCCGGGCGGCCGCGCGAGCGTCACGTTGGCGACCAGCCACGGTGCGTAGGTGAAGTCCTCGAGCCCAGGGGGCGGCTCGGGGAGGAGGCGCCCGAGGAGGAAGCTGGGACCAGCGAAGACGAGCTGCTCCCCGCGACAACGGCTCCGCGCGCCGCCGTCCGCGGAGACGACCCAGGCCTCCCCGCGCTCGGGGAGGAGGCGGTAGCAGAGCCGCCCGGTGCGGAGTCGGGGCTGGCCCGCCTCGAGGAGGTACTGCACGAGGCGACCGTTCCCCTCCGGCCAGGCGAGGATGACCTCGCGGTCGGGGCCCTCGTCGGCGCGGGCCGCGAAGTAGTGCAGGCCCGCCCAGGCCGAGGTCGTAGCCAGGGTGCAGCCGTAGTCGTCGCGGCAGGCGTACTCCAGGTACCAGAGCAACCCCGGCGAGCGGAAGCCCTTCTCGTCGAGCCAATCGGCGAAGGAGCGCCGGTCGAGGGCGAGAAGGTCCTCGTCGCGGCTGGACGCCGCAAGGGGCAGCGCGAAGGCGCGGCGCCCGTCGCGGCCCCGCCGGCGAGCGAAGGACTCCACGAACTCCTCGAAGCGGCGCACTTCCTCGGGATCCGCGTCCCGAGGGAGGAGGCCCTGGCGCCAGATCCCCTTCTCCAACAGCCGTTCGAGGGGGTCGGCGCACACCGCTCGCGTGTCCCAGTCGATGCGCCCCTGGGCGTCGCGACCGCGCACCAGGCGGACCTCGGTCAAGAAGCGCTCCAGCGCGGGATGCTCGCGCGTCGGGGCGCGCAGGTAGTGGGCTCCCCAGGGATAGCGGGTGATCTCGTTCTCCCCCCAGCGTGCGTTTCCGCCCGGGGTCTCCCCGGCCTCGAGCACCAGGACGCCCTCCACCCCGGCGCGCCGCAGCCGCCAGGCGCAGGCCAGACCCGCCACCCCCGCGCCAACGACGACGACGGACGCAGACTCCAGCGCGCCCTTGGGCGGCGGGCCCAACCCGCCTTCGCGAAGGATGTGCCCGAAGCGCGCGTTCTGCCCGTGGATCCGGCCGAGCACACGCGAGGGCTTCCGTGCCGTTCGGCGGGGAGAAGGGCAGCCGGGCGTCGACCAGGCCGCCGCCCCGGCGGCAGCCCAGCGCAAGAGCTGACGCCGGGTCGGCCTCACCGCGCAGCGCGCTCGGCGCCCAGGCCGCGCGAAGGACCCGCGAAGCGGGAGAGGACCGACGGGACGAGGGACGGCATCGCCGGTTCGACCGCGCTCAGGAGGCTTCGTACTTGACGAGCACGCCTTCGCTGCGGAAGCGCTGCGTCGGGGTGCGGACCTCGCTGACTTCCTTGACGATCCCTACGCCCGGCGCGAGCCAGCGCGTGGTCTTCCCCCGGCTGTCGTCCTCGCCCGTGAACTCCGACTCGACGACCAGGGTCTCGAAGCTCCCCGCAGGCACCTCGATCCGCTCGCTGCGCACGATGCGGAAGCGCTGCGTGCCGCTGCTGGGCCCGGACTTCCCCGCCCAGCTCCACTCCATGCCCACCTTGGGCGCCGCGGGGAGGAACTGCTGCGGCGGCACCAAGGAGAACTCCTTGACGTGCTCCCCCGAGCCCTGCAGGCGACGCAGGCAGAGCAAGAAGTCCTGGCCAAGGCGGAAGTAGGAGCGCTGCGCCAGTACCCCATCCAGCTTCCACTCCAGAACCGCTGCCTTCGCGCCATCCACCGGAACGGGGTCGGTCACGTAGACGTCGAGGCGGTGCTGGCTCTCGTCCGGCGCTCCGGCCTCCTCCTTCTCGTCCTCCTCCTCCCCGCCCTCGGCCGGCTCCAGCCGGGAACGGAGGCGGTAGAGCCAACGGCGGCCCTCCTCGAGCGGGAAGTAGCGGACCCCCCGGAGGGCGCGCGCTTCGGCGGCCGGGTCGGTGCTCTCCGGCCCCGGATCGGGGGCCGCCTCGGGGGCCGGGTCGGCTTGCGCGTAGGCGCTGGTGGCGCCGCAAAGGAGCAAGGCAAGGACGATGGCGCGCATCACGGCTCCTGGAACTGGGTGAGGACCGCCTCGGAGCGGAAGACGACGGAGGCGCCGTCGGGTCCGAGGACGCGGAGGACTTCCTTGACGACGCCGAGGCCGCGCGCGAGCCAAATGGTCCGCTCGAAGGTCCGCACCCGCTCGCGGGCCTCCCCCTGCCCGCGGTAGCGGTGGGAGCGCTCGACGAGGACCAGGCAGTCGCGCAGGTCGCCCACCTTGGGCAGGTAGAGGCGCTCCCGACGGTCCAGCACGACCTCGCCGCGATTCCCGTCGGAGCAGGTCCAAGCCCAGCGCGGCTTCTCGGCGGGCGGCTCCTCCCCGGTGAACCCCTCCAGCGCCGCGAGGTCGAGCAGCACCCGGCCCTCGAAGCGGAGGACCGGGTCGTGGGGCTTGCCGCCGCGGTAGCGCGGGTTGGTGAGCTTGCCGTCCTGTGCGGCGTACCAGGTGGTGTTGAGGAGCTTCTCCGCCGAGCGGCTGACGACCACCGCGCAAGGCCCGATCCCTTCCACTTCTTCGCGGCGGACGACCTCGGAGGTCACCACCACCGTCGCCCGCTCTCCCTTGGCCTCCATGAGCAGGTGGTAGGTCCAGCGACAGCCAGGCCGCAAGGGGAGGTAGGGGAAGGAGTCTCCGTCCTTGCCCTGGGCCCAGAGCAGGGCGGGGAGGAGGACCGCTGCGCAAGCGATGGGACCTCTTCTCCTCACGATGTGCCTCCGGTCAAGGGACGGTCGGCGCATCCTAGCAGCCGCCCCGGGAGCTTCCGACGCCGCGGGGGCGGTGATTCTTCGCGGCCGTGGCCGCGCGAAGTCAACCCCGTGCCGCTTCGCGCCGGGGCGGGAGCTGGGTGGCGGGGGGCCGCCTCCTCTTCCGCTCGTCCACTGCGCCGGGCTCGCGCAGGTCCCGGCTGACCGAGGGCCCGCGGCGGCGCACCGCCACGAGCTCGGCGGCGACCGCGACGGCGATCTCCTCGACGGTAACCGCGCCGATGTCCAGGCCGATGGGCGCGCGCACTCGCGCAAGGGCCTCCTCGGAGAAGCCCTTCTCGCGCGCGCGGAGAAGGATCTTCTGGATCTTGACGCGGCTCCCCACCAGACCGATGTAGCGAGGCGATTCCTGCCGCAGAGCCCACTCGAGGCACTCTTGGTCGTAGCGATGGCCGCGGGTCACTACGGCCACGAAGGATCCGGGCGGCGCACGGAAGCTGGCCAGCGTGTCCGGGAACTCGCCCAAGAGGAGGCGGGCGCCCGGGAAACGCTCCTCGTTCAGGAACTGCTCTCGGTCGTCGAGGACGGTGAGCTCGAAATCCAAGGCGCGGGCCAGTGGGGCCAGAGCGTGCGCAATGTGCCCCGACCCGCACACGATCAAGTGCGTGGTCACGATCGGCTCCAAGAACACCTCCACGCGCCCGCCGCAGATCAGCCCGTGATCGGGGTCGCTCTTCTCGGTGAGGTCCACGACGAAGCTCCGGGGCCGCTCGCTGGCGAGGACCTCCTTCATCTCGGCGTAGACCTGCCCGTCGACGCAGCCGCCTCCCACGGTGCCGACGGTGCGACCGTCGGCGGTCACGAGCATCTTCGCTCCCAGGGCGCCGGGAGAGGACCCGCGAACGCCCACCACCGTGGCCAACACCCCCGACCCCCCGGTCGCCCGCAGGCGCTGGATCGCGTCGTATACGGCTTGGTTGCGCACTGCTGCGGTCTTAGCACACCCCCGACCGCTTCTGGTAGACCAGTGTCGGTGATCCGCCTCGACGACCTGCTCGCCGCCCGCGCCGTCTACCAGCAGCGCCCCGCCCTCCGGGCCGAACTGGCGCGCCTCCTGCGCCGACTCGACGAATCCTCGGCGGAAACGCGCCCCGGCTTCGCCACCCTGCTCGGCGAGCTGGTTCGCTCGGGGGCGCTCTCCCGCGAGCAAGCCGAGGCGATCCACGCCCTCGTGGACCGGATTCGGCGCGGGCGCACCTTGGCCGTGCTCTGCGAGCTCCTCGTGCGCGAGGGAGGCCTCGAACGGGCGGTCGTACAAACCACCGTCCGCGAGCTCGGCGACGGCGTGGGCGAGGAGGAACTCACCCGCCGCCTCGGTGAGCGCGGCCTCCTCGACCCGCAGGCCGCCGCGCGGTTGCGCTTCCGCGCCCGGCAGGTCAGCGACCTCGACGAACGACGGCAGGTCGAGGCCTACCGGGCGCGCCAGCGAGCCGAGTCCGCGCAGACGCTCGTGAGCGCCGGCGCGGAGGAAGAAGGCTCCGACACCGAGACGGACCTGGGGCAACTGCTCATCCCAAGCGGCGTGCATCGAACCGCGGGGCCCGTGCTGCCCAGCGAGGCCGAGGCCACCGGGATCCTCGACCGCGCCAACCTCGACCTCACCCCGCCCCTCGAGGTCATCGCGCCCCGCTTCGAGATCCCTGCCTGGGTCGACACCACCGACCCGGCGGTCGGAGACGGCGTCGCGGGCTACCGCATCCTGGGGCGCATCGGCGCCGGCGCCATGGGGACGGTCTACCTGTGCGACCACCGCGAGCGGGAGGGACCCGTGGCCCTGAAGATCCTCGCGCCCGAGGCCTCCGCCGAGGCCAAGGCGCGCTTCAAACGCGAGATCCTGGCCAACGGCTTCTTCTCCCACCCTGGCGTGATCGACGTCTACGACGCCGGCCACACGACCCAAGGCCACTACTACCTGGCCATGGAGTTCTTCGACGGAGCCGACCTCGAGGCCGTCCTGGAGACCACCCCCACCCTCTCCCTCCGCCAGAGCCTGCTCATCGCCCGCCAGGTCCTCGAAGCCCTCGGCGCGGCGCACGCCGCCGGGATCGTCCACCGCGACGTGAAGCCCGCGAACATCCTCATCTCCCACGACGGGCGGACCGCCAAGCTGATGGACTTCGGCATCGCACTCATCAAGGACCTCGGCGACTTCAAGGCCAAGGTCTTCGAGTCGGACGCCGGCGGCGTAACGGGGACCCCCGAGTACCTCAGCCCCGAGCAGGCCTTTCGCGATCCCGTCGGCCCGCCCGCCGACCTCTACTCGGTGGGCCTGGTGCTCTACCGAATGCTCAGCGGTCGCCTCCCCTTCTCCTCGGGG
Organism: Planctomycetota bacterium; assembly: GCA_003695705.1. GTDB lineage: Bacteria > Planctomycetota > J058 > J058 > J058 > J058. The sequence continues at coordinate 7,482 of RFHU01000276.1, forward strand.
ACCGCGCACGGCTGGATCAACTGCCACATCGCCGAGGAGCCCCTCCCCCTCGCGGAGGCGACCCCGCGCGAGGACCTGCCTCGCGCCCTCGGCGAGCTCATTGCGCAGCTCCTGATCAAGGATCCGTGCGAGCGCCTCGCGACCGCCGCCGAGGTCGTGGCGCGCATCGACGCCATCCAGCGCTCCCTGGGCGGCGAGCGCAAGTCGAGCTTCTTCCGCCGCTTCCGCCGCGGGTTCTGAACTGCGACGGCCGAACCCGAGCCGCCGGCCGCGCGGAGGTGCTTTGGCCCCTTCCGGCCCAAGGCGTAGAATGCTGCCCCGAGAGAGGACCGTTCGTGGCGACCATCGACAAGTTCTTCAAGGCGCTCAAGGACCAAGGGGGATCGGACCTCCACATCCAAGCCGGGCAGCCGCCCAAGTTCCGGATTCACGGTCGGCTCGAACCGCTCAACATGGATCCCCTCTCCAACGCCGATGCCACCAAGCTCCTTGACGAGATCCTCGACGACCGCAAGCGCAAAATCTTCCGCGAGCGCATGGACCTCGACTTCTCCTACGAGGTCGAAGGCGTGGCCCGATTCCGCTGCAACTACCTGCAGTGTCAGAACGGCATTGGGGCGGTCTTCCGCATCATCCCCACCAAGATCAAGAAGATCGAAGAGCTCGGCGTCCCGCTGGTCATCAAGCGCTTCTGCGACCTCCGCGCCGGCCTCGTTCTCGTCACCGGTCCCACCGGCTCCGGCAAGTCGACCACGCTGGCGGCCATGATCGACCACATCAACGAGACGCAATCCAAGCACATCATCACCATCGAAGACCCCATCGAGTTCGTGCACCAGAACAAGAAGTCGGTCCTCACCCAGCGAGAGGTCGGCACCGACAGCGACTCCTTCGGGGCCGCGCTGCGCGCCGCCGCCCGCGAAGATCCCGACGTCATCCTCGTGGGCGAGATGCGCGACCTGGAAACCATCTCCCTGGCAATCACCAGCGCGGAGATGGGCAATCTGGTCTTCGGCACCCTCCACACCAACAGCGCCGCCAAGACCATCGACCGCATCATCGACGTCTTCCCCGAAGATCAGCAGGCGCAGATCCGCACCATGCTCTCGGTCTCGCTCATGGGCGTGGTGGCGCAGCTGCTCCTCAGGCGCTCCGACGGCGGCGGTCGTTGCCCGGTGAACGAAGTGCTCATCGGCTCGCCCGCCCTGTCTGCGATCATTCGGGAAGGGGCCATCCACAAGGTCATCAGCTACATCGAGGCCGGGCGCGGCGAGGGCATGCAGCTCATGGACGACGCCATCCGCCAGCGCCTCGACGAAGGCATCATTTCGCCCAACGAGGCCTACATGAAGGCCAACGACAAGTCGCGCTTCGAACACCTCCTCGCGGGCCGCAAGCGCTAGCGTGCGCGTTCTCCTCGTCTACCCCAACCTCGACAGCCCCGTGGGGGTGAACCACGGGCTGGCGGTCATCTCCGCGGTGCTGCGCGCCGGCGGCCACGAGACCCGCCTCGTCCACGCGAACGAGAAGCTGTTCGCGGTCCCCTCGCCCGAGGAACTCTGCGCCCTGGTCCGAGACTGGGAGCCGGGCGTGGTGGGCTTCTCGCTCATGTCCCAGCAGTACCCCTGGGCGCTCCGCGCCGCCCGCGCGCTCAAAGAAGCACGCCCGGACCTCCCTCTGGTGGCCGGGGGCGTCCACTGCACCATGGTCCCCGAGGCGGTGGTCGCCGACGGCGCCTTCGACGCGGTCGCCGTCGGCGAGGCCGAGCTTGCCTTTCGCGAGTTCGTGGACCGGCTCGACCGCGGCGAGGACGTCCTCGGCGTCCCCAACCTGCGCTTCCCGCCCCGCTCGCTGTTCAACCGGCGCCTCACCCCCGTAGAGAACCCCGTGGGGCCCTTCCCCGACCTGAACACCCTCCCCCCTTGCGACTACGAGCTCTTCGACCTCGAGCGCATCGTACGCAGCAAGCACGGTTGGTTCGGAGTCCTCACCTCGCGTGGCTGCCCCTACAAGTGCACCTACTGCTTCAACAAGGAGATCGTCGACCGCTACGTCGCCGACGGCGCGGCGCAGCGCCCCAAGGAATACCTGCGCCACTACCCTGTCAAGCGGGTCATCTCCGACCTGCTTCGCCTCAAGGAGCGCCACGGCGTAACCACGCTCATCTTCGACGACGACTTGTTCACCCTCGACCGCGCCTACGTGCGCGATTTCTGCACCGCCTACCGCGAGGCCGGCGTCGGCCTGCCCTTCGTCATCAACATGCACGTGCAGGTCTTCGACGACGAGATGGCCTTCCAACTCCGCCAGGCCGGCTGCTTCATGGTCAAATTCGGCCTCGAGAGCGGAAGTGCGCGCGTACGCAAGGAGATTCTCTGGCGCTGGATGTCCAACGAGCGGATCATCGAGGCCGTTCGCATCGCCCATCGCTACGGCCTTCACAGCTCGGCGTTCATCATGTTCGGCCTGCCCACCGAGACGCGCGAGGAAGCGCTCGAAACGTTGCGCCTCTGCGCCGAAGCGGAGCTGGGGCGCTTCCGTTGGGCGCTCTTCTTCCCCTTCCCGGGCACGGCCGGACATCGCATCGCCGCGGAACTCGACTTGATCGACCCCCAGAAGCTCGCTGGGGTGGGCAACTACTTCGACGGCTCCTGCCTCCGCTTCGAGCCCGAACTGGGGCTGTTCTTCGACAAGCTGAGCCGCGTCGGGCACTGGTGGGTGAACGCACTCTCGAGTTGGGAAGGCTGCGCGGAACGCTACCGCCCGCTCGTGGAGGAGGTCGAATCCTGGGACCGGGAAACCTTCGAGGCCCGGCGTTCCTCGCTGCGGGCCCGCGACCGCGCCCTCTCCGAGGAGCTGCTGCGCGAGGGGGTGCGCCACTACTCGCTCCGCTACACCCACGTCATGGCCGTGGACAGCGAGTTCCTCCTCCGCGAGCGCGAACTCCTCGCGCGCGAACCAGACTACGTCCCCGTCGGCTACACCCTCGACGACTGACTGCGCTCAGTCCTCGGGCCAGCGCGCCTCGACGTCGGTGGTGATCCCCCCGCGCGCGTTCTGTCGCCCGCGCACGACGATCCGCCGAGGCTCGAGGGCCGCGCGCAGGTCGTCGAGGATCGTGTTGACCAGGGTTTCGTGGAAGATCCCCACGTTGCGGAAGGACTGCAGGTAGAGCTTGAGGGACTTCAACTCGAGGACCTTCGCCGCGGGCACGTACTCGACCACGATTCGCCCGAAGTCGGGCTGCTCGGTCATGGGGCACACCGCGGTGAACTCGGGGCAGTCGATGGTCACCGTGTACTCGCGTCCCGGGTAGGCGTTGGGGAAGGTCACCAGCCCTTCCGCCGCAGCGCGTACCCGTGGGTCGTCACGCCCCGCCCCGGCGCGGGTCTGCGCCGCCTTGGCCCGTTCTGCGTCGCTCAGCTTGCCCACCGCGCTCCTCCCGCCCCTCTCGTACGGTTATAACGTGCCCTCCGGGGAGGTCCGCCATGAGTGAGAACCAAGCCGCCATCGACGTCGACCCCCAGGAGACCCTCGAGTGGGTCGACTCCCTCGAAGACCTCCTGGTCCGCTGGGGTCCCGAGCGCGTCCGCTTCCTCCTGGGGACCCTCGAGGAGCGCGCGCGCCTGCGCGGCGTGTCGCTCCCCTTCCGCCCCACCACCCCACAGACGAACACCATCCCGCCCGCTGACGAGCCCGACTACCCGGGCGACGAGGCCCTCGAGGAGCGGATCGAGGCCCTCGTGCGCTGGAACGCCGTCGCCATGGTGGTCAAGGCGAACACGAACACGCCTGGCCTCGGGGGCCACCTTGCGACCTTCGCCTCCTCGGCGACCCTCTACGAGGTGGCCTTCCACCACATCTTCCGGGCCAAGACCCCCGAGCGCTCCGGAGACCAAGTCTACTTCCAGGGCCACGGATCCCCGGGCATGTACGCGCGCGCCTTCCTCGAAGGCCGCCTCAGCGAGCGGCACCTCGACAACTTCCGCCGCGAGCTGGCGCCGGGCGGTGGCCTCTCCTCCTACCCGCACCCTTGGCTCATGCCCGACTTTTGGGAGTTCCCCACCGTCTCCATGGGCCTGGGCCCGATCAGCGCCATTTACCAGGCGCGCTTCAACCGCTACCTGCACGACCGCGGGCTCCTCGACACCAGCTCGTCGCACGTGTGGGGCTTCCTCGGCGACGGCGAAATGGACGAGCCCGAGTCGCGCGGCGCCCTCCACATCGCGGCGCGCGACGGCCTCGACAACCTGAGCTTCGTCGTCAACTGCAACCTGCAGCGCCTCGACGGCCCCGTGCGCGGCAACGGGAGCATCATCCAGGAACTGGAAGGGTCCTTCCGAGGCGCCGGCTGGAACGTCATCAAGGTCCTCTGGAGCCGCGAGTGGGACGAACTCTTTGCCGCCGACGAAGACGGGCACCTCGCGGCCGCCCTCGCCGCCACCCCCGACGGCGAACTCCAGCGCCTGAGCGCCCTCGGCCCCGACGCGCTGCGGCGCGACTTCTTCGGCCGCTCGCCCGCTCTCGCGCGACTCGTGGAGGGCTGGAGCGACGAGCGCCTGGCCGGCCTGCGGCGAGGCGGCTTCGACCGACGGAAGATCTACGCCGCCTACCGGGCGGCGCTCGCCCACCGCGGCCAGCCCACGGTCATCCTCGCCCACACCGTGAAGGGCTGGGGCATGGGGAAGGGCGGACAAGCCGCCAACTCCACCCACCAGCAGAAGAAGCTCAAGACCGAGAACCTGCTCGGCCTACGCGACCGCTTCGGCGTGCCCCTGAGCGACGCCGAGGTCGAAGCCCTTGCCTTCGCGCATCCCGGTCCGAACAGCCCCGAGGTCCGCTACCTTCAGGAGCGCCGCGCGGCCCTCGGCGGCCCCTTCCCCGCGCGCAGCGAAACCGCTCCACCCATCGAGGCCCCACCGCTGGAGTTCTTCGCCGAGTTCCTCTCGGGAAGCGAACGCGAGGCCTCGACCACCATGGCCTTCGTGCGCTTGCTCAGCGCCCTCATGCGCCACGAGAACTTGGGTAGGTGGGTGGTGCCCATCGTCCCCGACGAGGCCCGCACCTTCGGCATGGAGGCTTTCTTCCGCCAGTTCGGCATCTACTCGCCCCACGGCCAGCGCTACGACCCGGTCGACAAGGGCTCCCTCCTCTACTACCGCGAGGCGCGCGACGGGCAGGTGGTGGAGGAAGGCATTACCGAGGCCGGCGCGCTGTGCACCTTCACGGCGGCGGGAACCTCGCACGCCAGCCACGGGGTGAACGCGATCCCCTTCTTCATCTTCTACTCCATGTTCGGCTTCCAGCGCGTCGGCGACCTGGTATGGGCTGCCGGCGACGCCCGCTGCCGCGGCTTCCTCTGCGGCGCCACCGCCGGACGGACGACCCTCAACGGCGAAGGCCTCCAGCACGAGGACGGACACAGCCACATCCTGGCCGCCCCCCATCCCACGGTCCGCTGCTACGACCCGGCCTACGCCTACGAGACGGCGGTCATCGTGCAAGACGGCCTGCGGCGAATGTACCAGGACCAGGAGCCCTGCCTCTACTACCTCACCCTCTACAACGAGAACTACGCCATGCCGGCCATGCCCGACGGCGCCGCCGAAGGGATCGTGCGCGGCATGTATCGCCTGCGGAGCGGCGGCGAGGGCGGGACCGAGCGGGCCACCCTCTTCGGCTCGGGGACGATCCTCCCCGAGGTGCTGCGGGCCGCCGACATCCTGGCGGAGCGCTACGACGTGCTGTGCGACGTCTACAGCGTCACCAGCTACAAGCAGCTCCGCAGCGAAGCAACCCTCGCCGAGCACCACAACCGGCACCACCCCGAGGCACCGCCCCGGTCGTGCCACCTGTGGGACACCCTGAAGGACGCCCGCGGGCCCTTCGTCGCGGCCACCGACTACGTAGCGCTGGTGCCGGATCAGATCGCGCCCTGGGTCCCCGGGCGCCTCTGGTCGCTGGGGACCGACGGCTTCGGCCGCAGTGACACCCGCGCCGCCCTGCGACGGCACTTCGAGGTCGACGCCGAATCGGTCGTGGTGACCACGCTCTACGCCCTCGCTCGCGAGGGCCGCTGCGATCCCAAGCTCGTCGGCGTGGCCCAGCGGGACCTCGGCCTCGACCCCGAAAAGCAGCACTCCCTGTTCGCATGACGCCACGAGCGACGGGGCGCCGCGCCGAGGCGCCCCGCACCCAAGGTAGGACCATGAGCCCGCTCCCGACCGCTCGCCCCGCGCCGGAGGTCAACCCATGAGCCTGGTGGAATTCGAACTCCCCGATCTGGGCGAAGGCGTCGAATCCGGAACCATCGTCAAGCTCCTCGTCCGCGAGGGCGACGTCATCGCGCCCGGCCAGACCGTGGCCGAAGTCGAGATCGACAAGGCGACCATCGAACTCCCTTGCCCCCACGGCGGGCGCATCGCCCGCCTCGACGTGGCCGAAGGGCAGGAAGTCCGGGTGGGAACCCCCCTGTTCGCCGTGGAGACCGACGCCGCCCCGGCGGAGGCGCCCGCCCCGAGCGCGTCCTCGCCGGGCGAGGCGGCGAGCGCCGCCGCCGCGAGCGCAGCGGCGACGAGCGCTCCCGCGACGAGCGCTCCCGCGGGCGCCGTCGCGACGGCGCCCACCGCCCCGCCGTCCCAGGCCGCTGGCAGCGGGCGCGCCGCCGCCGGCGAGCGGCGCGTCTACCCCGCCGGTCCGGCGGTGCGCCGCCTGGCCCGCCTCCTCGGCGTCGACCTCGGACGCGTCCGCGGCAGCGGCCAGCGCGGTCGCATCACCGCCGAAGACGTCCACGCCTACGTGCAGGGCCTCGCGGGCGGCAACGGACGGCCCGCCGCGGCCCCGCCCCTCCCCGACTTCAGCGCCTGGGGCGAGGTCGAGGCCCTGCCGCTCTCGACCGTGCGCCGGCGCACCGCCGAGCACATGGCCCGCTGCTGGAGCCTGATCCCCCACGTCACCCAACACGACGCCGCCGACGTCACCGACCTCGAGGCCGGCCGGCAGGCGTTCAAGGAAGCCAATCCGCAGGGGCCGAAGGTCACGATGACCGCCGTGTTGGCCAAGGCCTGCGCGGTCGCCCTCAAGGCCTTCCCCGACCTCAACAGCAGCCTCGACCTTGCCCGCGGCCAGCAGATCTTCAAGCACTACGTCCACATTGGCATCGCCGTGGACACCGACTACGGGCTCTTGGTCCCCGTCCTGCGCGACGTGGATCGAAAGCCGATCCTCCAGATCGCCGCCGAACTCGGCGATCTCGCTGCCCGCGCCCGCGACAAGAAGTTGCTCCCCGAAGAGATGCGCGGCGGAACCTTCACGATCACCAACCTGGGGGGCATCGGCGGGCGCTCCTTCACGCCCATCGTCAACTGGCCGGAGGTGGCCATCCTCGGCGTGTCCCGCAGCCGGCACGAGGTCCAACTCACCCCCGCCGGTCCTCGCCAGCGTCTGATGATGCCCCTCAGCCTTTCCTACGACCACCGACTCATCGACGGCGCCCAGGCGGCGCGCTTCGTCCGCTACCTCGCCTGGCTGCTCTCCTCCCCGGCGAACCTGCTCTTCTCGGGCTGAGGCGCGCCGCCCGCAGTGCCGCCATGCGCTCGCCCCAAGACGAAGTGCGGGCGAGGGTCCCCGCAACCTGGCCGCACGCGGCCTCCCTCAAGGGCCGCGGCGCCGCGCGCCCCAAGCGCTGCGGACGACCGCGCGCAGGCCAGGGCGCTGAAGGCGGAAGTCCTCGCCCGGCGCCGGCCCCGGGAACCACTTCCAGAGCAGGGCCCCCACGACGTCGGGGCAGTTCGCCACGGCCCGCAGGCCTGCGCGCAGGCAGCGTTCCTGCAACGCGGCCGCGGCGGGATCGCGGGCGTACCGTCCTCGGCCCGAGGCCCAGGGACGCCGGGCGGCCTCGGGGCTCTGGTCGTAGCCGAGTTCGGTGAGGAGCACGCGCCGACGGTGCCGGCGAGCCAGCCGGGTGAGGCGGGCCAGAACCCGCGCCCAGCCCTGGGCGAGCTCCTCGTCGCTGGGTGCACCGACGTGCTCGACGAGGGGGAAATAGGCCTGCACGCCGATGACGTCCAGCGCGTCCCAGAAGCCCACCCGCTCGACGTCGGTCCAGTTGGCCGCGTAGGTGAGGGGCGCCCGCGTGCGCTCCCGCACCGCGGCGATGAGCCGGCGCCAACGCGCCTCGTGGGTCAGGGTCCGGTCGAGCTCGGTGCCCACGACGAAGCCGTCGGCGCCCCGGCAGGCATCCACCAGCGAGAGCAGCCAGCGCTCGTAGTCCCGCCAGAAACGCTCCCAGGCGGTGGGAGCGGCGAAGGCGATCTCGCCCCGCCAACGGAAGGGGCTCCCCCAGTAGGCGAGGTGCGGCTTGATCAGGACCTTCAGCCCCCGGGCGTGGGCCTCCGCGATGGGCCGCGTCAGCCACCGGGGCGGGGGCCGCAGCGCCCCCCGCAAGGGCGTCACCTGTCCGTCTGCCCACACCCGGGCGTAGGGATGAATGGCGACCCAGTTGGCGCCCAGGGCCCGCACCTCGCCCAGGGCCGCAGCCATGGCGTCGCTTCCCCACTCTTGGCCCCAGGTCTGGCAGGAGACGGTTACCCCCCGCACCTCGGCGTAGGGATCCGCCTCCTGTGCGGCGGCACGGCCTCCGCCGACCAAGAGCAAGGCCCAGAGCCCCAGCGCTCCTCTCCGCAGCAGCAAACTCCCTCGCGCCTCCACGGTCCGATTGTTGCCGTGCGCGGGCGCCGTTGCTAGGATTCTCGCCTCCGGCGGCATAGCCAAGTGGTAAGGCGACGGATTGCAAATCCGTTATTCCCCGGTTCGAATCCGGGTGCCGCCTTTCGGGACCTGGGCGCGCGAGGAGTCGGCCCCGCCTCCGCAGGCCAGCTCCCCCAGGGAGCCGCCGGCGGGCGCGCGGTCCCCTCGCCCGCAGGCGACCGCCGCCGGCACGGAGGGAGTCCGGATGCGTCCCGGCCTTCGGCCCAGCCTGAGACGCCTGGCACCGAGGGCCTCTCCGCCTCCGAACTCCTCTCCGCCCGGGCCGGCTCCGGTTCACTAGGAGAAGGCAGGGTTTGCGTCGCTCCGGCCCACGGAGGGGGTGGGGGGGGTACCGAGCTTGCGTCTCGCACGCCATGCACGTCTTCTTCGGAGCCCTGGTCGGTTGCGTCGTCTCGGTCGCCCTCACCTTCGTCGCTTCGCGGGTCATCGATCGTCCGCTGACTTGGAAGGACGTCCTGGCCTCGGCCATGGCCGGCATCGTGGGCGGCGCCGTGGCCACGGCCACCCTCGGGGTGGGAGCTGCCAGCGCGCTCCGCACGATGTCGGCCTTCGCGGCCGGCGGCGCCACGGGGTCGGCGAGCGGACAGCTCACCGACAACCTCCTCCACGGCGAACCCGCCGGCAAGGACTTGGTCAAGTCGACGGCCTACGGGACGGCCATCGGAGCCGCGACCCTCGGCGTCGGCAAGGCCGCGGCTCCCCTGGCCCGCGCCGCGCATCGGGTCCTTCCCCGAGCCCTGGCAGGCGGTTCCGGAACCGGCGGACACGGCGGCAGCCCCCTGGCCGGCATCGCCGCAGGACTCGACGACGCCGTGGTTCCCGTGGCACGCTACGTGAAGAACGCCCTCGCCCGCGAACCGGCCCTTGCCGCCGAGGAGGCGGAAGCCAGCGGGCTCGCAGCGGCGGAACTCCCCGACACAGGGGGCACGCCCGCGGGCGCAGCGGTCTCCCGGCCTTCGGAGCATCGGCGCGGCGCGGCCGGCCTCCTCGCCGTTCTCGCGAGCGACTCCGGGACCCGAGCCTCTCAAGAGCACGCTTCGATGGACGGCCCCCCTCCCGAGGCGCACCCGGTGGCGGTGTTTCCGACCGCCGCCGCAGGGGAAGAGCCCGCCGAATTCCTTCCCCCTCGGCAGCGCCGCGCTCTCCTCGACCGGGCCCTCGGGCAATAGCCCACCGCATTGCGGGCCAGGCTTCTTCCTCCGAAGGCGCCCGGCCACGGAGTACCGGGAGCGCTTCCGCCCTGCTCCGTCCGGATGCCTCGGGTCCGCGCCCCTTCGCCGAGGGTCACTCCTCGGCGAAGGATCTCCGCCCGCGCGCAGTGGACGCTCCCCGAACCCTGGCGGAGAATGCGCCTGCGGCCCTCCTCCGTCGAGTCTCGCCGCCAGGAGCAATGGCTACTTCGTTCTTCGAAGGTCCCGAGAAAAAGGTCGAGTGGGTCGTCGTCGACGGCTTCCCCTCGCTGCGCTCCCTCGGAGACGAGCGCTGGGAGGGAATCGTCCGCGCGGCCCGCGCGCAGATCATCAGCAAGCTGTCCAGCGAACGCTGCGACGCCTACCTCCTCTCGGAGTCGACCCTCCTCGTCTACGACGAGCACGCGACGCTGATCACCTGCGGCCGCACGCGCCTCGTGGACGCCGTGGAGTGCGCGCTCGAGACCATACCCCCGCAAGCGATCGCCTTCCTCGTCTTGGAGCGCAAGAACGAGCACTTCCCCCGCGAGCAGCCCACCGACTTCGCGACGGACGCCCGACGCCTCTCCGAGTTGCTCCCGGGGCGAGCCCTCCGCTTCGGCGCCGAGCACAGCCACGCCATCGAGCTCTTCCACACCCTGCGCCCCTACGAACCCGACGCGGAGGACACGACCCTCGAAGTCCTCATGCACGGCATCGCCGAAGCGGCCAACCCCTTCCGGGGCGACGGAGGATCCGACGCGCTCGCTCGAGCCCGCTCCGTCGGCCTCGGGAACGTGATCCCCGGCTTCGCCGTCGACGACCACGCCTTCACGCCGGCAGGGTATTCCCTCAACGCCCTGCGCGGACCCCACTACTTCACCTTCCACGTCACCCCCGAGGACGTGGGCAGCTACGCCAGCTTCGAGACCAACGTGGACCACCGCGCCGATCCCGAACTCGTGCTGCGGGTCGTGGAGCCTTTCCGTCCCCAGGCCTTCGACGTGTTCGCCTACGCTCCAGACGGCGAGGCGCTCTCCCTCGAGGTCCCCGGCTACGTGCTCCATCAGCACGTCACCGCGCCGGTGTGCGGCTACGGAGTGAGCTTCCTCCACTTCTGCCGCCCGGCGGCCGGGGCAACCGGCGCGACGCCCATAGCCCTCGGCTGACCTCCGCCGGGCCGAGCCGCGCCGCGAATCAGCGCGGCCGGAGCTCCCGCTCGAGGAACTCCGCGTAGGGCTCGAAGGCGGGGAAGAAGCGGAGGATCGAGAAGCCGGGCGCCCTCGAGCGCTGACCGCGCTCATCGGCGCGGCGCAGCCCGGTGAGGACCTCCTGCAGCGCGGCGTGCCGCTGCGCCGCGAGGAACGCCCGACCGAGCGCCGCCGTGCCCAGCGTAGGCTCCTCTTCCTCGACGAGCTCCAAGCCCCGCTCGGCCCCGGTCCGCTCGACCGTCGCACGGAGGCGAACGGACCACAGCGCGTCCGGTCCCGCTCGGTGGCGAGCGGCCGGGAGACGCCGCGCAGGCGAGGCAGCCCGAGGAGTTCCTGTTCGGAGGATTCCACCCCCTTCTTGGGCGGAAGCTCGTCGCCGTCGCGCCTTGCCCGCAGAGGGCTCCCTCAGCAGACCGGGCCCGGTCGCTCGCAGGCTTCGACCTCGAGGTCGGCGGCCGGAAGGATCAACTGGAAGCAAGCGCCGCCGGGGGCCGCGCAAAGAGAAAGGTCTCCGCCGTGCTCGCGGGCGATGCGGCGCGAGATGGCCAAGCCGAGCCCCGTCCCGCCGCGGCCCGCGCGGGTGGTGAAGAAGGGCTCGAAGAGGCGGTGGCGGAGGTCGGGCGCCACGCCGGGCCCGTTGTCGAGGACCCGCAGGTCGAGCCAGTCCCCGCCTCCGAGGGAGGCCGCGCGGACCTCCACCCTCCCCTCCTCGGCCGACGCGAAGGAGATCGCGTTGAGGAGCAGGTTGACCAGGACCTGCTCGATGCGGTCGGGATGGCCGGAGAGTTCGGGCAACTCGGGGTCGACGTGCACTTCGACGCGGACTCCCGTCTCGCGCGCATGGGGTTCGGTGAGCTCGAGCGCGCCGCGCAGGGGCTGATCCAAGAGAAAGCGCCTCGGCGCGCGGTCCTCGGACGGGCGCGCGAAGTTCTTCAAGCCGGCGGCGATGCTCCGCAGTCGTTCGGCGCTGCGGCGCACCCCCGCCAAGAGGTTGGGGATGCTCTCGCGGGCGACGGGCCAAGGGAGACGCGCCAGGCGTGCCTCGGGATCCTCCGCCAAGGCGGCGTCGAGCAGGGGCAAGGCGTCCGTCCACAGCTCCTCGAGGAGGGGGAGGTTCATGATCAGCGTGCTGAGGGGGTTGTTTAGCTCGTGGGCCATGCTCGCGACGACGAGCCCGAGCGCCTCGAGACGCTGGGCCTGGCGCAGGGCGGTCACGTCGCGCTGGACCGCGACGAACTGGTGCACCTCTCCGCGGGAGTCGCGCAGCGGCGTGATGCTCGCCTCCGCCTCGTAGAGGGAACCGTCGCGACGCCGGTTGACCACCGAACCCCGCCACACCTCCCCTGCGAGGATGGTCCCCCATAGGTTGCGGTAGAAGGCGTCGTCGTGGCGGCCGCTGCGGAGGAGGCGAGGCGTGCAGCCGACGGCCTCGGCGGCCGGGAAGCCGGTGACGCGCTCGAAGGCCTCGTTGGCGAAGACGATGCGGCCCTCGGCGTCGGTAACGAAGATGGCTTCGGCGACCTGGTCGAAGGCGGCCGCCAGGGCCCGGCGGGAAGCCTCCGCGGGCGTCACGGCGAGGCCGCGCGGCGCCACTCGCGGAGGCGCCGGCCGAGGGTGGCCCGTGAGATCCCGAGGACCTTCGCCGCCTGGGTCACGTTGCCGCCGGTGCTCTGCAGCACCCGCTGAATGTGTTCCCGCTCGAGCTCCGCCAGGGTGACCAGCTCGCCGCGGCCGTGGGTCAGCGAGCGGTCGCGGCCGATCTTGTGTCGGTAGGCCTCGGGCAAGGAGGAGGGCCGGAGGACGCCGGTGTCCTCGGCGAGAACGGCCTCCCGGATCACGTTCTGGAGCTCCCGCACGTTGCCGGGGAAGGGATACTGGCAGAGGAGCTTGACCAGGCGCGGATCCACCGAGCGAATGGGCTTCCCGTAGCGCGCGCTCAAGGTGCGTGCGAAGTGGTTCACGAGGTGGGGGATGTCCTCGGGCCGCTTGGCGAGGGGCGGGACGTGTACGGAGGTGGCGTTGAGCCGGTAGAAGAGGTCCGCGCGGAACCGCCCGGAGCCGGTCTCTTCTTCGAGGTCCCGGTTGGAGGCGACGACGACGCGCGCGCGCAGGGGGGTGGGGGTGGTCTCGCCGACCACGAAGTACTCGCGCTCCTGCAGCACGCGCAAGAGTTGCACCTGCAAGCCCTGGTCGAGCTCGCCGATCTCGTCGAGGAAGAGGGTCCCTTCGGCGGCCTCCTCGGCGAACCCGCGGCGCCGTCCCTGGGCGCCCGAAAAGGCGCCCGCCGCGTGGCCGAAGAGCTCGCTGGCGAAGAGGCTTGGAGGAATGGCCGCGATGTTCACGCCGACGAAAGGCCCGTTGCGCCTCGGGCTGAGGCGGTGGATCGCGCGGGCGATGAGTTCCTTGCCGGTCCCGCTCGGCCCGGAGATGACCACCGACTCCTCCGTGGGCGCCACCCGCTCGAGGTAGCGAAAGATCTGCGCCATCTTCGGACTTACGGTCACGATGTCGGCGAAGGCCTCGGGGTGCTCGAGGCGCTTTCGAAAGGCCTCGCGGGCGTCGCAGGCGCCCCCGCCGGAGTCGAGGTGGAGCACCCGCCGCACGAGCCCGAGCAGCTTCTTCTTGTCCACCGGCTTGGTGAGGTAGTCGAAGGCTCCCATTTTCAAGGCTTGTACCGCCATGGCCGGGTCTTGCACCGCCGTGAGCACGATGCACTCCGCCAGGGGCTGGCTGCGGCTGAGTTCGTCGAGGACCTCGAGGCCGTGGACCCCGGGCATGTTGAGGTCGAGGACGACCAGATCCCAGGGCTCCTCGCCCACCCGGCGCAGCGCGACGCGCGAATCGCTCTCCGCGTGAACCTCGAAGGGCCCCTCTTGCAAGAGGAGCAGCCGCAACGACTCGAGCAGATCCGCCTCGTCGTCGACCAACAGAACGCGCGCCGTCATGCTTCCCCGACGGACCGGTGCTTCGCACCGGGCGTGCCGGGCTTCCGGGCTCGACTCCGGGGGAGTTGCGACAAGGCCTGTCACGTTCCGGAGACAAACGCCGCCGCGCTTCGCGCGACGCCTCCAGCGGCGCGACAGGCGCAAGGGCGGGGCTCCACCGAGCGAGCGCTCAGGCCTCCGCCGCCCCGTCGAGAAGCACGCCGTAGGCTCGCTCGAAGAGCGTGTCCTCGCGGCGCTGGTGATCCTGCACCCGCTGCACCCACCGGAGCGCGCTGCCCCGATCGGGGCGCGCGACCCCGGGGTCCTCTGCGGCGAAGGGGGCGAGGGCTTCGAGCAACGCTCCGTGCTCCTCCTCCAGCGCGCGCACCGACTCGTGGAGTTCGGGGGCTCGCTCGACGAGGTCGGCCAAGAAGCCCCCGGAGGCCTCCTCGAGGGCGAAGTGCTCGCTGAGGGCCTCGCCGAGCAGCGCCGCCTCTTCCCTACGGCAAACGGAGTCTTCGCAGGCCGCGAAGCGCGCGAGCACTTCGGGAAGCGCCCGGTGGAAAGCGACCTGCGCAGGCGAAGGTCCGGGGGCCTGCGACGGCGTCCGACCCCGCGGCGGGGGCACCTCGGCCTGCGCCCCCGCCGCGAGGCGCTCCGCAAGGCCGTCCAGCGCGTCGGCCAAGAAGACCGCCGGCGCGACGGCGAGGGCAGGGAAGAAGCCGAAGGGGCCGAGCAGCATCATGCCCGCCGCGGCGGAGAGGGCCGCAGCCGCGCCGGTCGCCCGCGCCGCCCAGGCCGCGAGGGCGCACAGCCCCGCGAGGCTCTCCGCGGCCCGCCCCGGACGGGGCCCGGCCGTCTCTAGTGGCCTTGGGCTCGTCCCAGACGCCCCCTGCGAGGGCCGAGGGGCCCGGGCGGACTGCGGCCCACGAGCGCCGGGCGACGTGGCCCGGGCTTCCTCTCCCGAACTGCGGCCCCGCCTTCGGGCCTGCTCGGTCGGCGGGCGGCAGCCCACGCCGCCCGCCTTCGAAGGATCGTTTGCGTGCGCGAACGCGATCATGGTTCCGACCTCCCCGGAGCTGCCTCCCTCTCTGGCCAAAAGCACCCGCTGGGCCGGAGCTGCGCGGACGCGCAAGACCCACGGGCAAGGGCACCGGAGGCGGGCCGCAGCGGCGCCGGGTGGGTCGAAGCGGTCCGCCCACGCGGCGGCGCTCGCCAAGGGCTCTGCGCACAACCCCTTGGCGTAAGCGGGGGGCGGCGCAACGCGACCCGAGGTGGCTCAGGCTGCGCCATTCTCGGGCTGCGCCATTCCCTGGGCGGCTCCGCCCGGGGCCGAGGCCTCAGCGAGGGCGGTAGCGAAAGAAGTAGCGAGTGCGCGGCCTCAAGACCGCGGTCCCGCGGCGCCGATGCACGTACCAAGAGGCCCGGAACTCGGTGCGCCCTTCGACGAGGAGTTCCACCTCGTAGGCGCCCGGAGGGAACTCGCGGACGTGCTCCTCCCAGGGGGGGACCTCGACTCGCTCGCGGAGCTTCGGTCCTTCGAGTTCGAGGGCGATGGCCGTGGGCGACTCGTTGGCCACCACCACCCGCGGCCGCGCGGAGGTGGTGGTCGGCCGAGCAACGAAGAAGCCGCCTCCCCGGCACCCCGCGCTCAGCCCCAGCGCAAGGAGGAAGAAGCAGCGAGCCCGTCGACGCAGCACCACCGCGGCCCAGGGTAGCAGCCGCCGGCACGCCCGGCGAAGTCCGCACCCCCGAGCCCGCGATCGGTCCTCCCGAGCTCGCGGGTGCAGCCCGCGCCCGACCGAAGCCGGCGAGGTAGCATGCCCGCGTGCACGCCGTGGTCGTCGAAGAAGGCGCGCTGCGCTGGGCCGAGGTCCCCGACCCCGTCCCGCGCGAAGGAGAACTCCTCCTCCGCGTGGAGGCCACCTCGGTGAACCGCGCCGACCTCCTTCAGCGCCAGGGCCACTACCCCCCACCGCCCGGCGCCTCGGACATCCTCGGCCTCGAGGCCGCGGGAACCGTGCTCGTGGGCGCCGGTCCCTACCGCCCCGGCGACCGGGTCATGGCGATCCTGACCGGGGGAGGCTACGCCGAACGGGTGGCGGTCGACGCGCGGCACGCACTGCCCGTTCCGACCGCGGTGGGGCTCCCCGCGGCCGGAGGCCTCATGGAGGTCTTCCTCACCGCCTTCTACGACCTGCTCGAGCTGGGCGGGCTCGTCGCGGGCGAGCGCTGCTTGATCCACGGCGGGGCCGGCGGTGTGGGAACCGCCGCCGTTCAGCTCGCGCGCGAAGCCGGCGCCGAGGTATGGACCACCTCGCGCGCCTCGAAGCGCGAGCGCTGCCTCGCCCTGGGAGCCCGACACGCCCTCGACTACGCGCGGGACGACCCGACCGAGGCCTTGCGGGCGGTCGGCGGCGCGCAGCTCATCCTCGACTGCCTCGGCGCGGGCGCCCTCGACGCCAACCTCCGCGCCCTGGCTCCGGACGGGCGACTCGTGGTGATCGGCCTGCAGCAGGGACGGCGCGGGACCCTCGACCTCGGCCGACTCCTCTCGCGCCGCCTGCGGGTCTTGGGGAGCACCCTGAGAGCGCTCCCCGCCGACCGCAAGGCAGAACTCGTCGCCCGCTTCGCCGAGCGCGTCGTGCCCCTCTTCGCGGCGGGGCGCCTGGAGGTCGTGGTCGACCGAGTGCTGCCCCTGCGCGACGCCGAGCGCGCGCACGCGGTCCTCGAGGCCGGCGAGCACGTGGGCAAGGTGCTCTTGGTGCCCTGAGCGCCCCGCCGAGGCACGGATCGGCCCGGACCTCGAGCGCGTACACGAAACCGCGCCGGGCAGCGCCCGACGCGGCTCCAGACCATCGACCCGTGAGGGTCCGTCGACGCTCTTAGGTCGACAGCCTCTTCAGGTAGCCACTACACATACGGATCACCTCCTTTGCTGAAGCGGTTCACCCGGCCAACCGGCTTCGTACCTGCAGACTCCGGTCCCGGATCGAGGGAACCCTCGCGCCACGGTAGCGCGAACCGCTTTCGCCGCTCCGCCGAGCGAAGCGACTCCTTCGGTATAGCGCGCGCCACGGACACGCGCCAGGGAGGAATGGCTCGCGCGCGAGCGATCCGACCGCAGGCCCTCTAGAAGAGCGTGTAGATGAAGGGCGCGGCGCCGCTCTCGGCGAAGACGAAGAGCACCGCGAGGAGGAGGGCGAAGACGACGATCGGCGCGAGCCACCACTTCTTCTCTTCCTTGAGGAAGAGCAGGAGTTCGGAGACCAGCGAACCGTCGCCGTCGTCCTCGGCGAGGCGGGCGTCCTGAATGGACCCGGACGCCTGGGCGTCTGCCGGGGCGGTGGAACCGGTGGACGCCGCAGCCGCAGCACCTTCCGACGCTTCTGGGTCCGGGGCCGACGGGCCCTCGGCAGCCTGGGACTCGCTCACGAACCACCTCCGCGGAGCCGAGAATCCTACCGCCGGAGGACCAGAAGTCCAGAGCAATCCAGGGCTTCCATCGAGGATCCGGCACGCTTCTTGGTGCGCTCCCCGGCCCGCTGCTAGGCTTGGTTTGCGCATGCTCGCCCGGGGGACCGACCCATGTCCACGCTAGACAAGCGCTTCCTGCAGGGCCTCCTCGCCGCCGCCCTCCTCGCTCCGGTCTCGGTCCTGGCCGACGAAGAGCCTGCCCCCTTCGTCCCCTCGAACGAGGAAGTCGACCGGGAGCTGGACCGCGCGCTGGAGCGCGAGTATCGGAGCCCGCCCCCGGCGAGCGAGCCCATTCCCGACTACGCGGCCGCTGAGGAGGAGGAGGAAGGCGCCCGCGCCTTCGGAGCCCGGCTGAGGCTCCTGGGCGCTTACTGGCATCCCGCCATCACCGACCTCGAGTTCTACCGGCGCGTGGGAACGAACCCGCGCCAGGTCGTGAAGATCGAGGACCCCTACGAAGTCGACCTCGACGGAGACGACGACCTCGAAGGCAGCCCGGGCGGCTTCTACGGGTTGACCCTCGACCTGGGTCGCCACGTGGCCCTCCGCGGCGGCTTCGCCCACGCGACGCAGCTCGAGAACGACTTCCAAGTCGGCGCGGTGGGCGGCGTTCAGCCCTTCACCTACGGCGACACGAGCTGGGGAAGCGGAGACGTGCTCGAGCTCTCCCACGAGGTCTACCTGGGCGACTTCGACGTCGTCTTGCGCCCCCTCAACAACCGCTACGTGACCATCGACCTCTCCCTGGGCGCGCGCTACCTCTCCTGGGAGGTCGAGCTCACCCGCAACCTGGCCGCAAGACCGCAGGAGCGAGAGCGCCTCGAGGCCGTGGTCCCCACCGTGGGCTTCGGCCTCGCCTTGCGCCCGGTGCAGGCCCTCGAACTCTTCGCCAGCACCCGCGTGGGACACCTCTCCTACGAAGTGGATGCCGGCTGGCGCTGGGACGACTGGAACGACAAGTGGGAGTACCAAGAGCGCAAGGAGCGCGAGTCGACCTCGGTGCAAGTCGACCTGGGCCTCTCGTTGACCATCGCCGACACCCTGGGCGTGATCGTCGGCTACCGCTACGAGTTCATTGCCTTGGAGCGGGACACGGACGCCGAGGGCAAGGGACTCGAGGGCGCGGTGCACGGCCTCTTCGCGGGCGTCATCCTCCAGTTCAGCGACTGAGTTCTCCGCCGCGCCGCCCCCGGCACGGCTCCGGAGCTCGGGCTACACCTGCAGAGGGTCGCGGGCCTCCGGCACGTCGGCGCACGCCGCGAGCAGCGGGTCGACCACCTCGGCGAGGTAGGCGCGCACCTGCGCCGGCGCTCGGCCTACCAGGCGCGCCGGATCCAAGAGCGCATCCAGCTCGTCGGGCTCGATCCCGAAGCCATCATCCGCGAGCAGCCGTCGGCGAAACTCCGCCGCGGGATCCTCCGCCTCGCGGGCCGCGAGGGCGTGCTTCCGGAGCGCCTCGTGGAGCGCCTGGCGATCGCCCCCCGAGGCGACCCCGCGGACGAGCAAGGTCTCCACGGCGAGGAAGGGAGCCTCGCGGGCGAGGCGCGCTCGCGCGAGGGGCTCGTCGACTCGCAGGCCGGCGACGAGGTCCACCGCTGCTCGCAAGACGCCGTCGGCGAGCAGGAAGGCGTCGGGAATGGACAAGCGCCGGGTGGCGCTGTCGTCGAGGGAGCGCTCCAGCCACTGGGTCGCAGCCACCTCGGCCAGCGCGTTGCGGTGGTGCAGGAGCAGGCGGGAGAGCGCGCAAATGCGTTCGGCACGCATGGGGTTCTGCTTGTAGGGCATGGCGGAGCTGCCGACCTGTCCCTTCCCAAAGGGCTCCCGCAGCTCGCCGGTGTGGCAGAGGAGGCGCACGTCGCGGCCGAGCTTGCCCAGCGTCACACCGATCCCCGCCAGGGCGTCGGTCAGCCAGGCTTCGAGCTTGCGCGGCAGGGTCTGTCCGGCGAGCGGAACGGCCCGAGGGAAGCCGAGCCGCTCCGCGAGCCGGCGCTCGAGTTCCAGGACCTTCGCATCGTCCCCGCCGAAGAGGGCAAGGAACGAAGCCTGCGTCCCGGTGGTGCCCTTGGCGCCGCGGCAGGGCAAGGACGCCAGGCGCTCCTCGACGCGCTCGAGGTCCCACACCGTGTCTTGGAGCCAAAGCCCGGCACGCTTCCCCGCGGTGGTCGGCTGGGCCACCTGGAAGTGGGTGTAGCCCAGGGTCGGCGTGTCGGCGTGCTGGCGCGCAAACCGCGCCAACGCGCGAACGAGCTGGACAAGGCGCTGGCGCACGAGCTGCAGCGCGCGTCGCTGAATGAGGCCGTCGGCGTTGTCGGTGACGAAGCAACTGGTCGCGCCCAGGTGGATGACGGGGGCTCCGACGGGGCACACCTCCGCCCAGGCGCG